>JBMTZC010000076.1:0-14068 GCA_049455215.1 Prochlorotrichaceae cyanobacterium
CAAACCGTCCTCACTCCCCCTCTTGGGAGGGGGCAGGGGGGTGGGTCAGATCTTGTGGAAAACAGCCAACCCACCTCTAACTCCTCCCCGGAGGAGAACCAAACCGTCCTCACTCCCCCTCTTGGGAGGGGGCAGGGGGGTGGGTCAGATCTTGCGGGCAGCAGCCAACCCACCTCTAACTCCTCCCAGGAGCAGAACCGAACCGTCCTAACTCCCCCTCTTGGGAGGGGGCAAGGGGGTGGGTCAGATCCGGTGCGGTTGGAGGTGTTTAAAAATCGCTACCAGTTCATCGCCGAACAGATGGGCATTGTCCTGCAAAATACCGCCGCATCCGTGAACATTAAGGAGCGTCTGGACTTCTCCTGCGCCATTTTTGATCAACATGGGGATCTCGTCGCCAATGCGCCCCATATTCCGGTTCACCTCGGTTCCATGAGTGAAAGTGTTAAGGCGTTGGTGAATCATCCCGGCCGAAGCTTGAAACCTGGACAGGTGTACCTGTCGAACAACCCCTACAACGGTGGTACTCACCTCCCCGATATCACGGTTATCACCCCAATGTTTGACACCCAGAGGCAAACCGTGTTGTTTTACCTTGCTTCCCGAGGGCACCAGGCGGATCTGGGGGGCATTACCCCAGGTTCAATGCCGCCCCACAGTAAAACGATCGCTGAGGAAGGGATTTTATTTGATAACCAGTTGTTGGTGGATGGTGGTCAGTTTCAGGATGGAGCAATGCGGGCTCACTTACGGGAGTCTCCCTACCCTGCCCGCAACCCTGACCAGAACTTGGCAGACTTCAAAGCCCAAATTGCTGCCAATGCCCGAGGTATTCAAGCCCTTACGCAAATGGTGGAGGAGTACGGAATTACTGTTGTACAAGCCTACATGAAACACGTCCAGAACAATGCAGAGCAGGCGGTACGGGAAGCGATCGGCTCTCTTCAGTCGGGGCAGTTCACCACCGTCATGGATAATGGCATTCAAATTGCGGTGAAAATTACCGTAGATGCCCAGCAGAAAACCGCAACGATCGACTTTACGGGTACTTCTCCCCAGGGTAATCACAACTTTAATACGCCCACTGCCGTTGTGCAGGCCGTAGTCCTCTACGTTTTCCGAACTCTGGTGCAGGACTCTATTCCCCTCAATGCCGGTTGTCTCAAACCCTTACAGTTGATTATTCCCCCTGGTTGTCTCCTCAATCCCCAGTACCCCGCCGCTGTAGTTGCCGGTAACGTAGAAACCTCCCAAACGATCGCGGATACTCTGTACGGCGCGATCGGCTGTCTGGCCGCCAGTCAGGGCACCATGAATAACCTCACCTTTGGCGATGGGCAGTATCAGTACTACGAAACTATTTGTGGGGGCAGTGGAGCCGGGAAATATCTGGGCACAGCACAAGGATTTGCCGGTACCGATGCCGTCCAGACCCACATGACCAACTCCCGCATCACCGATCCAGAAATTTTAGAATCCCGCTTTCCCGTCTCCCTCGATCGCTTCGCCATTCGTCAGCACAGTGGGGGCCGGGGGCAATTTTGCGGGGGCAATGGAGTCATGCGGCAGTTACAGTTTCACCATCCCTTAACCGTTTCCATCCTCTCCAACCGGCGACGGGTCGCGCCCTTTGGTCTAGCGGGAGGAGAAGCCGGACAAACGGGGGAAAATTTAGTCATTCGCGCCAACGGCGATCGTCTCATTCTCGACAGTTGCGCCCAAGTGGACTTGCAGTCCGGCGATCGCTTAGTGATTAGTACCCCAGGCGGCGGCGGTTATGGAGCGGATTTGCAAGCTTAAGGATTCTGGCTTGACTTCGGCGTTCCGTTGGATCGGCAGGTCAAAGCCTGGTGTGGGATTGAAGGAAAAATCCCCCTAGGGCGAATCATTCCTAGAGCGCGTCATCCATTAGGTCTAGAGGCCTTGCGACATCAAGGTTACCGCGCCCGTTCCAGCAAACATAACTAGGGGCGGAATAGTTGATGACAGCCCTAAGGGGAGTGTTAGGTGCGGTTTAACTAAATTTGTTACGGATGACCACTTCTTCGAGGGGAAGTTGTCCAGGGCGGGGCTGAGCCGGTTTAACCGCTTTACCCACCGTAATCATCAGACCAATGACATGATCCTCCGGTAAGTTAATGATCTCAGCAACCTTTTTGGCATCAAAGCCAATCATGGCACAGGTGTCATAGCCCATGGCCTTCGCCGCCAGCATTACCGTTTGCGCCGCAATCCCACAGGAACGCATTGCCTCATCCCGTTGCAGTTGGTCTTTGTCTTGGTAAAACCCGGAAATCATCGGCACAATTTTTTCTTGGGCTTCCGGGGCCGCATCTTTCCAGTAGCGTCCCGGTTCCTTTAAGGCTGCTTTGAGATCGGCGCAGAGCAAGAGGGTAATAGAAGCATCGGTAACCTGAGCCTGGTTCCAGGCGGCGGTCCGTAAGGCTTGACGGAGTTCTGGATCCGTAACTACCACAAAACGCCAGTTTTGCATGTTAAAGGACGTGGGAGACAGGATGGCTAATTCCATCAATTGCTGAATCTCCGCTTCAGACATCTGGTGGCTAGCATCGTAATGCTTTACCGATCGTCTTTGTTGGATTGCATCAAGGGTATTCATGGACGGTAAACTCTTTAACTCAATGGAATAATGGCTAAACAGACTCGGAACAGGCTATCTAGGGCGCGTCATCCGCTTGGAGAGCCTGAGCATATATCTACGATATTTGATGTGGCGAACCCGTCTCTAGAAACGAAAAAAGGGTGAGCAGAACTCACCCAACTACCAACAACGGAGAAGAAAAGCTACTTTAGTAGAGTTTTTCTTCCTGATGGGTTTCGATCGTGCAATCGGAGGTGGGGTAAGCCACGCAGGTTAAAACATAACCGTTGCTAATTTGATCATCATCCAAGAAGGATTGATCAGATTGATCGATCGTACCGGAAACGACCTTACCAGCGCAGGTAGAACAAGCACCCGCACGGCAGGAGTAGGGTAGATCTAGCCCTTCTTCTTCAGCTTGATCCAAGATGTACTTATCATCGGGACAAGTGATGGTCTTTTCGCCATCGGGGGTTTTGAGAACGACTTTATACTCTGCCATAACGATACTCCTCTCAACAGAGAATAGATGAAAATAGGCACGATGCCATAGTACGCACAAACCGGGACATGCGATCGTGGGGATTAGGAATGGCGTTCGCTTGGGCAGATTAAATTAGTTTTTCTAATAGGTTCTCGGCTTCTGGTGCCCTAAGCTATTGTAAAGATTCATCGATACCTCCCCAGAATGGGGCTCCGCGAGCCGATTGATCCCTTTAGTTTTGAGCAAATTCCCTTATGTCTGTGCAAAGCATTGGTATTCGCACGGCCCAAAGCCAAGCTGAACGTGCCCAAGGGCAAATTCATGTTTATGACGGTCTGGGGAAGGGCAAGTCTCAGGCTGCGCTGGGGGTGGTGCTCCGATCGATTGGGCTGGGCATTGCCAGTAATGCCCAATCTCGGGTCTTGCTATTGCGATTTCTCAAGGGCCCCGGACGCACCTATGACGAAGATGCGGCGATCGCTGCCTTACAACAGGGCTTTCCCCATCTCATTGATCAGGTTCGCACGGGACGCTCGGCTTTTTTTGCGGCGGATGAGGTGACCCGTTTCGATCGTCAGGAGGCTCAACGAGGCTGGGATGTGGCCAAGGGAGCGATCGCTTCGGGACTGTATTCTGTGGTGGTGCTCGATGAAATTAATCCGGTCTTGGATTTGGGGTTGCTCCCTCAGGAAGAAGTGGTGAGAACCCTGCGGCGTAAACCCGAAGAATTGGAAGTTATTGCCACCGGACGGGCCGCTCCCCAAGCCCTGTTAGACATTGCAGATTTACATTCGGAGATGAAGGCCCATTATCATCCTCAGCCCCTAGCGGATGGGGTCACGGGCATCGAAATTTACACCGGGGAAGGTAAGGGGAAGTCCACCAGCGCCCTCGGCAAAGCCCTCCAGGCGATCGGTAAAGGGATTAGCCAAGATAAATCTCATCGGGTCTTAATTTTGCAATGGTTAAAGGGGGGGATGGGCTATACGGAAGATAGTGCTATTGCCGCCTTGCAGCAAAGTTACCCCAACTTAGTGGATCATCAACGATCGGGGCGGGATGCGATCGTCTGGCGGGGGCAGCAGCAGGAAGTGGATTATTTAGAGGCGGAGCGGGCCTGGGAACTGGCACGGGTGGCGATCGCGTCGGGACTTTATAAAACCATTATTTTAGATGAGCTAAATCCCACCGTTGATTTAGAGTTATTACCGGAAGAAAGCATCTTCCATGCGCTCCTACGGAAGCCCAAGGATACGGAGGTCATTATCACGGGACGGTGTAAAAACCCGCCCAGTTATTTTGATTTAGCCAGCGTCCATTCGGAAATGATTTGTCACAAGCATTATGCAGAAAAAGGCATTGATCTCAAGCGTGGAGTAGATTTTTAAGGGAACTCAAGTTAATGGGTTCCTCGCCTCTCGAGCCTTAGAGAAAAATCACGAGAATATTTTTATGTTTTCGTCTCAAGTCTCTTGAGGTAACTTAAATTATAGGCATAGATTGATCAAAAGTTTAAACCTTTATGTCCCCTTCCCCAGACTTGGAGACCGCCCTCAAGCAATACTTTGGCTACGATCGCTTTCGCCCTGGCCAGAAAGAGTTAGTGGAAGCTATTCTACGTCGTCAAGATGCTCTTGCGATTATGCCGACAGGAGGAGGCAAGTCGCTCTGTTATCAACTGCCTGCCATCCTGCACACCGGGGTAACGATCGTCATTTCTCCGTTGATTGCTTTAATGCAAGATCAAGTGGATGCGCTGCAAAAGAATGGTATTCCTGCAACCTTTTTAAATAGTAGTTTAAGGGGCATAGATATTCGATCGCGTCAGGCTGATATTTTAACGGGTCGGATTAAGTTAGTGTATGTGGCACCGGAGCGATTACTGACCCCCGCTTTTTTAGATTTTTTAAGAGAGGTTCAAGACGATCGGGGGCTGGCCTGTTTTGCCATTGATGAAGCCCACTGTGTATCGGAATGGGGTCACGATTTTCGTCCAGAATATCGACAACTTGCCCAACTGAGAACGGCTTTTTCCACCGTTCCCTGCATTGCCTTGACCGCAACGGCAACGGAACGGGTTCGCCAAGATATTTTAACGCAACTCCAACTCCGTAACCCCTGGGTTCATATTTCTAGCTTTAACCGTCCTAATTTATATTATGAAGTCCGACCTAAATCTGCCCAATCCTATCCCCAACTGTTGCGGTTAATTCACGAGTATCAAGATGGATCGGTGATCATCTACTGCATGAGCCGTAAAAAGGTAGATGAACTGACCGATCGTTTGCGCCAAGATCAGATTAATGCGGTTTCTTATCATGCCGGTTTATCAGATAAAACCCGTGAAGAAAATCAAAATCGATTTATCCGTGATGATGTGACCGTTATTGTCGCAACGATCGCATTTGGGATGGGCATTAATAAACCTGATGTCCGTTTAGTGGTTCACTACGATTTACCCCGTAATTTAGAAAGTTATTATCAGGAATCGGGACGAGCCGGACGAGATGGTGAACCGGCCCGTTGCCTATTATTTTTCTCTTGGTCTGATATTAAACGGGTAGAATGGATTATCGAGCAAAAGTTAGATCCTCTGACCGGGGATCCCTTAGAGGCAGAGCAACGTATTGCCCGACAACAATTGCGCCAAGTTGTAGATTATGCGGAAAGCTCGAATTGTCGGCGTACTATTCAACTCGCTTATTTTGGAGAACGGTTTAGTGGCCATTGTGAAAACTGCGATAATTGTTGTACCTCGCGCTCCCAACAAGATTGGACGATCGAAGCTCAAAAGTTTCTCTCCTGTGTGGCTCGCTGTCAAGAACGCTTTGGTCTAAATCATGTGATTGATGTGTTACGGGGTTCGCAAAGAGCCAAAGTTTTACAGTATCATCATGATCAATTATCAACCTATGGAATTGGCAAAGAGCGCAGTAAAAAAGAATGGCAATTCCTCGCCCGATCGCTGTTGCATGAAGGTCTACTTGAGGAAACTCAGGATGGATATGGAATCCTCAAATTAAATGCCGGGAGTTGGGAAATTCTGCGTAAGCAACGATCGTTTTTGCTCTCCGTGCCTCAACAAGCTGCAGAGCTACAGGCATCAGAAACAGAGGCATCAAAAGCCGCCCAAACTCCGAGAGGTGATACCCAGACACTTTTCGATCGCTTACGCAAACTCCGCAAAACCATTGCCGATCAAGAACGAATTGCCCCCTATATGGTCTTCTCTGATGCTAGTTTACGCCTGATGGCTCAGCGACAACCCCAATCCTTAGATGCCTTTGCTCAAATCTCTGGGGTGGGGCAAGTTAAATTACAACAGTATGGCGATCGTTTCACTCAATTTATTCGGGACTATTGCCAAACAGAAACCCCCCGATCGTCTACTCTGGGGAGTACCCAACTACAAACCTTTGAGTTATATAAAAAGGGCTATACCCTAGAGGGGATAGCGGAACAACGTGAGTTAAAAGTGGGAACGATCGTTGAACATCTGTGTCAACTCCTGGAAAAAGGTTATCAGGTTGATATTTATCCCTTAATTGCCCCCGAAGCAGACCGAGAAATTACCGCAGCGATCGATCATCTGGGGGATGTTAGTCTAAGTCAAATTCGTGAATATCTTCAAGAAAAATTTTCCTATGAAGACATTAAGTTAGTCAGGGCTCACAGACGGGCCCAAGGTCCTTCTTAATTTCCTGTAGCAAGCTGGAGAAAATTACTCATGTATGGAGCCGATCCGAAAGATAAGCATCCCATGAAGGGGTTTCCTCAAATCTGTTTCATTCAAAATACGGTGTCCAATCCCAACATCATGATTGGAGACTATACCTATTACGATGATCCGGAAGATTCCGAGAATTTTGAGCGTAACGTCTTGTACCACTTTCCCTTTGTGGGGGATCAACTCATCATTGGTAAATTTTGTGCTTTAGCGCGAGGCGTAAAGTTCATTATGAATGGTGCCAATCACCAACTTGACGGGTTGTCGACCTATCCCTTTCAGATTTTTGGGAACGGTTGGGAAACGGTTGAGCCGCCACCGGAAGCCTTGCCCTACAAAGGGAATACGGTGATTGGCAATGATGTCTGGATTGGTTATGAAACCGTGATTATGCCGGGGGTAAAGGTGGGAGACGGAGCGATCGTTGCGGCAAAATCAGTCGTGGTTAGTGATGTCCCTCCCTATACGATTTTTGGCGGTAATCCGGCTCGGCAAATTCGTCAACGGTTTGATGACGAGACGATCCGCGCATTACTGGAAATTGCTTGGTGGGACTGGGAAATCGATAAAATTACCCGAAATTTAGACAAGATTGTCTCGGCAGACCTGGAAGCGTTGCGCCATTGTCAGTAGCAGCGCCAGGGCGGGCTGGACAACGCGACATAACGTGCAACCCCATGCAAAGAACTCGGTACAACGAAACCGGTACAACAACGCGGTGAGAGTGCTGGAAAGGGAGAACCTTAAGCCCTCTTCCCCCTGATGCGGCGGGTCAGGTTGTCTTGTAAACTAGGGGATACCCTTTAGCCAACCCAGGAAACGATCGTGAGTAAGGCAGACATGAGCAAAACAGATAGTGGGCGCTATAAAGACACTATTAATCTGCTGAAGACGGATTTCAGTATGCGAGCCAACGCGGTGCAGCGGGAGCCGGAAATTCAGGAGTTTTGGCAGGAGCAGCGCATTTACGATCGTTTAGCCACGGAAAACCCTAAGGATCACTTCATTATTCACGATGGGCCCCCCTATTCCAATGGCGATCTGCACATGGGTCATGCCTTGAATAAGGTGCTAAAGGATATTATTAACCGCTACCAGTTATTGCGGGGGCACAAGGTGCGCTATATCCCCGGTTGGGACTGTCATGGGCTACCCATTGAGCTAAAGGTGTTGCAGTCCCTCTCCCGGGCGGAGCGATCGGAACTGACCCCCATCACCCTGCGGGAACGGGCGCAAACCTGGGCGATGGGCCAAGTGGAGAGCCAGTTAGCGGGCTTTAAGCGGTTTGGCATTTGGGGAGATTGGCAATCGCCTTACCTGACCTTGAAACCGGAGTATGAGGCGGCGCAGTTGGGGGTGTTTGGCCAGATGTTCCTCAAGGGCTATATCTATCGAGGCTTAAAGCCGGTTCATTGGAGTCCAAGTTCCCGCACGGCCCTGGCGGAGGCGGAGTTGGAATATCCCGATGGGCACGTTTCGCCGAGCCTCTATGGTGCTTTTCGGGTCACGGAACTTGCCGCTGGTCTCCGCATGATTTTGCAGGAGTATGTTCCCGATCTGGGGCTAGCCATCTGGACCACCACCCCGTGGACGATTCCGGGTAACCTTGCGGTGGCGGTCAATGGCAGCCTCACCTATGCGATCGTAGACACGGGGCGAGATAACCTTAGTCCTGAGGCCAAGACCCAACCCCCACGTTATCTAGTGGTGGCGGCGGATTTAGTGGACTCCTTGGCAAACCTGTGGGAAATCCCCTTGCAAGTGGTGGCTCGGGTCATGGGGTCGGCGCTGGAAGGGACAACCTATCGCCATCCCCTCTACGATCGGGAAAGTCCTGTCATTGTTGGGGGAGACTACATCACAACAGAGTCCGGGACAGGCTTAGTCCACACGGCACCGGGTCATGGTCAGGAAGACTTTATTGCGGGGCAGAAGTATGGCTTGCCCGTAATTTGTCCCGTGGATGAGTTGGGCAACTTCACAGCGGAAGCGGGGCCCTTTGCCGGTTTAAATGTGCTGAAGGATGCCAATGAAGCGGTAACAGTTGCCCTAGAAGAAGCCGGTAGTCTAATTTTGCGTCATCCCTACGAGCACCGCTATCCCTACGACTGGCGAACCAAGAAACCAACCATTTTCAGGGCCACGGAGCAGTGGTTTGCCTCGGTGGAAGGATTCCGGGAAGCAGCCCTCAAGGCGATCGAGTCGGTGGAGTGGATTCCGACCCAAGGACAAAACCGCATTACGTCGATGGTGGGAGAGCGATCGGACTGGTGTATTTCCCGTCAACGCAGTTGGGGCGTGCCCATCCCCGTCTTTTACCATCGGGAAACGGGGGAAGTGTTGATTAATGAAGAGACCTTAAACCACATCCAAGGGATCGTGGCGGAACGGGGAACCGATGCCTGGTGGCAGTTAACGGAAGCGGAGTTACTGCCGGAGTCCTACCGTGAGGTGGCGGCAGAGTACCGTAAGGGGTCGGACACTATGGATGTGTGGTTTGACTCTGGTTCCTCCTGGGCGGCAGTGGTGCAACAACGGGGGCTGAAATATCCAGTAGACCTGTACCTAGAAGGCTCTGACCAGCACCGGGGCTGGTTTCAGTCCAGTCTCCTCACCAGTGTGGCGGTGAATGGTCATGCGCCCTACAAACGAGTCCTCACCCACGGCTTTGCCCTGGATGAAAAGGGACATAAAATGAGTAAGTCCCTGGGCAATGTCGTGGATCCCCTAGTGATCATTAATGGGGGCAAAGACCAGAAAAAGGATCCCCCCTACGGAGCCGACATTCTGCGCCTCTGGGTCTCCTCCGTGGACTACTCCAGTGATGTGCCCATTGGCAATACGATTTTGAAGCAGTTAGCCGATGTTTACCGCAAAATTCGTAACACGGCCCGTTACTTATTGGGGAACCTGCACGACTTCAACCCCGCCACAGATGCCGTTCCCTACGCGCAACTGCCGGAACTCGATCGCTACTTACTGCACCGGATTACGGAAGTGTTTGCGGAAGTCACTGATGCCTTTGAGAGCTTCCAGTTCTATCGCTTTTTCCAAACGGTGCAGAACTTCTGCGTTGTAGATTTATCCAACTTCTACCTCGATATTGCCAAAGATCGCCTCTACATCAGTGCTTCTGATGATTTCCGGCGGCGCAGTTGTCAAACCGTCCTGGCGGTCGCCATTGAAAACCTGGCCAAAGCGATCGCTCCCGTCCTCTGTCATACGGCGGAAGATATTTGGCAAAACCTGCCCTACTCCGGCTTGCAGTGCGGCGGGGACAAACAACCTTCCGTTTTTCAAGCGGGATGGGTGCAGTGGGAAGCCCAGTGGCAGCAACCGGAACTGGCTCGGAAGTGGCAACAAATTCGCAAAGTTCGCACTGAAGTCAATAAGGTGCTGGAGCAGGCCCGCAATGCCAAAACGATCGGTGCGTCCCTGGAAGCAAAGGTCCTCCTCTACGTGGCGGATGAAACCCTGCGACAAGCGTTACAGACCCTAAATCCTCAGCCTAGCCTGACTACGGCGGTCTCTGGGGGGACAACTCCCCTGCCTGGAGAGGAAGAAGCCGATACAGAAGAAGCCGTTGCCGTGGAAGCGGAAGTGATCACTCCAGAGGAAGAGGACGCTCCTACCCTGTTCAAGTTACAGAACTTGCAGAAAACCTTGAAGGAACTGTTGGCCTGGGCCAGTGAGAACCGTCAACTCTTCTCCCTTCTGGCGCTGCTCTTAGGGGCTTTATTGCTGGTGAATGTAGCGATCGCTTTACTGACTGCAGTCCAAACCTTCCCCTTCCTGCCTGAAGTCTTGCAAGTAGTGGGGCTGGGGTATTCGGGCTGGTTCGTGGCCCGTAAACTGATCTGGGCTGGCCAACGGCAAGAGGTCTTGCAGCAGTGGGAAACCCTGAAGACCAATATTCTCGGTGACGGGATTGCCGATACCTTGCTCAATTATTGCCCTGAGCCAGCGGAGCCGCCGACCACCGTGCGAGAAGAATCACCGATCGCTTCCCCCACCCCCACGGTGCCCCACCTTGAGAGTAATGCAGTGGATGAACTGCGCTACCTGTTCCTCGCTTCCCAAGTCGAGTTAATTGACTCTACCGATCCCTTAGAGGCCTTAACCCATAAGCTGGTCACGGAAGAGATTGGAGTGGGCATGGTCAAAGCCGAGGGTTGCAAATGCGATCGGTGTTGGAACTACTCCGTTTTTGTTGGACAGTTTGTTAATCATCCTGACCTCTGTGAGCGGTGCATCCCGATCGTTGAGACATTGCTGGACTAAGCCCAAGTCAAGGCGTTTATCGTTTGCCCTCTGCTCCGTCGCATCCCCAACGATCAAAGCCTCCTGATTCCGATCGCTGGGGGCTTGCGCCGGGCTTCCGTATCCATTTCCGTCAGTTGCGGTGGAGGGGGGAGCAAGACCTGACACTATTTCCGGAAATCAATACCCGATCGCTCCAGAGCCGCTTTCATTAACCCTTCAAAGAGGGGATGGGGACGATTGGGGCGAGACTTAAACTCGGGGTGAAATTGACAGGCTACGAAGAAGGGATGATTAGGCAATTCAATAATTTCCACCAAACGGCCATCGGGAGAGGTACCGGTAATTTCATAGCCACTCTGGAGGAAGGCGCTACGATAGGCATTATTGAACTCGTAACGGTGCCGGTGACGCTCATAAACCACCTCCTGCCCATAGAGGGAAATGCTGTGACTATTGGCACTGAGCCGACAGGGATACAAACCAAGACGCATCGTTCCTCCCAAATCCACTACGTCTTGTTGTTCCGGTAACAGGTTAATCACTGGATCTGAGGTGTGGGCATCAAACTCTGCGCTATTGGCGTGGGTCAGTTTAGCCACATTACGGGCCCATTCAATCACGGCACATTGCATGCCTAAACATAACCCCAACAGCGGAATTTGGGCTTCTCGGGCATAACGAATCGCTTCGACTTTGCCTTCAATCCCCCGAATACCAAACCCACCCGGAACAACGATCGCTGAAACATTTTTGAGGTATGCATCGGGATCGGAGTTTTCTAAATCCTCCGCACTCACCCACTTCAAATCTAATTCCACGCTGTGGGCAAAGGCCGCATGACGCAAAGACTCCACCACAGACAAGTAGGCATCGCTTAAGCGCACATACTTGCCCACCAGCGCCACTTCCACCCGATTGTGGAGATGATGCATGCGCTCCACTAAAGTTTGCCATTCCTGCAAATTTGGCGATCGTTTTTCCATGTGGAGCAGTTCCAGCACCCGATCCGCTAGCCCCTCCTCCTCCAGGATTAAAGGCACTTCGTAAATACTGCTGGCATCCTGGGCCGTAATGACATCCTCAGCCTCCACATCGCACATGGCGGAGAGTTTTCGCTTCAAAGCATCCGGCAGGGGACGATCGCACCGACAAACGAGAATATCCGGCTGAATCCCTAACGATCGCATCTCTTTGACGGAGTGCTGGGTGGGCTTGGTTTTCATTTCCCCGGCAGAGGGAATCCAGGGCACCAAGGTCACATGCATATTCAGGGCATTGTTGCGTCCCACATCTTTACGAAACTGGCGAATCGCTTCTAAAAAAGGCAAGGATTCAATATCACCAACGGTGCCCCCAATTTCAATAATGACCACATCCGGATTGGTATTGCGGGCAACCCGGTGGATCCGCTCCTTAATTTCTGACGTCACATGGGGAATCACCTGCACCGTCCCCCCCATATAGTCGCCACGACGCTCCTTATTAATCACCGCTTGATAGATAGACCCCGTGGTCACACTGTTAAAGCGTCCCATCGCCGTATCGGTAAACCGCTCATAGTGCCCCAGATCGAGGTCTGTTTCCGCACCATCATCGGTCACAAACACCTCACCATGCTGAAAAGGGCTCATGGTACCCGGATCAACGTTAATATACGGATCCAATTTGACAATAGACACCGAATAGTCCCGAGAGGTAAGCAAGCGCCCCAGACTAGCAGCAACAATACCCTTGCCAATACTGGAGACTACGCCTCCGGTCACGAAAATAAATTTTGTTGGCATACCCGATTGAGAGATCTCTCCTCCAGATTTACACCGCACACAAGCGCTTCATGTATGCTATCATTACCACGTTATGGGTAGGCTATAGCGCTCTATGTGATGTAGTTCTTCTCATGATCATTAAAATTAGATTAAAACTTAAAATGAACTAGCTCTTAAACTTAAGCCCTAGCTCATCTATTACTTTAAAGACTTAGCGAAATAGCATTTTATTGGTTATCTCGTTACATCTTCTATATATAAGTTGGTTAATCCTTCTTGTTTAGAATCTAGCTTCCCCGCTTCAGGAGTCTTTGCTCTTTTACAGACAAGATCTCTGAAATTAGGGATTTTAGGGTCTGAAGTTTTAGTCTATCTTTATTGATTGCAGTAAGATGCTTCGCCCCAAGCGAGGAAGTTTGCTGTACCTAAACGCCATTGCCAGTAACTGTCATTGCAAGATGTTGGGCACCTCGATGAATTGTGGTTTGCGGCTTCTCTGCCTACCATAATTCCTACTCCTGTGTAGAAAGAGGTGATCCTCTTTTAACTTCATCAGGAACAAAAGCGTGTCTTTAGATATCGCTATTATTCCAATTATTTTATTCATTTTTTTATGAACCGACTTTCAATCTTTGTTGATGGGAATAATATGTTTTATGCCCAGCAAAAAAATGGATGGTTTTTTGACCCTCGGCGAGTTTTAGAGTATTTTACACGGGATTTACTGTTGATGAATGCCTTCTGGTATACGGGGATTAAAGATCCCCAAGATCAAAGGGCCTTTCGAGATGCGTTGATTAGTCTGGGCTATACCGTGCGGACTAAAATTCTTAAAGAATACTACGATGATCATTCTGGACGCTATTCCCAAAAAGCCAATTTAGATATTGAAATTGTGATTGATATGTTCAACACCGTGGAACAATACGATCGGGTGGTCTTGTTTAGTGGCGATGGAGATTTTGAGCGGGCTATTGAGTTATTGCGATCGAAAAATACCCATATTACGGTTGTGTCCACGGAAGGGATGATTGCCCGTGAATTACGGAATGCCACCGATCGTTACATCGACTTAAACGACATTCGCCAAGATATTGAAAAGACGGAAACCTTTAGCCTCGCCTTTTAAGACTGGCGAGTGGCGATTAGATTTAAGTGTGCTCGTTCTTGTCGTCCCGGTATAACTGAGGTATAACCAAAGTGTAAGACTTTAAGCTAAGACCACG
>JBMTZC010000077.1:0-14063 GCA_049455215.1 Prochlorotrichaceae cyanobacterium
AGCGGCAACTTAAGTCCGGTTCTGTCCCCGCAGGCACTTTCCCCACCCCGCCTAATACACTAGACAGTCTCTGGGCTTTCCTCTGAAAGCGCAAAATTTAATGAAAGTGCGACGCGGAACGCCGCACTTTTTTGCCTTAAGTGGGTAGCCCCTTTCTGGGGGGATTGGGTTAGGATGAGGGCTATATTTGTTTTCCTCTTCCCTGGCTCCCATGACGACCTCTTCTCCATCCCTTCCCTTCCTCAAAGATCCCAATCTTTTTGCCTGGATTTTAGGGGGCGCACTGTTGATTCTCTACGGGCCCCTGGTTGTGCATTGGTACGATGGTTGGCTCAATAAGAGTATTAGCCTAGAGCATGAATATTTTAGTCATGGGGTTTTAGGATTACCTTTAGCCCTCAAAATTGTCTGGGAGCAACGCGATCGTTGGCAAACTTTAAACGATCGTTGGCATCCCGTGGGCGCAGTTTTAATGGGCTTTGCTGGAGCGCTTTACCTGAGTGGCATATCAGATACCGTTAACCTCTCTTTTCCGATTCTGCTCGCGGGGCTATGCCTTTGGCTCAAAGGCACAGAAGGGCTCAAACTTCAGGGGTTTCCTTTGCTGTTACTCTTCTTTGCAACTCCAACGGAAATTCCCTATTTAATTGCACCCTATACCCTAGGATTACAAACCTTTATTGCTGCAACAGCCGGGTTTATTTTACAACAACTACACTTTGATATTGTGGTGCAGGAAATTTATCTGTATGTGGGCGGTCGCATTGTTGAAGTTGCTCCTCACTGTGCAGGCTTAAAAGCACTCTTTACCAACCTTTATTTCTGTATGATTGGGGTGTACTGGAGTGAAGCATGGAAAAGTCTGAATAAAACCCTGACCCTATTCTCAGGATCTATAATCATCAGCGTTGTAGTTAATATTTTGCGCAATACCTTACTGACCATATTTCATGGCACCGGACAGGATGCCCTGTTTAACTGGTTTCATGAGGGTTGGGGCAGTGAATTATATTGGCTGGCTCTCATTGGACTGCTCTTTCTTTTCTTCAAGGTAATCAATAATCTTTGGCCGAATCCCGTTGAAGCCTTGGAACCACTTCCCGTATCGGCAGAAGCGCCTCAAGATGAGGTTGTAGACCACTAAAATAGACAACTAAATTGGATAGAGCCTCATGGGTCAGGATGGGAATATTCATGGCTGGGATTGCTTCTCAATGTTTTTTGTAAGCATAAGGTCTCAGCTTTTTTTCTGGTATACCCTGTCGAACTCACGTCACCTTAATGTAGAAGAGGTAGAAGAGGTAGAAGAGTGCGCTCGTTGCACTCTTCTATTCAATTTTGTCACTTTTAGTGAAAAGTCTAGCGATCGTTTTTCTGCAAAAGCTAAGCTTAAAGAGCAACCAGATAATGAATACTAAACAAGTTCCGATCGTCTCGCCAGAGTCCTTTGGGTTGAAATCCTGCAGCGATCGCTAAGGTTTGGAATTCTTCCACACTGTACTTATAGGAATGTTCCGTAATAATTGGTTCTCCAGCCGCTAAAGGAAAGGCAATTTCTCCGAGGTGAACGACTTGATCGACCTTGCTTATCAATTGCATTTCAATTCGTCCTTTTTCGGGATCATAGGGGGCTTTGTAGCTAAATTGTTGAAGATTAAAATCCATTCCCAAGGCTTGATTAAGATGCTCTAAACCATTCAGTGCAAAGTCTGCCGAAACCCCCTGGCGATCGTCATAGGCGGGTTCTAAAATCGCTGCATCTTTTTTCAGATCGACCCCAATTAAGACTCCACCTTGGGGTTGAACCAGAGTTGCCATATTTTTCAATAACTTGAGGGATTGTTCAGGGTGCATATTGCCGATCGTGGAGCCGGGGAAAAAAGCAACTCGACGCTTATGATTGAGGGCGGGTACATTGGGCAACGTGAAGGGAGACATATAGTCGGCACAAACAGCAATGGCATGGAGATGGGGATAATCTTCCGTTAAAGCATGACAGGCTTCGTAGAGGTGCTGCTTAGAAATATCAATGGCAATGTAGGTGGATAAATGGGGCGCAGAATCCAATAAGATCCGAATTTTCTGACTACTGCCGCTGCCGTATTCAATCAAGACTGCATCTTCTAATAGTTCCGTAATATCTTGGTGATGATCCCGTAAAATTTTCATCTCAGTCCGGGTCGGATAGTATTCATCCTGCTCACAAATAGCATCAAATAGCTCCGACCCGCGCTTGTCATAGAGGAATCGGGGCGATAGTTTTTTGGGCGTATGACTTAAACCCTGCAGAACCTCAAAAAATGAATCTTCAAAAGCCGGATGAAGATCATAAAAATCGATGGCAGAGTTTAAGGTGAAGCGTGGAGAACTCATAAAACTTGTGTTTTAACGGCTCTTTCAGCTTACGCCCCTACGGCCGTTCCTAAAAGGGGGAAAATCCTGGGTTGGCGTTAAGTTGGTTTTTTCGCCACGGTCAATACGGCCTGATCCGGATCCGGTCTCCACCGGTAGTAAGGGCTAGTATTGTTAGGCGTAAATCAATACCCCCCTTAATCCCCCCTTGCAAAAGGGGGAGACTCTGATCCAATCCGATCCTTCCCCTTACCAAGGGGAAGCTAGAAGGGGTTTGATGATATGCGAACTTAAGCCAAGAAGGGCTAGACTGCGGAAACCATTGGATGGTGTGTGGCTAGGAATCGCCCTCGGGCTGGGTGCTTAAAAGCTGTTGAATAGTCGCAGCTAATTGCTTGAGTTTGACCGGTTTACTCAGATAATCATTAGCACCCGCCGCTAAACACCGCTCTCGATCCTCCTTCATAGCTAGGGCCGTTAAGGCAATAATAGGAATCGAGGCTAAATGAGGATACTGACGGATTTTCTGAGTCGCTTCTAAGCCATCCATAATCGGCATTTGAATATCCATCAAAATCAGATCGGGAGTATCCGATCGAGCTTTTTCGATCGCTTCTTGTCCATTTTGCGCTACACGAATTTCGTAACCTTTTGCAATGAGATAGCTGGATACAGTGTCTCGATTGGGTTCGTTATCGTCCACTAAGAGAATGACTGCTTTATTGTTACTATTCAAGTCAGTTTGGGTAAGCTCGGTATCGGAGCCTGAGGCGGCAAAACTCACTTTCTGAACCGTGGAAGTCACACAAGGTAAGTCGATCGTAAAGCAACTGCCCTTACCCTCCTCACTGGTCAGCCCCACTGCGCCACCATGCATTTCCACAATCCGTTTCACTAGGGCTAACCCTAACCCTGTGCCCACATTCTGACGGTTGAGGGAATTATCAATTTGGACAAAGGGGCGAAAGAGTTGTTTGGCTTTGACGGGATGAATGCCAATACCGTTATCAATGACAGCAATGCGAAGCAATGGAGACGAAGGGGGGAGATCTTGCTGTTTGAGTTCGGATTTTGAAGGGATCCCGTCACCGGGACTAGGATAAATGACCTGCAGCGTAATATGTCCCCCTTCTGGCGTGAACTTAACCGCATTGGTCAGCAAATTAATGAGCACTTGTCGAGTACGCCGTTCATCCACCATTAATTCAGGTAAGGTTTCAGGTATTTTTAGCTCAACTTCAATTTGTTTTTTATGGGCTTGTTGCTTAATAAAACTTAGGCTCTGTTGACAGATAGAACTAACTTTGGTTGAGGTACATTCAAGCTCAAGTTTCCCTGATTCAACTTTGGCGAGGTCGAGAATATCATTAATTAACTCGAGCAGATGGGAACTACTACGCTCAATCGTTTTCAGGGCTTTTTTCTGGCGGATATTCAGTGTGCCAAAGACTTCTTCTTGCAACCCTTCTGACATCCCTAAAATGGCATTGAGGGGGGTTCGTAACTCGTGGCTCATATTGGCTAAAAATTCATCTTTAAGCTGAGTCGCCTTTTCTAATTCCTTGTTCGTTTGCGCCAGTAAACGTTCCTGTTGATAGAGGGCCAGTTGAGTTTTAATCCGAGCTTTAATCACGATCGGTCTGAGGGGCTTGGTAATATAATCAGCAGCGCCTAGGTCAAATCCAGCTTTCTCATCTTGAGCATCTTCTAGCGCGGTTACAAAAATAACGGGAATCCAACTGGTTTCGGGGTTAGCTTTGAGGCGACGGCATACTTCATGCCCGGTCATGCCCGGCATGAGGACATCTAAAAGGATTAAATCTGGAGGATCCTCAGAGTTTGCGATCGCTAGGGCCTTCTCTCCATTGGTCGCCACTCGCACCCGATAGTCTTCCCGTAAAATCCCTGACAAAATGGTCAGATTTTCGGGGGCATCATCAACGACTAAAATTGTGGCAAGAGGGGGAATTGGCTGGGCTGGCATACTTTGACCTGAGATACCCAAAACTCTATCTTAACGGATCCACTTCAGGGCACCTTGTAAAATCCAAAACTTGATTCCCCTGGCTACGCAACCATCAGGACGATTGCGGACGGAAGTGACCCGTCATCATTTGAGCTACCCTGAAGACCTTAATGGAGGACGTTTCCTCCGATCGTTTCAAGCCTTCACACAGAACGTTTCAAGTTTATAGTGAAAGGCCCTGTAAGGATCCTAAAATTTCTAAGGCTTGCTCAAACTCAAAGTGTTCAATGGTATTTTGCAGGGTTTGGAACTGCGCCACAACCTCTGGCGGCAAATGACACCTGGGCAACAGAGTGACGATCGTTTCCATGACCATCAGGGTTTCCGCATTATCCTCCCGTAAGAGTTCTTCAAGGCGTTGCAGATGGGATCGCAGGTCATCTAAGGGCCCCCCCTGGATAAGAGGCGAAGGAGTCTGTGCAACCGCTGCTTGAATCTCTTGATCCTCTAGAATGTCTAACTCGTCAAGAATAGGCTGCAAAGCGATCTGAACGGCCTCAATCTGGGGGGCAATGACCACCGGATCCGCCGTCTCTGCACAGATTCGTTCCAGGCAAAATGCCGCTTGTTGTACGGTTTGAATCCCTAACGTGGCCGCACCCCCTTTTAAGGTGTGGGCATATCGTGTTGGAGCGGTGGGATCGTCGCTTTGCTGTTCAGCACGAAATTCGGTTTCAAAATGGCGATAACGATCGCGGAATTTAATCAACAATTTACGATAAATCTTCTCATCTTCCGTATTGCGCATCCCCTGAACCTGATCAATTCCCTGCATTTCGGGTAAGGATGTGATGCTGGATCTCGAAGCAGGGAAACTGATGTTAACGGCCCCTCGATCTTCCCGTTGGTCAGGATTCAACTGAATGTAGTAGGCAAGGGTTTGAAAGAGTTGATCAATATTAATGGGCTTGGTAATGTGAGCATTCATGCCCGCGTCTAAGGTTTTTTGCAGATCACTGGCCATCGCATTGGCGGTCATGGCAATGATGGGTAAATTCCGGTAACCTTCCTGTTGACGAATTTTTTGGGTTGCCGTATACCCGTTCATCACCGGCATTTGAATATCCATTAAAATACCGTCAAATTTTTCGATCGCTAAGATCTCTAAAGCATGTTGCCCATGATTAGCCGTTTGAACTTGCAAACCATGATTGGTCAGGAGATCATAGGCGAGTTCCTGGTTAATTTCATTGTCTTCCACCAATAAAATTCTAGCGCCTTGCAGTTGAGCGATCGCTTGTTCCACCCGTTGCTGCTCAGTGATGGATAGGATGGACTGAGTGTCCAAATCCCTATCCAGGGGTGCCGGTGGTTTAGCCAGATCAACGGTGAAGTAAAAGGTACTGCCCACACCTACAGCGCTTTCAACCCAAATTTGTCCTCCCATTAACTCAGAAAGCTTCTGACTAATCACTAAGCCTAGCCCTGTCCCCCCATATTTGCGAGTGGTTGAGCTATCGGCTTGGGTAAAACTTTGAAACAGCTTCGCCTGTTGATCGGGAGTCATACCAATTCCCGTATCTGCAATAGAAAATTGCAGCATGACCCTCTTCTCACTCTCTTCGAGGAGATGACCGGAGATCGTGATTTGTCCTGACTCTGTAAACTTAATGGCGTTATTGCCTAGATTGATGAAGATCTGGCTCAGCCGTAGGGAGTCTCCCACTAAAATAGGGGGTAAATTAGCCGCCAAGTGACAGCATAGTCCTAATCCTTTTTCTTCTGCTTTAATGTCGAGAATACTGTTAATGTTTAAAACAACTTCTCGAATAGAAAAGGGGGTTTGCTCTAGCTCTAATTTACCCGCCTCAATTTTTGAAAAATCTAAAGTATCATTAATAATTCCCAGGAGCAACTGACCCGATCGCTTCACCTTTTGGATATAGTTTTTTTGCTGAGGATTTAAGTCTGTTTTTAGAGCTAATTCACTCATACCAATAATGGCATTCATCGGGGTACGAATCTCATGACTCATGTTGGCCAGAAACTCGCTTTTAGCGAGGGTTGCCGCTTCTGCATTAGCCTTGGCTTGCTCTAAATCAGCCTGAATGCGTCTAATATCCGTAATATCCACCAATGTCGCCAGTAAGGAATCCTGCATGGTTCTGCCCGAGATAATAAAAGTTTTCACGGCACCGTTTTTACAAGTCACTAGGTACTCATGGGAGGGAATATCTATCTGTTCCTGTCTGGCTTTTTCTACCGCAGTATTCCAGTGCTGGATCACCTGCTCTCGATAGGAGGGATCCGGAAACGCCTGAGTCCACCACTGTTCTAAGGTTAGAATGTCTTCCTGCTGATACCCTAAAACTTCCGTGAATTTTGGATTGATGAGACGAAACAGACCTTCATCTCCGATATAAACAAGGGGAATATCAACAAAATCAAACAAATCACTCAATTTCTGTTCAGTCTGCTTCCGTGCTGTCACATCAAAGCGAATCGCCAGGTATTCTACAATCTGTTCCGATTCATTAAAAATGGGAATAATGGACGTATCAACCCAATACAATAGACCTGATTTAGCGCGGTTACACACTTCACCACGCCAGAGCTTACCACTGGCAACGGTCTGCCACAGGTCTCGGAAAAATTCCCTGGGATGATGACTCGAGTTCAGGATGCGATGGGTTTGGCCAATCAGTTCTTCTCGGGCATAGCCAGAAGTCTCGCAGAACAAATCATTCACAGCGGTGATCACGCCATGGGTATCAGTCGTGGCAACGATCGCTGACGCATCAATGGCGGACTTAAAGGCGCTTAGCTCGCGGAGGGTCGCTTTGAGTTGCTCCTCTGCGGCTTTTTGAGCACTAATATCGAGGACAACACACACACAACGGCTATCCGTGGAGGAAAACATCGCCACGCCAACAATGACGTGTACCCGGCTCCCATCTTTGCGGTAATACTCTTTTTCAAAGGGATGCACCACGCCGCTTTCCCTGAGATTTTGCATGGCCCATTGATCCTGCTCAATATATTCAGGAGGAGTCAGCACCGCCCAGTTGACCTGACCGCTGGCTAAGTCATCACGGCTATACCCAACGATTTGCAGAAAGCGATCGTTAGCATCATCCACCTCTCCCGTAAAGTCCGTAAATAACATCCCCACGGTATTTGATTCAAAGACGCGCCGAAAGCGAGCTTCACTGGCCTGTAGATCCAGTTCCGCCTGTTTGCGACTGGTAATGTCTTGGAAGGTGCCCAAAACCCCAATCACATCCCCCCGAAGATTACGCAACGGGATCTTATTGGTCTCGGCCCATCCCAAAGAGCCATCGGGGTACCGGAGCTGTTCTTCAATCCCTAACTTTGCGGTTCCCGAGGTGATCACCTCCTGATCATCCGCATGGAATTGCGCGGACTGTTCTGGAGTAAAGGGAAGCTCATAGGCAGTTTTACCAATAATCTCTTCTGTTCCGACCAGCCCCAAGCTCCGGCAAAACATCTCATTGCAGCCCAAAACTTTACCTTCGCAATCTTTCCAAAAAACATTGAGGGGAAAGCTATCCAAAACCGTTTGCAGAAATTGCTGTGACTCCTTCACTTGATTTTCGGCATGAATCCGATCGGTAATATCGATATTGATCCCAATCATCCGGATGGGGGTTCCCTCCTCATCCTCTTCAATGATTCCATGCCCTTCGATCCAGCGAATGCTGCCATCGGGATGCACCACCCGAAAGGTAGGATGAAAGTCCCGTTCGCCCCGCAGCGCAGCTTGCAAATCGTTATTTGCTAATTCAGCATCCTCAGGATGCAAACTCTTTTGCCAAAGGGCTACGGTTTCACTCGTGGTAGACACTGGAATTCCATAAAGGGCATACATCTGTTCATCCCAGTTGAGGATGTTCGTTTGAATATTCCAGTCCCATATCCCCAGATTGGCAGATTGAGTGGCCAAGCGCAGACGATCGCTTAAGTCCTTCAATTGAGTTTCATACTGTACCGTTTCAGTAATATCCTGCAGGACCCCTTCAATCGCAATTAAATGATCCTCCTGATCCCAAACCGCATGTTCGGTCAAATTCAAAACTCGTTCTTCTCCATCCGTCCGCCGCAAACGCATTTCAAAGGAGGCTTTCTGGCCCGGGTTGTCAATCACCCATTGGAGCTTGCGTTGGGCAATCTCGACAAACCCAGGCAGCCAGTCAATACTTTCAGACCAACAAGTCCCTAAAATCGACTCCCTCGATACGCCTAAAACCGTTTCGACCCCCACACTCACATAGGACAATTTGCCATCAAAAGGGCTGTGGCTAAAGATGATAAATTTATCGCTAATATCTTCAACCAAGCGATAAAACTTTTCCTGACTTTCCCGTAAAGCCGCTTCTGCTTGCTTGCGGGCTGAAATATCTCGAAAAATACCTTGGACGATCGTTTCGCCATTAATATTGAGTAAACCCGAGGCAATTTCAACCGGCTTGAGGCTGCCATCTTTGCAGAGAACTACGGTTTCCACGAGGGGATCATTAGCAAAGTTTTTGCGAACGACTTCATATTCTTCCGGCGGGTGAATCTGCCAAATGGTCAACGCTTTGAGTTCCGCAGCGGAATATCCGAGTAAGTCTTCCGCATTGCGATTACAGTCCAGAAAATGCCCCTGAGTATCCGCCAGCAGAATGGCATCCACCGCCTCATCCAACAAAGCACGATACCACTGTTCGCTGATTTCCGATGCAGCGGTGCGCTCTTTAACTAACTGCTCTAACTCTAGATTCAGTCGTTGTAACGCTAATTCAGCCTCTTTGCGCTCCGTAATATCATGGGCCGTATACAGCCGTTTTCCTTGAGCAATATCAACTTCTTTGACGTTAATTAGTAACGTGTGGGCATTTCCCTGCTTATCTTGAATGCTCCACTCAATATTAGAAATTTCACCTTGCGCTTTGAGTTGCGCCGAATCAAATAAATTCTCTCCTAAAAAAGCTTGAATGGTTTGTTTTTCCCACACCTCTGCTTCGGAATATCCAAAAATGTTGGCAACGTTAGGACAGACAAAGCTTAAATTGCCGGCATCATCGGTGATAAAAACGGCATCGGAAATGCTCGACAGGATCTTGGCATACATGCTCTGGGATGCCACCAGTTCTTCCTGCAACCCGGCGGCGTGTTCCTCGCCCTTAGCCTGATAAGATTCCCCTTCACCCATTTTACAGCACACTTGGTAAAGGCGATCGCGGCTAATAATACCCACTAGATGATTATTTTCATCAACGATCGTGAGATGACGGCTATTCTGCTCCCGGAGCAGAGCGATCGTGTCTGGAATATTGGTTAACGCTGACTCCTGCAGCAGGGGAAGAGTACCCGAACAAGAAGCTTTTAATGTCGGCAAAACCTCTGCAATGAGTAGTTGATCCAGAGGGTGTTGCTGAGCAACGATCGTCACCAGATCTTGTTGTGTCAACAATCCCTGCACCTGGCCATGGTGCAAAACCACTAGCACCTCAGGGTCTTCCCCCGCCGTTGCCATCCTACGGGCCGCTTCCGCTACCGTCACCATAGGAGAAATCACCAAGGGCTGGCGGTCAATAACGAACTGGAGCGGGTTCGGCAGGCAAGACATAGTCAAGCTCTCAAGAACGATGATTCATGGGGATCAAAGGTGCGAAAACCTTGAAAACCTGATCAGCCGTTGTACCTCTTGCCCCCTCTCCGAGTTAGGAGAAAAACGGTCAATTTCAACCGGGCACCTTCCCGCAGAAGCAAGGATTGAGGGGGACGGCTTCACCGCCACCATTGATCGAGGAGCCTAACGGGGGCAACTAGGGCAGAGTCTAGTTAAGGTTTCCTCTCATCATACGCTCGACAACAGGGGATTGCACAAGAGCAAGGAAACTTAACGAACTGTTCCAGAAGTTCCAGAATCAGAGCACCGTCACCTTGCCGCCAAAGCCTCCCAAGCAGGAAAGGGTTAGAATAAGCAAAAAAAGCTTAGTCCTTACTGGTTCCTGATGCCCATGCCCGTTATCACTGCTCCCTTAGCGACTGAATTTACAGCCCCGGCAACCCTGCCCCACAAAACTCAACTGAACGGAGAGTGGGAATCATCGCTCTCTCGCTTATTAGGGTTAGGACGAGCGGCCGGTGCTGATTTTGTCGAATTTTTTCTAGAACGGATTAATTACATCAGCTGCATGGCAGAAGAAGATGCCATCACCAGCCTCTCTCCCCGGATTTCGACAGGAGCTGGGGTGCGCGTCTTTGTTGGTAAAGCGGATTGCTATGTCAGTACCAATGACCTCACCTTTTCCGGACTGCGATCGGCCCTCGAAAAAGCCCTCGGGATTATGGGCTTAACCCCTCCCAGTGGAGCCGCTTTTATTCCAGATGTTGTCTTAGAACCCCTGCGGGACTACACCAGCCTCCGTCAGAAAATGGACTGGCTCGATCGCTGTAGTTCCATGCAAGAAATGGGGGATGTTCTGCGGGGAGCCACCGATCAACTGCGCCAAAAAGCAAATCATGTGCAGTCTCGTCGGGCTGTCTATTTCCGCGATTGGCAAGAGGTGCTGGTCGCCGCAAGCGATGGAACCTTTGCGCGGGATATTCGCCTCACTCAGTCCGTAGGTTGCAGTCTGCTCTGTGCCGATGGAGAACACCGGACTTCCATTGGTAAGCGAGTGGGTAACACCAGCGATCCGGACTTTTTACGAAAATGGGACTACACCGAGCAAGCAGATGATCTCTCCGAATCGGCAGGGAAAATGCTCTACGCCGACTATGTGGAATCGGGGCAATATCCCATTGTTATGGCCAATGAATTTGGCGGGGTAATTTTCCACGAAGCCTGTGGTCACCTCTTAGAAACCACCCAAATTGAACGGAAGACGACCCCTTTCCTCAATAAGAAAGGGGAAAAAATCGCCCATGAAAGTTTAACCGCCTGGGATGAGGGAGTTTCTCCCCAAGCCTTCGGAACGATCGATATGGATGATGAGGGAATGCCCGCCCAGCGCACGTTATTGATTGAAAAGGGCATTCTCAAAAACTTCATTGCCGATCGGGCGGGCTCCATGCGCACCGGACATCCCCGCACCGGCAGTGGTCGCCGCCAAGGTTACACCTACGCGGCAGCCTCCCGGATGCGGAATACCTACATTGCCGGGGGCGAGTATAGCCTGGAGGATCTCTTTGCCTCCATCGACAAAGGCATTTACTGCAAGAAAATGGGAGGCGGGAGTGTGGGCCCCACGGGACAATTTAACTTTGCTGCCGATGAAGCCTACCTCATCGAAAACGGGAAAGTGACGAAGCCCCTCAAGGGCGCCACCTTAATTGGAGATGCCCAGGACATTATGAGCCGCATTTCCATGTGTTCCCACGATTTAGGCTTAGCCGCAGGCTTCTGTGGTTCCATCAGCGGCAGTGTCTATGTCACCGTTGGTCAGCCTCACCTCAAGGTGGATAGCATCACCGTCGGCGGACGTTAAGCTACAACGGCAGTGCGGTGCTTTGCGCCGCACTACTGGGCACATGGATCAATTGTGGTGGCTAAGTCAATCCGGTTCTAACTTGCCTTGGCGGGGGGAAATCTTCTGGCCCCGCTGGCGGGGAGTGTCTCCCTGCTGCACATACCAATTCCGCCATTGCGATGAAGTCCGGAGGGCTAACCACAGCAGCAATAGGGCCAATAGCCCCCCTTGGCGAGGTGCGCCAAAGGCCATAAAAACTAAACTCAGGCAGAGAATATCCTCAACGATCGCCGCCCAGAGGGGAATGCCCCGCAGGCGATAAAACCATCCAGCCTGCACTAGATAAATCACCAGCGCCAAGATGCCGCCCACCCCACCCAAAATTCCCGTCAGTCCAGGGGGCAGTTCACGGTTATTGGCCACCGTTAACCCTAGGATCGATCCAGCGCAAGGGCTCAAAAATAGCTGTAGATTTTGCTGTATTCGTTGTCCCAGTAAGCTTTTCGCCGCCACGAGTTCAAAAATTGACCAACTCACCAGGATACTCACCACCACTTGAGGATGAACCCGGGCCAGAATGGGCACCTGAGACCACAGCCGTTCACTCTGTAATAAGCCAATCAAAAGGAGAGGCAACCCTACCCGCATCCCTCCCGCAGCGGAAGCCGAAAGCGCAGCTAAAATATCGATCATAGGGTTGATCATAGGGGCAAACAGACAGCGGGGCGGTAAGCTTTGATACTCTCATTCCTGATTATGCCCCTTAAATCGTTTAGTGAACATCTGAATTACTCTGAATCAAATCACTCTGGGGCACATCGAAACCGTCCCCTTTTGCGATCGTTGTACAACGCAAATTTTCCCTAAGCCTTAATTTTTCGTTAAACTGAGAGCAATGGTATCTACTTCCTACAGGTGTTCCCGTGTCCATCTTACGTATCATTACCCAACGCTCAGAAGCTGAAGTCGAACTCCAGCGGATCTGCGATCGGACTCAAGATGAGGCGATTTTGCATAAAGAGTCCACGGTTCGGGAAGTGTTGCAAAACGTCCGACGACAGGGAGATGCGGCTCTATTACGCTACACCGAGGAGTTTGATCAGACGACCCTAACGGTTGAGACCCTGCGAGTGGGGGGCGCAGAACTAGATACCGCCTATCAGCAGGTTTCTAAGGAATTACTGGATGCCATTCGTTTAGCCCGCCACCGCATTCAAGCTTTTCATGAACAACGAATTCCCCGCAGTTGGGTGGAGTTTGGCGAAGATGGCATTGTACTGGGCAAACGCTACACACCAGTGGATCGGGCCGGACTATACGTACCAGGAGGGCAGGCGGCCTATCCCAGTACGGTTCTGATGAATGCCATACCCGCTAAGGTAGCGGGTGTGCCTCGCATTGTCATGATGACTCCGCCAGGACGGGGCGGTCAGGAAATTAATCCCGCAGTGCTCGTAGCCGCCCAAGAAGCCGGGATTGAGGAAATTTATCGGGTTGGCGGAGCACAGGCGATCGGGGCGTTAGCCTATGGCACGGCCACCATTCCCAAAGTCGATGTGGTGACGGGTCCCGGCAATATCTACGTGACCCTAGCGAAAAAGCAGGTCTATGGTTTAGTGGGGATTGACTCCTTGGCGGGGCCGTCGGAGGTACTGGTGATTGCGGATGACCAGGCTAACCCGGTGTATGTGGCGGCCGATTTACTCGCTCAGGCGGAACATGACTCCCTAGCGGCAGCTATTCTCATTACCCCCCATTTAGAGCTAGCTAAGGCCGTTGCCGCAGAGGTAACCCAGCAATTAGCGGATCACCCCCGCAAAGTAATCACGGAAAAAGCTATTGCTCACTATGGTCTAGCGATCGTCACGGAGAACCTAGAGGAAGCGATCGAACTCTCTAACCAATTTGCCCCGGAACACCTGGAATTAGAGGTAACCGATCCCTGGAGTTTACTGGATCAGATTCGTCATGCCGGTGCGATTTTCCTGGGCTCTTCAACACCGGAAGCCGTCGGCGATTATTTAGCAGGGCCTAACCACACCCTGCCCACCTCCGGTTCTGCCCGCTACGCCTCTGCCTTAGGGGTCGAAACCTTTTTGAAACATTCCAGCTTAATTGAATATACGCCTCAAGCCCTCCACAAAGTCGCCGGAGCGATCGACTTGCTCGCCACCACTGAGGGGCTATACTCCCATGCTCAGTCTGTACGCCTGCGACGTAACTCCTACCCCTAGGGTGCATCTCAACAAACATCAAGAAACAAG
>JBMTZC010000078.1:0-14062 GCA_049455215.1 Prochlorotrichaceae cyanobacterium
TTGGAGAGAATCCAGCATGAGTCGTGGAATTTACATTTTGGGAAACGATCGTGTGATTGATGATGCCATTGCCCTACTCAATAGTATTCGCCTTCACGACCCGGACACACCGATCGTTTTAATTCCCTATGATGAACAGTATCAAAAAATAGCGGAGATTTCAGGTGAAAAGTTTGGTGTGCAAGTTTATCCCGATCTAGAGTTAGTCGATCGAATTTCCCATCGCTTGCATGATACCTTTGGGACTAAGTTTTTTGCACGTCCAAATACCTTCCGAAAAGAAGCTTGTTGGTATGTTCTTTTTGATCAGTTCTTATACCTTGATACAGATATTGTTGTTTTTGAGAAAATTATTGACACCCTAGACTATCTTATTGATTATGACTTTGTAAGCTGTGATTATCAATATAAAGGTGGTCTTAAAAACGTATTCACACCCCAGATTTTTCAAGATAGTATTTTTAGTGAGACTAAAGTCAAGTCTGTCTTCAATAGTGGCTTTTGGGCTTCTAAAAAGAATTTGTTTTCTGAAGAGCGATTGTATGAAATTTTTAGGGAGTGTGCAGAGCATCCTGAATATTTTGACTTTTCGGAAAAAACTTCAGATCAACCGATTATTAACTACATCGCTCTGAAGGCAACACCTAATTATCTAAACCTAGCTCAATACTTAGAAAATGAACCGGGAAATTGGGGCGGCTCAGCCCATTTTGAAGTGCGGATTGAGTCAGAAGCTCCCGTGCTTTACGACAAAGGCAAACGCCTCCGCTATGTGCATTGGGCCGGTATTAAGATGCAGCCAGGGGCTCCCTACTATGATGTCTGGGAATACTACCGCTATTACGGCGAAACGCCTCCCCCCCGGTCTAGTCAAGCCCTGCCTGCCCCCAAAAATCCTTGGAGCCAACTCCGGCAAACAGCCCAACGGTGGTTGAAACAATCTTGAAAATAAAAGCTTTTCACTGAAGTTGCGAGGGCGCGTCATCAATTAATTCTAGAAGCCTTGCGGTATAAAGGTTACCGCGCCCGCTCCAGCAAACATAACTAGGGGCTGAAACGATTGCCGTATGAATACTTCAGCGCTAAATGATCACAGCCCCTAGGCAAAATAAAGGTCTAGGGTACCCATAAATTCAGAGTGGTGCTATTTTACTGGCATCTGCTCCGAGAAACACGTCGTCAAAGTTTGACCTATGACTGTTGCCACGCTTCCCCGCCCTACTGCTCCCCCCCCGATCGCTGCATCTCCAGTGCCTACCCTTCGCATTGGCCAGCGAGAACTGACCCCGGAACAAGTCTTTCGGTATCTGTCTACCTCCAAGCTGCTGCCTCAGTTTATTCGGGATATTGTGCTGGAGGATGCCTTGCAAGAGGTTTCCTATACCGTGGAAGAGTTGAATGCGGCGGTACAAGGGATTGCCCAGCAACGGCAATACCAAAATCTGGATGCCAAGAGCTTAAGCCTGTTGGCCCTACGATCGCTCCGGGTGGAAAAATTCAAAGTCCAGTCCTGGGGCAATAACCTGGAGTCCTATTTCTTAAAACGCCGTCAAGATCTCGATCAAGTGGTGTGCTCCTTGATTCAAACCCCCGATGCTAGCTTGGCGCAGGAATTGTACTTTCGGATTCAGCATCAGGAAGACAGCTTTGAACGCTTGGCGCAACAGTATTCCCAGTCCGCCGAAACCCGAGAAGGGGGCAAACTGGGTCCCCTTCCCCTCAGTCAGCTTCATCCAGAAATTGCCAAACACCTGCGGGGCCTGCGAGCCGGTCAAGTTGCTCCGGTGTTTATCCTCGGGCAGCAGTGTATTATCATTCGCCTCGATAAACTCATTCCGGCGCAGTTAACGGAGACGATGCGCCAGACGCTGTTAAATGAGTTATTTGAAAATTGGCTAGAGCATGAATCCGCCAAGGAATTAGGTTTAATTGTGCCAGCCCTCATTCAAGATCGGGCTCCTTTGCCAGTGGATTCGATAAAAGAGCAAACCCCCTCCCCCACGATCGATTTTCCCCCTGTGGAGGCACCGCCTCAACCAGCCCCCAAAACTCTGGTGCCTGTCTCGAAAGCACAGAAACAAACAGCGGATCCCCAGCCTCGCTATGCCCTAGAAATTCCCTCGCGCCGTCGTCGTTCTCGTACCTCCCGTCGCAGTGCGGTTCCCATTGCCGCCAGTGTGATCGGTGGAATTTTAGTTGCGGGGGTCAGTGCCTCTTACTGGGCTGCCCACGAGGAAGCTGTGGATGCTACTTCCTTTAGCGCCAGCGTTCAGGTACAGACACAGGTACAGCAAAATTTGGTTCAGCGGGCCTACGATCAGGCGATCACTGCTGCAACTTTGACCCAAATGGCTCAAACTTCGGAGCAATGGAACCAGGTGATCCAACATTGGCAAGCAGCCCTGTTGGTGCTGTCTACAATTCCGGAGAACCATCCTCAGTTTCAACTTGCCCAAGACAAGCAAGTGGAATATCGTCGTAACTTAGAATATGCAGAGCAGCAACAGTTGACGGCTCAAGATCCCTTCCGGTTGGCGGTGGAAGCGGCGACTGCGGCTGCAGATCAAGGGCAAAATGCAAGAGAAGATGACCAATGGCTTGGCATTGCGACATTATGGAAGGCCGCTATGGAAGGAATGCAAGCGGTGTCCACCGATCATCCCCGTTATCAAATTGCTCAGCAGCGCATTCCCATTTACCAAGCTAATCTGGAATATGCAGAATACCGGAGTCAACGGGCTGCGTTTAATTAGGATTAGCGTTTTATGACCTATTCGGGCTCTTTCTTTACAGGGTATACCCCACCGGGAATTGAATCTGGTGCTGTTTTAGCCAATCGCTACCGTGTCGTAAGTACTTTAGGACAGGGGGGGTTCGGCCGCACCTATTTAGCGTCCGATAGCAATCGCTTTAATGAATCCTGTGTGCTTAAGGAATTTGCCCCCCAGGTGCAACATCCAGATTATCTCCAAAAAGCCCAGGATTTATTTGAACGGGAAGCAGGGGTGTTATATCGCCTAGAGCATTCTCAAATTCCTCGGTTTCGGGAGTTGTTTCAGACCCACCACAACGATCGGGATTATCTGTTGTTGGTGCAAGATTACATCCAAGGGCAAACCTACCGGGATTTGCTGTTGGCTCGACAGCGGCAGGGGGTCAATTTCTCTGAGGCAGAAGTCACCCAACTCTTACAACAACTGTTGCCAGTCTTAGCCTATATCCATGCCAATGGGGTGATTCACCGCGATATTTCTCCTGATAATCTCATGCGTCGGGAAGCGGACGGCTTACCTATTTTGATTGATTTTGGAGGGGTCAAACAGGCGGCAGCTTCTGTCGTGTCTCAGTTTAGTCAAGTGGCTCCCGAAAGTATGGAGTCTACCCGTTTGGGCAAGGTGGGGTATGCTCCCCCTGAACAATTGCAACAGGGCTTGGTGTATCCCCATAGTGATTTGTATGCCCTTGGGGTGACGGCGTTGGTGTTATTAACGGGTCAAGAACCTCAGGCATTGTTGAATCCCAATACCCTGGAGTGGCAATGGCGATCCTGGATTAACGTTAGCCCTAATTTAGCGGCGGTTTTCGATCGGTTATTGGTGTATCGGCCGAGCGATCGTTTCCCCTCTGCCACGGCGGTGCTCTTGGCACTCAATGGCAATGCTGCTGCGCCCTCGAGTTCTAGCGATCGTTATCCTACACCCGCCTATCCGGCTACCTCCGCGACGATCGCCGTGGGATCGCCTCAAAAACCGATCGCGCCTCCGACGGATCAGTCCTATTCCCGTCGTGCCTCCGATAGCGATGCCTCCGCCCTCTCCGCCACGTCAGGTGCCCCCTCCCCCAAAAGCCAATGGGATCCCGCCGTTTTAATCACCTTTCTTCTCTTTATCCTAGCCATCGGCATTGGGAGTTGGGTAGGGGTTCGCAGTTGGCTCTCAGCCCAGAATGCTCCCCCGGCAGGTTCCACGCCCAGCGTTTCCACCATCCCCACCACGGTGCCCACCGCCCCGGCTGAATGGAACCGCGATCAAACCCTGCTGCAACAAGCGGCCCAAGACGGTATTGATCCTGACTTCTTCCGCGCCCTAGTGGACGATCGCTTTGTCGCGAGCTATGGCAATCAATCCCTGACCCTAGCGGAGAGTGATGCCCCTAACCGAGAAAATTGGAATCGTTTAGGGCAAGAGTGGTTAGCCACCCTCAAGGCTTTGCCCAAACCGTGGCGATCGACCTTAGGGGATTTTAGCCAGGCAGACTTCGAGCGTTGGGTTGCGGCGGTTAATCAAAAACGGTTGAGTAGCCGCGCTTTAATTGATCTGGTGGATAATACCTTTTTCCAGTGGTTCCCCACCCTCTCCGAAGGAAACTTAACCAGTAGCCCTCCCCTCCTGCAACTTTGGTTTAGCCTGGCGGACACCACCACCCAAGACCTTCTGGCGGAAAAGACCCTGGGGGAAATTCGGATCAATCCAAACTCCTTTAACGGGCGAGTGAGTGGAAAAGTTGAGGCTCGCCAAGGGAGTGCCTATATTGCCAACCTGCAAACCGGCGATAAAGTCCGAGTGACCTTAACTGCCGAGAATACCAATACAGCGCCCCGCTGGTCTATTTATAGTCCTCAGGGGGCAACCCTTCTCGAGAAATCCGATCAAAATTACTGGGAAGGCACCTTAACGGAGACGGGTTTTTATGAATTTGTAGTTTTAGCGGGGGATCAGGGTCATAAATTTAGCCTAGATCTGATCGCAGAACCCTCCGTGCAGGCAACCCCCACCCCAACTCCCGTTACCCCACCTCCCCCCACCCCAGAAGCCACTCTGCCACCGGAGGGGTTTCAGCCGATTGAACCCGGTGCTGAAGGACAGCCCAACCAGGAGGGAAACGAGGCCGATCCAAATCAACCGGGTAACGGGAAGCCGGATGCCAATTAGATCCGCTCTCTCAGTGGAAGTTAAAAGCCACCAAAGAGCTGCAAAAAGGTCGAGATGCCCATGAAGGGGGAGAGGAACGAGCCTAACACCGTACCCACCGCATCCCCGACTCCCACAATGCCCTTGCGACCCACCACGATCGTGTCATTGGGTCGTAGCGGTGGGTTGTTCTCCGCATTCAGACCTTCAGCTAAGTCAAAATTGATATCTTGTTGGGAAACGGTACCATCCGGATTGAGGCGCAGGAGTTGAACGGCTCCCTTCGAGGCGCGGTTATTCAATCCACCCGCCGCTAAAATGGCCTGGTTCAAGGGGGTGTTCGGTACCACCTGGATCGCCCCAGGACTGACAACTTCTCCCACTATATTTACCGTGATCTCACTGGCGGAAAAGCTAGAGGCAGATAGCCGAGTAATTTCCTCGGGGGGAAGCTCTGCGGCAGTGGGAATGACGATCGTATCGCCGTCCTGTAATGGCAAGTCTTGATTGAGGTTACCGTCCTGTAACAACTCCCAGAAATTGAGGGCGATCGTTAAACTTTCACCGCTGGGGCTGACCCTGCGCACCTGAATATCTCGAACATTGGCTTGTTGTGTAATCCCCCCCGCCTCTTGAATGGCATTGGTAACTCTGGGGGCAGTTCCCTGGGCTGGCAACGTATAGGGGCCAGGGCGATTAACTTCACCCACAACGGCAATGCGGAGAGGCTGAGTTCTATCGGGGGCAAAGGTGGCACTGGTCAGAGTTTGGGATCCGAGGAGATCCACCTGGGTGGCGGTGGGAATAAAAACCTGATCGCCGTCCCGGAGAATGACATCTTGATCTAAATTTCCAGACTGTAATAACTCTTGTAAATTGAAGCGGGTGACCTGTTCCCCTCGGGAGAGCCGAGATTCTGGGCGACGAACCTGAATTTGGCTGAGATCAGCGGATTGGGTTACGCCTCCCGCCTGTTGCAGGGCGGTGGTCAGGCTGGTAAAGGAGTCTAAGGTATAGACCCCAGGGCGGGTGACTTCCCCCGTAATCGAGACTTTGGTGGCTCGGGCTTGGTTTAAGTTGATGGTTACAATGGGGCGACGCACAATGGGGGAAAGGGCTTGGCTCAAGGCAGAGGAGGCCTGCACTAACGTCAAACCTTGGACATTGACTAAGCCGACCAGAGGAAGGTTTAGACTGCCATCGGCCTGAATGGTGTAGGTACCGCTATACTCAGGCACATCAAAAATTTCCACTTGAATGACATCCCCAGCCCCTAATAAATAGCCTTCATCCCGCAAGGTTCCGGTGGAGGGTAAAAGTCTTAACTCAGTAGAGCGATCGGAACTGGTATTGAGGAGTTCAGCCTCGATCGGATTCTGGGTTGAAGGTTGTGCTTGGGCCCAAACCGGTAACGTTGTCATGAACAGAGTGCTAAATGAGCCCAGTACACTGATCCACGCAGCAGATTTACGCATAACAACTTAAAACCTTATGAATATCTGGAATGGTGAAGTAGGGCTTTAGCCCTAGCGACGACCTGATCGAACTTGCAACGGAGAACTCAAAGCGAAGCATTCAAAACTGAATTACCCTCGCCACACCAACACGGAACACGGGGCAGCCCGCACCACCCGTTCAGTGACTGAACCCAGGAGAAAACGAGCTAACCCGGTTCGTCCATGGGAGGCAATGACAATTAAATCAATCGATCGCTCTTTAGCATAGTCTACAATTTTGATGCTGGGGTTCCCCACTACTACTTCAAAATGAATCCCTTGATAGCGATCGTCTTCGGCAAAGCGCTGCTGAAAACTCTCTTGAGCATGGACAATGCGCTCCCGATCGCTCACGGTTTGCCAAATGGCACCGGGATCCATGGTTTGTAAGGGGAGCAAAACATGGAGTAGGTGAAGCTGCTGAGGGTTTGGAACACAATTGAAAACTTCTTCCTGGACTCGCAGGGCGGGTTCAGAAAAATCTGTCGGCAGGAGAACACGATGGTCAGGGGAGATGAGCATAAGCGGTTATTCCTTGGATTTTTGGGCTAGTAGCGGAAGGGTATGGCGCGGAGCGCCGCACTGATGATTTGGGTTCAGACCAGTAGAGCCCGTCCCCTGATCGTGAACCAGGGGAGGCACCGGATCATAGCCACCTGGAAAGAGCGGATTACAGCGTAAAATGCGCAGCAGGGCCAGCCATCCCCCAGACCAAACCCCAAAGCGATCGATCGCTTCCCAGGCATATTGAGAGCAAGTGGGATGATAGCGACAGGCTGGAGGCAAAAGCGGTGAAATCCAGCGTCGGTAAAACTCGATCAACTTCAGCGCAAAGAATTTCACAGATCTATTGACCTCGTTCAAGAAAGCAGTACAATTATAAATTCTGGAGGATAAAAAAAGAGGATGCTACATGGCTCGATATAGAGGCCCCCGCCTCAGAATTACTCGTCGTTTAGGTGAACTCCCTGGACTGACCCGCAAATCAGCCCGACGGACTTACCCCCCTGGAATGCATGGTCAAGCCCGTAAGAAGCGCACAGAGTACGCTGTTCGATTAGAAGAGAAGCAAAAATTACGCTTTAACTACGGTGTTTCTGAGCGTCAGTTAGTGCGCTACGTCAAAAAAGCAAGACGGGTTCAAGGTTCTACCGGACAAGTTTTGCTGCAACTGTTGGAAATGCGCCTGGATAACACCATTTTTCGTTTAGGGTTTGCCCCCACTATTCCCGCTGCCCGCCAAATTGTTTGCCATGGTCATATCACGGTCAATGGTAAAGTTTTGGATATCCCCAGCTACAACTGCCGTCCGGGGGATGTCATTGGGGTTCAAGATCGGGATCATTCCCGTAAGATGGTGGTGGACAATCTCCAATACCCTGGTTTAGCCAATGTCCCAGGTCACTTAGAACTGGACAAAGAAAAGCTCGTCGCTAAGGTAACTGGAACCTGCGATCGAGAATGGGTTGCCATTAACATTAATGAACTGATGGTGGTTGAATACTACTCCCGTAAGGTTTAGGTTTACCCTTCAAGGCAGAACAGAACGTGGGAAGAGTGTGGTGCATAGCGCTACACTCTTCTGCTTTTTAGGGATCAGCAGAAGTCTCTCAACGCCTCATCTCAAGACCCTCAATGGACTCCCCCTAAAGCGACAAAAAGCGGCGGGTTTCTTGCCACAGCGTTGAAATAACATTAGCCAGACTGTGATCGCTCTCTAGGGGCATCAGGCGAACCCAAGGGCGATTCGCCCCATACTCTTCACTTGCAGCAAGGGGAATCACTTCATCCGCTCTGCCATGCAAAATCAAGGTGGGAAGCGATCGTTTCAAGGTTTCTACCCGATACTGGGGCTGACTGGCATCCGTAATAAATTGATAGTGTAACGATCGGTCTTGCTGTTCCCCATAGTGATAAAGCGATCGATATCCTGTTGTTTTCCAGCGATCGAGGTCTTCCGGAGAGAGTTGGGGTAACCAATAATCCAAAAAGTTAAAAGCCGGGGCTAGAAGGATTAAGCGATCGATCTGCGGGAACTGCTCTGCCAGGAGGACGGCTGTAAGTCCACCAAAACTCGAACCAATGAGGGTAACGGGTTCCCCTGGAGCCAGTAACGCCTGAACCTGTTCAATTTGTCGTGTCAAAGTCAGGGTTGTGAAATTCGGTTGGTTCAAATCCGGGAGTGCTAGGGTTAAGCCCAGGCTGTTAAAGCGTTGCTGAAAGTATTTGGCTTTGGCGGACTGGGGCCCTGAGCAAAAGCCATGGAGATAAATGTAAGTCATACCAGCATACCTGCTATATCTTGGAGAACCAATTGGTATCTACAACTACGGACTCAATTAGCGTTATGTTGACTCCAAGTTCTAGCTCTTTCAGGCGCTGAATTAATTCCTCTCCATCTATCAAATCAATAGGTGGAGCACCATCTCGTGTTGCTTCTTTAATAGCATCTCTAGTAAAGGTTCCCGTTGTAATGAATAAACCTTTATCGGTGCGTCCCTGCATTGCTCCTCGAAAATCTCGAATCTGACTTGCTGTAACCGAGCCTTGATATCGCTTGCATTGAAAGAGCACATGAAAACTCAAAAAACTATTAATTCGGGCAATCCCCACACCGTCAATGCCACCATCTCCTGATTTTCCAGTTACCTGAACCTGTATAAATCCTGATTCACGCAACACACGCTGAACCAAACGTTCAAAGGCAGAAGGATCTAGTGATAAGAGGATTTGGTGGAGTTGTTGGTGCCATGAAAGCTCATCTATAGTATCGATCGGATCATCCAACGACTCTGAAGTATTTGTATTACTCCTCTTTTTATCTGCTTCTTTTACTGTTTTAACAATATCTTTTGCATCTAACTCATTTGGATTAATAGCAGTTGAGGCAAGCGACCAGACTCCTCTTGCTGAATTATCCAGCAGACCATACTTTTTCAGATAGGTTCGACTCCAAGCCAGGCGATATTCAACCTCACTTTGTGAAGTATTACCATGGGTAATTTCCAGTACTTGATCAGGCAGTTGTAATAGTTCTACTACCTGCTCATAAATTTCCTCAATGGTGCCAGACCCACCTAACCCTTGTAGTGCCTGGATGGTGGGTATGAGCATTGAATCAAAAGTCGGAACAGCAGAAGATGAACGCTTCATGGGAAAACTATTACTGAGTGGCACGCCCTATTCCAAAACCGATCGGTTTAGGTAGGGCTGCAAGACCTCCGGTACCCGCACCGTGCCATCGGGATTTTGATAATTTTCTAAAATCGCCGCCATCGTGCGACCGATCGCTAAACCAGATCCATTCAGGGTATGAACAAACTGCGTTCCTTTTTTGCCCGGTTCCTTAAAGCGAATATTGGCCCGCCGGGCTTGAAAATCTTTGCAGTTGGAACAACTCGAAATTTCACGGTAGCGATCGGCCGAGGGGAGCCATACCTCTAGATCGTAGGTTTTCGTAGACGAGAAGCCAATGTCTCCCGTACACAAGGCCAACACCCGATAGGGTAACTGCAGGGCTTGGAGAATGGCTTCCGCATCAGCGGTCAGGACTTCCAACTCCGCCATTGAGGTGTCGGGATGGACAAATTTGTACATTTCCACCTTATTAAACTGGTGCAGCCGAATCAGCCCCCGGGTATCCCGCCCATAACTGCCTGCCTCCCGGCGGAAACAGGGGGTAAAGGCACAGTAAGCCAACGGTAACTGGTCTATCGTTAAAATCTCATCGCGGTGGAAACTGGTGAGGGGCACTTCGGCAGTGGGGGTCAACCACAGATCATCTCGATCGCACTTAAAACTTTCCTCTGCAAATTTAGGCAACTGCCCCGAGGCGGTCAGGGAGGCACTATTAATCAAAAAGGGCGGTAGCACTTCCCGATACCCATGCTGGGTATGGCGATCGATCATGAAGTTAATCAATGCTCGTTCTAGGGCAGCCCCCGCACCCATTAGGGTGACAAATCGACTTTGGGCAATGCGGGTCGATCGCTCAAAATGCAGGAATCCCAGCTGTTCCCCCAACTCCCAATGGGGCAGACCCCCACTCGGAGGGATCAACTCATCTCCCCAGCGCCGTACCTCGACGTTTTCTTCCTCACTACTGCCTCTAGGGGTGCTGTCATCCGGCAAGTTAGGCAAGGTGAGGAGAATTTCTTCGATCTGAGTCTTAATCTCCCGCTCACGGGGTTCCAGATTTCCCAACTCCGCCTTCAGGGCATTCCCTTCATCCTTCAGGGCTTTGACCTCAGCACTGTCTGGGGCTGCCCCAGCTTTCATCTGTTGCCCCACCTGTTTGCCAATCTCGTTGCTCCGAGCTTGCAAACGCGATCGTTCGGTTTCGAGTTCTCGTTGTTGCTGATCTAAGTCCAGAAGAGGTTGGAGATCATAGCCACCGCCCCGCAGATTGAGGGCAGCTTGTATAGGTTCAGGTTGCGTCCGAATTTGGCGAAGGTCAAGCACAGTCATTTAGCCGAAACTTACTTCACCAGAATACCTTAGAGGGGCTAGAGAAGTGCGGGAGTTTGCCCCTTCAGAAGAAAACTAGCGGGGCCGGAGCATATCCCTTTTTGCCCTTTTTGTCTATGGGGTCTATGGTTTGCGCTGCAGGTCTTCCCCGCAGCGGCAGCACAATGGCGGACAAAGCAAAAACCCGCCAAGCCCTCTTCCAGCAGGGAGCTTAGCGGGAATACCGAGATCTGGAGATACTCTAGATCCTTCGCATCCTAATCGCAGGATTTTATTGCAGGATTTCTAAGCGAATCGGTGCTACCCCACTATTGATCATGCCTAGGGCGTAGGCTGCCCCTTCAGAGACATCAAGAATCCGTCCTGGTGTATAGGGACCTCGATCGTTGATGCGCACGATAACGGAACGGCCGTTATCCAGGTTCGTTACCCGCACCTGGGTGCCAAAGGGCAAGGTTAAGTGGGCAGCGGTCATGGCTCGAGAGTCAAAGATCTCTCCGTTGGCACTCTGGGCACCATGAAAGCCGGGACCATACCAGGAGGCCCAGCCATTGCTGGCAGAACGGACGGCGGTTACAGCCGACTGCCGACCGCGACTCGGTGCAACCTGCCGCACACTTTCCAATTCCCGCAAGGGCGGATCTTGAGAGAGCAAGCGACGGAGACGATTAGTGGCCTGAAGCGCATCCTCTTCCCAATTTTGGGTCGTATCCGGCAGGATGCTAAAGGGAGTTACCGCTGCGATTTCAATATCACCTTGGCGGATTACATAGCGATAGCGATCGGCATCCCACTCTGCCGTAATTTCGGCATCGGGTTCTTGGCGGGCTAACTCATTAATAGTTGCGGCCACACGAGTGGCTTGCCAGAGTGGATCATCTTCATTTTCCGAAATGCTTGAAGAAGAACTTGCCGTTTTGCGATTATGAATGGCTTTGGACTGCGGCTCAGAGTCTTCAGCAGGGGCAGCAGCATCTTCTGCCGGACTGAGCACCACATCAGAATAAACAGGCGAACTACCGGGTTCCAGAAATGTCAGAACTGGAATATTACGAACATACAGGGTAGCCGCACTATGCTGGTTATGTTCATGGGGTAAAACCCGAGCAACGAGATTTTCGTCTCCTTCTTGACTCGAGCGGGACTGGACAACCCCTACCTTCACAGGGGAGTCACTTGTAGAAGCTGCATCAGGTTGAGGGGATGCCAGCTTCCGATCTCCATCTTCAGCGGTTAGAGAAGCGTCTAGGATTTGGGGACCACTAGACAGCACATCCGGCGAAGCGGGAGACGGCACCTGAAGATCTTTTGCCTGGCTAACCGGCATCAGACTCAGGGCGGAGAGAGCTACAGCAGCGCTAAGGCTGCTCCATCGTGTTTGGTTCATAGACGCTTTGATAAATGGCGCTTCCGGAGGCACAAAAAAAGGAAACCTAACAGGAGGTAACCCTCTGTAGTCTGAGGCTGGCGCAAGATTTCAGCGAATACGATTCAGCAAAATCTCACGTTGTCTCAATGCTGTACCAACCATCTACCGAGTTCTAAGCTTGCTATTCTCAATTCCTAAGTTACAGGTTTCAGCTTGTTTTAGAAGGATAAAACTCAGTCACTTAGACTTTGGCTCTAGACAAACTCTGAAAACGGCGCACACCGTAGGGTGTCGTTAACCTTATCTTTACGGGACAGGATCACACTAGCACGATTCTCTCTAGCGGGAAATCAGGTATTCCACTTGCAAAGTGGCCATTGGAATGATTAGGAATCCTAATTAATAAGCTTAAATGCTTATTTTACAAGACTTGGGGTTTTTACGTATCCCCTGCGATGCTTTTGTTTTTCTTAAGCATAGAGCGGAATATGATTGTACTTTTTAATCATCCGTATGCCAGTTGGCGAAGTGAAATAAGTTCAAAAGAACTACTTTTTGGTCAGGGATTTGCTGATTATTGGTGTCCTTGGAGGGGCTGCGGTATGATGACCCCGTTCAAATTCTGATGGAAAAGTACGCTACAGCGGAGAAATTGAGATGGATTACAAGACTTCAGGGGTAGATGTGGAGGCAGGACGATCGTTTGTCCAACGAATTAAGACGATCGTCGGGAGTACTCGTCGTCCGGAGGTCTTGGGGGATTTTGGCAGTTTTGGGGGGTTATTTCGTCTGGGAACCTACCAGGATCCGGTGCTGGTGGCGGGTACCGATGGGGTGGGGACAAAATTAAAACTGGCCCATCTGCTCGATCGCCATGAGACCGTTGGCATTGATTTGGTGGCGATGTGTGTCAATGATGTGTTGACCTCTGGGGCGGAACCTTTGTTTTTCTTAGATTATTTGGCCACGGGGCATCTCGAACCAGATCAGTTGGCCTCGGTGGTGGAGGGGGTGGCTACGGGATGTCGGCGGGCTAACTGTGCCCTTTTGGGAGGGGAAACCGCTGAAATGCCTGGCTTCTATACCCAAGGCGAATATGACATGGCGGGATTTTGTGTAGGGGTGGTGGAGCGATCGCAGATTATTGATGGTTCCCGCATTGAGGTCGGAGATTATGCTATCGCCCTGGCCAGCAGTGGGGTACATAGCAATGGATATAGTTTGGTGCGGAAAGTCATCGAGGTTGGCAACTGGAACTGGAGCGATCGTCCCCAGGAGCTTGAAGGGCAAAGTTTAGGCGACTGTTTCCTCACCCCCACGGAAATCTATGTACAACCCATCCTAGCGGCATTAGAAGTGGGCATTGAGATTCGGGGCATGGCCCATATTACGGGGGGAGGGTTACCGGAAAACCTGCCGCGCTGCTTAGGGGCGGGACAAAGTGTCCGAGTAGATTGTCAGTCTTGGGCGGTTCCGCCGGTATTTCGTTGGCTCGCGGAGGTCGGAGATATTAGCGATCGAGATTGTTTTCACACCTTTAATATGGGTGTTGGTTTTGTAGCGATCGTTTCTCCCGCTCAAGCGGACAAAACTCTGCACTTTTTTGAGCAAGCGGGGTGCCAACCTTGGATTTTAGGCGAGGTGGTGGAGGGGACAGGCGAGGTTCTCGGCTTACCCGCTTAGGGGGTTGACATCAATTAGCAGTGAAATGTCCATGCCGTAAGGGGTGTGGACTCAATTAATACTGCGCCCGTCATTTAGCGGCTTTCCACTGAAAGCGAGAAAATTTAATGGAAGAGTGGGGGGGGGGGGGGGGGGGG
>JBMTZC010000079.1:0-14033 GCA_049455215.1 Prochlorotrichaceae cyanobacterium
AAGCGAAGCAGGAAGAAGCGGGTAATCCTGTTATTTCCCTGGAGGAAGCGAAAGAACAACTGGATTTGTTGTAAACCCAACCTGCGAGATTAATCAGGCGACCAGCCTCAACACTTTGGTGATTCTTTGCCACAGCTTGAACCATAGCGCCACAATAAAAAATTCAGGCCGGTTTATATGCTCAAAAGCAGAATATTTTCCCCAGCCTAAATAATCGTACTGGGCTTGACTAGCTTCTTCCCAACTCTGCGCTTCCACTGTCCAGATGAGGCGATTGTCTGGGTCGAGCATCTTTCGCGCATTGTCATTATCAATAGCAAAAAATGAGTAGTGGCCGTCTTGGCAATGCCATCGTTCATATTTCATGGAATTCAACGCTTGACTTGCATCAACGTAGGTTGGGTAGAGCAGCGCAAAACCCAACAATTCCCAACAATAACAGGGGAGAGACTTTCGTTGGGTTTCCGATCGTCAATCCAACCTACGAGATCCCTCAGCGGATCAGGTTCAAGGGGCTGGTTGACGAAGACGATTGCAGAGTTCCGCCGGGGCAATTTCAGGATTACTGGTGCAGCGCCGCAACATTTCCGGACGAATCGTATCTTGACAGAAACTTGGGGCTAAACTATCGCCGGTATCCAGACAAATTCGAGTCATTTCGGTCAGAATGCGTCGAGCGAGGAGGGGATCGGTTTGATGCTGTAGATAAATCTCATTAAAGCGATCTTGGGGGAGTTCATTGGCACCGACAAAATCATTAAATTTTTGGCAAGCTTCCTGAATCACAGGCTCAACATTACTGCCCTCGCTGATGGTGTTGCAGGATAACCCTTTAATGCGATCGATTCCAATCTGTTGCTCTAATTGACGACGGGCGTTTTCAATCATGAGACCTGCCCGCGCAAAGCGCTGTACGTCTTCGGGGGCAATGGTGGGAGAAGGACTAGGGCTAGGGGTTTGAGCCTGGACGTTGGATGCCCACCCAAACAGACAAAGGACAAGGGTTATGGCTCCCAAGGGCAGAGAACGATCGCGGAAAAGGGTGTGGATTAAGGGAAACATAAGGCACCAACGCTATACACAGGATAAATGTTGTTCTCAAGAGTGAGGACGTAACGAATTGGCTTGGGTTTCCAAGCGCTAGCGGATTTCGCGGAGTATATCCTGATCAGGCGAGATTTTTTCAAGACGACTAACAACTTAAGTTAAGTTAAGTGAGAAAGCCTTGAAGACTAATCCTTCAAGATGGATCCAGATCCCAAGCCGTTCCGCGAAGACAGGCTCCCGTTAGCATTGCTCCCCCGTAGGTTACATTTTCAACATCTGCACACAGCAAGTTGGCCCGGGTTAAATTCGTCCCACAACAATTGGCTCCCCGCAGATCCGCTTCTTCCAGGTTGGCTTCTGCGAAGTTGGCTCCTTGTAAATCTGCGTCCCGTAGATCGGCCCCTTGCAGATTGCTCTGGGTAAAGTTTGCGCCCCGCAGATCGGCCCCCCGCAGGTCGGCCCCCGCTAAGTTCGCTCCTACAACGTTGCTCCCATTTAAGAAGGCACCGGAGAAACAGGCCTGGCTGGCTTCTGCGCCCATGAGATTCGCCCCTCGAAAATTGCCCCCTCGGGCATCCACCTGGGTTAAATCAGCTCGCAGAAAATTAGCGCCCCAGGCATTCACCTGCAGCTTGGCCTGATGGAGTTGACAGCCCACCAGGTTGGTTCCTTCTAAACAGGCTCCCTCCAAGTCTGCTTGGATGAGTTGACTACCGTTTAAGGTTGCTCCTGCCAGGTTGACCCCTTGCCATTGAACCTGGGAAAGGTCAAGATCCTCTAAACGAGCCCCTGCAAGATCTTTCTGCTGCCCTTGGCGAATGTGTTCAAGATCCATGGTTTTTCTTAAAATGCGGTAAGGCAAATTGTCAGGAATGAGTCCTAGGTTCGCAGCCCTTGAAACTTACCCCTTATCTCCATGTTATCGGCTATTGAGGCAGAGGCAAAAATTCGATCGTTAATTTCTCCATTGTCCCAGCGGGATCCGGCCACGACGATCGAGGTGGTGCCGCTTTCCCAGGCTTTAGGACGAATTCTCGCCCAGGCTATTTCCAGCGATTTGGCCTTTCCCCATTGGGATAATTCGGCAATGGATGGCTATGCAGTCCGCTATGCCGATGTGCAGCACGCCTCTACCGAAAATCCCGTCTCCCTGGCGATCGTGGAGAGAATTCCGGCGGGGCAAGTGCCCCAACGATCGCTTCAACCTGGGGAAACGGCGCGGATTTTTACGGGATCCATGCTTCCCCCTGGGGCGGATACGATCGTTCCCCAAGAGGATGCGAATGCTCACGAAGACCACATTTTGGTCAATGAAGCTCCCCAGCAGCTTGGGGCCTTTGTGCGTCGCCAAGGAGAGTATCACCGATCGGGGGATCCCTTGCTGAAAGCCGGTATTCGCCTCACTGCTTCAGATTTAGGGGTATTGGCAGCGGCACAATGTCGCCAGGTTCCAGTCTATCGATCGCTCCGGATTGGCCTGTTTTCCACGGGGAATGAATTAGTGCCCTTGGCCAACCCTGCGCCCTTGGCTCCCGGCAAACTGATCGACAGTAATCAGGTGGCACTGGAGGCTACCCTGCACAGTATGGGCATCACCCCCGTCCTGCTGGGCATTGTGCCCGATGATCCGGTAATCTTGCAGGAGACGATCGCGGCCCAGATCCCTAAGGTAGATGTGTTGATCTCCTCCGGTGGGGTGTCGGTGGGGGACTATGATTATATCGATCGCATCTTGCTGGGGTTGGGGGCAGAATTGGCGGTGCGCTCCGTTGCGGTGAAGCCCGGCAAACCCTTGACCGTAGCAAAATTGCCAGCGCAGTCTGGGGGTACCCTATTTTTTGGCTTACCGGGGAATCCTGTTTCGGCCTTAGTGAGTTTTTGGCGTTTTGTCCAACCGGCGTTAGAGGTGCTGTCCGGCTGGGTAGATCTGCCCCAACGCAGGGTGACGGGATATACCACGTTGCTACTACAGGGCGATCAAAAACGGGAAGTTTATCTGTGGGGCAGAATGGCCTGGCAGCCCCCTCAAGGGGAAAAACCGGAGGGCTATTGGTTTACCCCCGCCTCCGGCAGCAAAAGTTCTGGTAATCTTATTCACCTCAGTCAAGTGAACGCCCTGGCCATCTTACCCGCAGGGGAACGATCGCTAGCGGCGGGTGCCCCGCTGAAGCTGTGGGGTTTAGCGGTGCCTTAAAGCCCCCTAACGCCTGATAATATGAATGGAATAAGTGATCTTACCCCGTTCCATTTCACCTAATTTAAGGTACCCTAAGGTTTAGTGCATCGCCAAAGGGCATCTACTTACCCTCGTGACGATAATGACATGACTTATGGGATCTGACTTTTCCCCTCATGCTGCTCCGTTAGATTCTTCTGCACAGTCAAAGCCTCACGCTGCTTATTGTGCAATATTTGAGCATTGGTTAAATACGGCCTTTCAAGATCTGGGGAAGACGGTTCCGGCAACTTCTGTCCAGCCCATTGCTGCTGCCATTGTGGACTGTATGACGGGGTGCTACCGCAGTTTTCATACTCCGGAACATATTTTGCAAGTTGCAGAGGGGGGGGATGCGATCGAGGTGTTGGCCGCCCTCTTCCATGATGTGGTTTATCTCCAAGTCGATACCTGTATTCCACCTGCCGTCAGTGGGGTTTTAAGCCCCTTTCTGCTCGAAGATTCTTTTAAAATTAAGCCGCTAACAGAACTGAATCAGGATCTAGACTTTGCCTTGGTGGCTACCATTTTTGATGTGGAACAGGAAGAAGAGTTGCCACCGCAGCAAAATGAATTTTTAAGCGCGATCGTTGCGGCGAAATTCCTCAGTCCCTTTCTGAACCGCTCTAGCCTTGCGGAAATCATCGCTTGCATTGAGGCCACCATTCCCTTTCGGGTGTCGGGTAAAGAGGGGGTTCCTCCTAGCGATCGGCTTTATCACAATTTATTGACGGCGAATCAACGCTTTTCGTTGGACTTAAGTCCAGACTCCGTGGTTAGCGCGGTCAAACGGGCCGTCCGCCTAGCCAACCGCGATGTTAAAAATTTTGCTGATGTCGAAGCCAGTTATTTTCTGGATAACACCTGGAAACTGCTACCGGAAACCAACCCTCCCCTCCGGAACCCCGAAGCCTATACCCCTCACCAATATCGCTGTGCGCTCCAAAAAATGGTGGGGTTTATGGACTTTCTGGCCCCAACTTTGGTCTTCCGACAATTTCAAGGGGAACCTTCCCCTCAGGACTATGAAGGCATGTTAGATCGGGCTGCCAAAAATATGGATGTGGCGAGACTGTACTTGAAGGCTAAGCTGGTGGCCTTAGCCTTTGTGGAAGCCCTCAATGAACCGGAACAGGACGAAACCCCTTTAGTCAATCTTGTGGGGCATTGTCAAAAACCAGCCCCTGATACTTCTCCCACGGCGTTCTCCGCCTCCCGTCAGAGCCAAATCCAAGCAGAAGTGATGCAATTATTAGAGTTCGGGCGCAATCAGGAAACGGCATTTGATATTCGCCATTCTCCCCTAGCGGCTCTCTTAGCTAGAACCTATGGTTTTACTGCGATGAGCGAGTGGTTTGACTCCTCTCAGGAATTTTTTGCCCAGAACCTATCGGCTGAGGCGTTTTTAGCCCTTCACGACTCCGGCGTGGTTAACCTCTGCCTCAATTACTTAACCTCGTAAGCTATCGTTGCGCCCTAACTTCAAGATCCCCGCGTTCTGGGTTTTCAGTGGGATAGGCTGGCTCCCTTTGTTATTTTTTCGAGTCTTATGTTTTCGGGCTACCCACTGCAGGCGGATGAGTGCCGCACTCTTCCATTAAGCTTTTTCGCTTTCCGTGAAAAGCCTTTTTTCGCGGGAAAAAGGTTAGCCTAGACTTGCCATTGCCGCCAACTCTTAACCCCAAGGTTTTGGGTTGTTGAGGGCTCTACGGGTTCTGGAGGGACTGCTTCAACGGTGTTGGGGTCAACCATTAAAGGCTCTGGAGGGGTATAGAGTACCGCATAGGCATAGGCAACATTGTGTTGAGGCAGATAGGCTAACGTGAGTTGAATGGCGACGGTCTCTCCATTCTTTTTGCGGTGGTAGGTTAGCATTTCCAGGTAGGTTTGTTCCTGTAAAGTTTTCCAATACTCTTGCCAGGAAGACATATCTAGACTTTCATCTAAATCCTGTAACCTCATATTTTTCAGTTCTTCCACGCTGTAGCCTAAAATTTTGGCAGTCGATTCAGAAACCTGAATAAATTGTCCATTGGGGTGAATAAATAAGTTATAGGTTGAAATAATATCTAATGCGTCTCGATACAAGACCAGTTGTTGATTTTCTGCCTGGCGATCGCGGCTTTCCTGCTGTAACCGAAGATTAGATTCCTCTAACCGTTTACTTAAACTGAGAATTTTCAGTTGATGCTCAACCCGAGCTAAAACTTCATCAAACTGAAAGGGCTTTGTAATATAGTCAACGGCTCCTGCCCGAAACCCTTTGACTTTGTCCATGACATTGGTTACGGCGCTGACGAAAATAACCGGGATTTCGCTGGTTTCTGGATCTTTTTTGAGAAGTTTACACACCTCATAGCCATCCAAAATGGGCATCATAATATCCAGGAGAATTAAGTCTGGTTTTAAGGCTCTGGCAATGGATAAGGCAGTGGAACTATTATCAACACTTTCAACGGTATAGCCTTGACGGTTTAAGGCAACGGCCAGTAAACGAATATTTTCGGGACGATCGTCCACGATCATAATTTTCGCTTTGTTTTCCGGGATTTCGTTAATACTACGCAACCCCAAAGCCGAAAAAATAGCTGCTTCTGACTTGTCAAGTTCTTGACGGTGTAACGTTCCTTGGGTGGATAAAACTTGGTGATATTTAACTAACCGTTCTAGTTCTTTAATAACAGTATTTAGGCTATCGGCATCTGCATATAAAAAAGACAACGTTGAGTTCAGGTCTGCAACGGGATCAAACCCTAGATTCGTCTCCTTGGATAAGACAGACTCCAGTTGATCCAAATTTTTACGAAGGATCTTACGAAGGTAATAGGTTGTGGTGGGAGTCAGTTGGAGGTGATCCTGCGGGTTGGCCATGACGGGGGAAAGTGATGAAAGAGCCAGAATAACGGGGATGCAACTAAGCTTGTCTTCTATTCCCTAAATTACAAGGAGTGTTCACCGCACATCCCCTGATGCGTACTTCGTGTAATTCAGCTTGAAACTAGAGGTGGTCATCTTGAGCGTAGAATCCTGTGCCGCTAGGGGGGCGATCCTAGTGTATAAAACGGAATAGCTTGCTAGAACTGATCCGGTAGTAGCTGTTAGGATTAATCAATGATGTGCCCAAGGATAGACCAGAACCTGTTCTGAGATGTTGAGTAACTGTTGTAGTCTATGAACATTAGGTTTAGAGATTAACACTGAATTCAAGCGCGAAAAGGGCTAGTTTGGTCATAAAAAGGCTCATGATCCATGGAAAACGAATTGCGCCTGCATAAAAAAGCCCATCACGTTTAGAATAACATCCCAGTTTTATGGATTGATTTGAGAGCATTATAGCAAGATGATTGTCTTTCGCCTATGCGTGGATCCTCTAGCGCGGGAATTTAAGGGGAGGGGGGCGGTACTGAGCAGAGCGTTTGGAGAGGGGAGGCTTGTTGTCCTGTTCTGTTGCTCCTTGGATTGGGCCGGTAGGCTGGGCAAGCTATGATCATATTCCTCGCCTTAACGAAGCGGTTGGCTCTAGCAAAGTATCGCCTTAAGATCTTGATCCTGAAGCACTTCAGACCGGATCAGATACTGGGGTTTGCTACAATGAATAGGCTTTCTCCTGAACGCAAACCAGTGAACGGCAGAGTGCCCTGGGCAAGTTGAAACCCACACCTAAACCCATACCTAAAAATGTTGTGTGGTGGATCAGACTTTCGGGAAATCGCCAAACCATCACTCGACTGCGCTTGTTGAAGTTCCGAACCTCTCCCTAGACTCGCTTCAGCACAGGGTTGACCCTTCAGAGAATTTTATTCAGATCTTTCACCTATACGTTAAAACCACAATGGCCAGGGATTTACGAGGATTTTTAAGACAACTGGAGGAGCGAGGGCAACTGCACCGCGTTAAGGCGATCGTTGACCCGGACTTAGAAATTGCAGAAATTTCCAACCGTCTGCTGCAGTGTGGGGGCCCCGCTCTGCTGTTTGAACAGGTTAAGGGGTCGCCTCATCCCGTTGCGGTCAATGTGATGGGCACGGTGCAGCGCATTTGCTGGGCCATGAATATGGAAGATCCCCAGGAATTAGAAACCTTAGGGCAAAAGCTGAGCCTCTTGCAACAGCCGAAGCCCCCGAAGACCTTAGGACAGGCGGTCAATTTCGGCAAAGTGTTATTTGATGTGGTCAAGGCCAAGCCCTTACGGGATTTTTTGCCGCCCTGCCAGCAAGTGGTGATTCAGGAACCGGATCTAGATCTCAATCAGATCCCGATGATCCGACCCTATGGGGGAGATGCGGGCAAAATCATTACCCTAGGGCTGGTGATTACCCGCGATTGTGAGACAGGGATTCCCAATGTGGGGGTGTATCGGTTGCAGTTGCAGTCTGCCAAAACCATGACGGTGCATTGGCTTTCGGTGCGGGGCGGGGCACGGCATTTACGGAAAGCGGCGGAACAGGGCAAAAAACTGGAAATTGCGATCGCTTTGGGGGTCGATCCCCTCATTTTGATGGCGGCGGCGACTCCCATTCCGGTGGATTTATCAGAATGGTTATTTGCGGGTTTATATGGTGGACAAGGGGTGAATTTAGCCAAATGTAAAACGCTGGATTTAGAGGTTCCTGCGGATTCAGAATTTGTTTTAGAGGGAACTATTACCCCGGGCGAAGTCTTGCCGGATGGGCCCTTTGGCGATCACATGGGCTATTACGGCGGAGTGGAAGATTCCCCTTTGATTCGCTTCCATTGCTTAACCCACCGTCGTAATCCGGTGTATCTCACCACTTTCAGTGGCCGTCCTCCCAAAGAAGAGGCGATGATGGCGATCGCTTTGAATCGCATTTATACCCCGATTCTGCGTCAGCAAGTTCCAGAAATCCGGGACTTCTTTTTGCCCATGGAAGCCCTGAGTTACAAAGCGGCGATTTTATCCATTAAAAAAGCCTATCCCGGCCAAGCTCGTCGGGCCGCCATGGCCTTTTGGACGGTACTCCCCCAATTCACCTACACCAAGTTTGTGATTGTGGTGGATGAAGATGTCAATATTCGGGATCCTCGCCAGGTGATTTGGGCCCTATCGTCCAAAGTTGATCCCTGCCGGGATGTGTTGATTGTGCCGGAAACGCCCTTTGATACTCTAGACTTTGCCAGTGAAAAAATTGGCATGGGGGGACGGATGGCGATCGATGCCACCACGAAAGTTCCCCCCGAAACGGATCATGCCTGGGGCGATCCCTTAATTTCCGATCCGGCCATGGCCCAGCAGGTCGATCGTCGTTGGGCAGAATATGGGTTAGCGGACTTGGATTTTACGGAAGTGGACCCCTCGGCCTTTGGCTACGATTTAAGGGGATAGGGTACCTCGAAAAATTCAAAATTTTGCTAAATCACCCACGCAAGCATAGAGATTGTGGCGGGCGGCGTAGCCGTCCGCCACAATTAATCGAGGGGTTCGGTAGTAGATAAGAGGGTAAGGACTTCCTCACCTTCCTCACTCATCCCAAGGTGGGGTGTCGCTGGTATTAGGGTGTTCTTCACCCGCTTCCGTGATCCCTAAGGCATCGGAAATCACCTGGAGTTGTAGGGTTCGGCTGGTGCTGGCTTCGCCAATTTGTAGGGTAATGTGCTCTCCCGCCAGGGCTTCGATCGCCGTGAGGAGCGATCGGAGATGGGGGGTACTGCTGCCACTTTCCACGTAGAGACGCTCACTGAGGCTACCCAATCGTTTCCAACTGTTGTGAAATTTGGCTAGGGCCTGCTCTACTTGAGCTGCTTGGCTCAGGACATCCGCTGCAATATTTAAACAATTGAGTCGGAGCGCTTCCTCCAAAGCCTGCTCTACATCGAGATTGTTCACATTGACCAGGGTTTGTAACTGGGCCGCCGATTCGAGGTAGCGGGCGAGGTAGCGGGCGGTGGCAGTGGTTTGCTTGACGGTATCCACATCCGGCGTTTCTGCTACATCCGCTTGGAGAGGAGCACGATGAAGATCCGGTAACTTGGCCATTTCTTTGACCAAGGGGGCTACGTAACGCACCGGCAAGCTATGATCCATCGCCTTTTCCCGCACGGGCTCGGGTAGGAGATCGGAGGTCACTGCTGTCCATTCATCCGCCACTTGTTTGACTTGATGCCGGGTAATGCGGTGCCCATCCCGGGCTGCGTCCCCAATCATTTGCTGCACTTCGGGGCTAGCCTGGGCCGTTTCCAGAAAAGCCCGTTTGCTAAATTGATTAACGGTGCCAGGATCCAGATGCCCACTATCGAGTAGTTGATCCGCCTGGTTGGCGAGGTCAATAAGAGCATAGGCGCGACTTTTGCTAATTTCCCGATCCTTTAGCCAATTGAGAAAAGTCGTTCCCCGATTATCGCCGCCGCGCTTTTCTCGATCGCGCACGGTCCGCAAAATACGGCCCCGCCAAATTTCTGTTTGTAGATCAAAACGATCGCAAACCTGCCATGCCTGATCCAATTGTTGATGGAATTCTGAATCTCCCAACCCTTCATCGTCAGGATCCGGTAAGGCAAAACTGAGATCTTCTGCGGTTAAGTCGTGAACGAGTGATGTTTCCATTCCGGATAAGTCTAATCTGGTGATGCGGTATGGGGTTCAGCCTGTGATGGGGTACCGGTGAAGGGTTATCCCTGGGCAAAAACTGGACAACCGCGATGTGGCTATCCTAAAAATTTTTCACTTTCAGGGGAACGCCCAAGTGGTTACATTATAGTTATGCTTGGGGTGATCCAATCTGCGGTTTGCTAATGGCACACGATGACCGTTGATGCGCAGACGGGTAGGGATTTTCAAGGAAGAGGCTCAAAAATAATGGCTCAAAAGCCACTGAAACTGATTTACATTGCGGGCTGGGGCCGAAGTGGCAGCACCTTATTGGCGAGAATCCTGGCCCAAAGCCCCACGATTTCACACCTCGGAGAACTACGCACGATTTGGGTTGATGGCTTCAAACCTCATAGTCGATGCGGTTGTGGACAATTAGTGTCGGATTGTGAGGTTTGGCAATCTATTTTCCAAACGGGTTTTACTAGCTTAACCACAGAGAACGTTAAGACTTGGAATGCCTTGAGATTAAGGATAGAACCCCGTAGTCAGGAGCTTTTACGGTTGTTTCTACCAGGACAATCTCTTTCCTTGACGGATCACGCCACTCTTGAATATTTGCAACTTTTGCATCGCTTATATCACTCTATTCAAACTGTTTTCGGTACAGATGTGATTGTCGATGATTCCTTACATCCGGGCTATGCTTACCTCCTTAATCAAGTTGCGGGTGTTGAGTTATATATTATTCATTTGATCCGTGATTCCCGAGGTTGTGGATATTCTTGGTCTAAACGGCGTAAGCAGGGTTTGGGATATTATACGACTCGGCAAAGTGCGGTAGGATGGATGTTACGTAATTTGTCTATTGAGTCGCTACAGTATGACCCAAAGATCAAGTTTATGAAGGTTCGTTATGAGAACTTTGTTACCCAACCTCAAGAAGCTATGCTGAATATATTGAAGTTTATTGACCTTCCCCATTTACAACTTCCATTTACTTCAACCGACTCCCTAGATTTAGAGATGAGTCATAGTATTTTTGGCAATGATAATCGTCTACAAACAGGGAATACTCGCTTAAAGTTAGATGAGGTTTGGCGCGAAAAAATGGACTGGAAAGATCGACTTCTAACCACCGTGATCACGGCACCACTCCTTCTGAAATACCGTTACCAACTCTAGATGATAAGATTTTTAGCACCCGTAGGGGCACTTGGGAAATTTGAAACTGTCCTTTGATACCTGTGTGAAAACAGAAATTTTGCTGCTTCCATCGATCAACTTAAGACGAAGGTTTATTTCGTAAGTTGATAAAGTCAGAAAAACAATAGGAGAGTGACTTATGTTATTTTTTCTCCTCCTAAATTCAATCTACAAAAACTAAAGCTTTTTAAGTTGATTGTCTATTTTTAGATTTACCCCTAATTCTCTTTCAACGCTTATGCTCCTGTTCGTCATTCCCTTAAAAAGTGCCAAGATTTCTAAAAACTGGCTGCAAACGTCCCGTATTTTTGAGCGATGTTTAAAGGCTGCTTGTAATCAAACCTCTGATCAGTTTCGGGTCATTGTCGTTTGTAATGAAAAACCAGAGATTCAATTTTCTCATCCTGCGGTTGAATTTCTACAAGTTGATTTTTTACCACCAGAGAAGGAAAAACATCCTATTGCGAAGGGCTTAACGGACAAGGGACGGCGGGTTCTCAGGGGCTTAATTCACGCCCGAGACTCTGATATTCATTATTCCCATGCCATGCTGGTTGATGCAGATGATTGTGTAAGCAATCGACTGGCAGAATTTATAGAGCGCCACCGAGATTGTCATGGCTGGTACTTGAGCAGTGGTTATAAGTATCGGGAAGGGGAATCCTCTATTTATATTAAAAGAATGGCTTTTTATCGAATGTCGGGAACGGCCAATATCCTGCGATTTGATCTCCTCGATTTACCAGAGCTTCCCGAATACAACCGAGGTTATGGATATTATAAGTTTTACTTGAACCATCAAAAAGTTAAAAGCATCATGGCAGAAAGAGGAACTGCCTTGAAATCGCTACCCTTTCCGGGTGCTGCCTATATCCTCTCGACGGGAGATAATATGTCTGGCAATGATGATCATCTTTCCTTTAATTGGTTCAATCGAAAAAAATTGACTCCGGCGATCGTCGCGGAGTTTGGTCTTTACTCCATTGATTTGTCTATGCCTTAAACTAAAAATCCCGAGACCTTTGAGAACCTAATTTTTACCAATGTCGCCCCGTCCTGTTCCTCCTGTGTCTGATCCTTACCCGTCATCCCCTTCTGGATCTCGCCGGGTTTTGGCTGGACTGTTGAGGGGGTTAGGAGAGATTTTGCAGGACTGGGCCGATCGCTTGGAGGCAGCGATTACTCAGGTCACGGCGACCTTACCGGATCCACGGGTACGCCAGGATCTGTGGGCCAAGCTTTGGCGGATCTGGCTAACGATCGTTGCCCAACTCGACCGGCGACTGCCCCGAGGTTGGGGAGTGGGGGTGATCAGCTTTCTGACCATAGCGATCGTTTCTAGTCTTGTGGGGCTGGGACTCTGGTTTCTGGTGAGTCTTTTCAATTTCCCCCCAAAGTTCAGCGAAGACTTTACCACGGCTCCCGTGGCACCACCTCAAGTCCGCCCTCAACCCGCCGCAGATCAACCGTTAGAATCGGTGGAAACCCCAGACCATTCCCTCGACACTGCAGTGGATGAGGGTTCCGAGTATTCCAGTCGCGATACTCCTGATCCAGTGGAACGGAGCGCTGACCCGGCACCCTTGCCTCCAGAACCGGATATTCTACCCTTGGGCCCGCCCGTTCCCGATTGGTCTACGATCGTTGTGACTTCTCCCTTCGAGTCTATGTTGCAAGCCAAGCTGATCCAGGGTTTGCCCCGATCGCTGCCGCCCTTGATTCAACGCATCCAAGTCAACTTTTCTCTGCAAGAACTGACGATTCATCTCACGGATCAATGGAATACCCTGACCTCCCTAGAGCAACATCAATTCGTAGAAACCCTACGAACCCAAGCCCGGAAATTAGATTTTCCCCATCTCCAGGTTGTGGATGAGCAGGGGGCTTTACAGGCTCGTACTGCGATCGTCGGGCAGGGGATCATTTTTTTGTCTCCCTTTTAAGCAACTCTTTGGTTGCAAAACTAGGGATAGAAAAACGAGCATTCCTGCACCTTCAAACAAAAGAAAAGAAAAGGTCAATTGTGCAGGATGCCGTCATTGGCTTAAGATAATGAAGGTTAAATGAATTAGATTATTAGAAATCCAATGCAAATCTCAACACAAGTTCCTCTGCAACGATCGAAGTGGGAAACCTACTTTCTGTATATTGCCGGAGGAATTACCCTTTTACATATCGCTTGCATCGGGGCTTTTTGGACGGGGGTTCGCCCCATTGATTGGGTCGTATGTTTTGCCCTTTATTTCATTAGAATGTTTGCCATTACTGGTGGCTATCACCGCTACTTTTCTCATCGAACCTATAAGACTAGTCGATGGTTTCAATTTATTCTAGCTTTTATTGCGGAAACCTCTTCCCAGAAAGGTGCTTTATGGTGGGCTGCTCATCACCGTACCCATCATAAAGAGTCAGACACCGTTAACGATGTCCATTCTCCGATTCGTCGCAGTTTTTGGTATTCCCATATTGGCTGGCTCTATGAACTCGAAAATGATTATACGGACTACGAAAAAGTCGCTGATTTAGCCAAGTATCCTGAGCTGGTCTTTCTCAATAAAAACTGGTTAATTCCCCCGATCGTTTTAGGGGTTTTAGTATGGTTATGGTTGGGATGGTCCGGTTTATTTGTGGGCTTTTGTCTCAGTACCGTCATCCTTTGGCATGGCACCTTTACCATCAATTCTCTGTCCCATCTCTTTGGGTATCAGGATTACTACACGGGGGATTACAGCCGTAATAACTGGTGGTTAGCGATTATTACCCTGGGGGAAGGTTGGCACAATAATCACCATTTTTATCAGTCCTCTACCCGACAAGGATTTAAGTGGTGGCAGTATGACATTACTTACTACATTCTCAAGGTGATGAGTTGGGTTGGGCTGGTCTGGGATCTGCGGGAACCGCCCCGTGAAGTGGTGGAAGCAGCGGGAACCCATATCCGTAATCATCTTGAAAATGCAAGAACTTAACCAGGCTAACAACTCAAGCTGGAAGAGTGCCGTGTGTGCCGTGTTTCGC
>JBMTZC010000080.1:0-14007 GCA_049455215.1 Prochlorotrichaceae cyanobacterium
AGAGAAGGGGAGCCGGATTGAAGTCCCTCTCCCAATTAGGGAGAGGGACTTAGCGTGAGGGGAAACTTACGCCTCAGTGTATTAGTAGGCTAGCCAATCTTCTGCTAAATACACCATCAAGATTTGATGGGGTTCCAGGGTGATGGGTTGCGGAGACATAAAGTAACCAGAAACCGCTCCGATCGCCGCTCCTCCTAATGCTCCAAAGCCTCCTGCGAGAAGGGTTCCGGCAATAGCTCCCGATCCTGAGCCTGCACCAATTCCCACGGGATTCGGGGAACGATCGTTGTCCAAACGCTCAGACTTTGCCCCAAACGCTTGGTTATACCCGCTAAAACTAATGGCTTGAGCAATAAACCGACTGCCTCGCCAACTCGTTTCAAACCGCCCCAGCACTTCACTGCCTCCAGGAATGATCACCTGTCCCTGGGCAGACTTAATATCCTCATCCACCAGTAAAACTTCCTGACGATCGTCTCCAGCAGAGACTTGCAACGGAACCGTTCCGGTGTAGCGCAGGGGAATAGGACTACCCTTCGCTAAAAGGATATTAGAGGTGGATCGTTGGGACTGCGGCTGAGGTGGAGTTGCCGCCACGGGAGCGGGTTCTAGCGTAGAGCGACGGGTTGTTCCTGGAACGGTGACGGCTTTTAAGGGCCGCGTTACAGTCGGAGTTTCCGACACCGCCGCAGCCTCAGCGGGGCGACTCTGCAAGACCGGCTCAGGGATGGGTACCGGGGTGGAACCCTGGATGGGCAAGACTTCTCCAAACTTTAGTGGAGCAACGGGAACAGATACCTGAGGATCAAACTCGTCCGGAGAAGGAACGATCGCTGTGTTCACAGTGCTTTCCCCTTGAGAGGTACTCCTAGGTAGAGTTGCCACGGGTACGGGATTGAGGGGAACCGCCGGTAAGACAACGGGTTGACGATCGGCTTCGGCTTCTCTGACGGGAGTTTGCACTACGGGGGGAGCAACGATCGGCCTTGTGGCTACGGGGAACTCAGCTGCTGTAGACCGTGGTGATTGCGCTGCAGGGGGGGAGAGATCTGGAGTTTGTACCCCCGTGGACTGTACCGCAGTGGACTGTACCGCAGTGGGTTCGGTGGGAGCCGCCGTGATTCCTGCCACCGGAAGGGGACGAGTTTCTAATTCAGCAGGAGGTTCTGAGGCACTGGCTGCGATCGTCTGGGTTTCCCGTGGGGAAGATTCACGATCGGCTTGGGGCTCTTGGTTTTGGGAAACTATATTTTGAGGTAGAGGCGCAGGTGCAACTTGAGGGGAGGATCCCGCATCCGTCAGCGCAGGGGATGGCGTTGAGAAAACCTGTGTTTGCAGGGGTTGAGGGGGCAAAGCCGATGGATTCAGAGCACTCCCCCCTGAGGACGGTGCCAGGTGCGATGGTTCCAAGATAGAGGGTTCCAAGATAGAGGGTTCCAATATCGATCGCTCTTGGGGAAAAGCCGTCGAGGGGATCTCTACGGGTTCAGCAGAAACCGCTACAGTCGGGGGTTGGGGAGACAGTTCAACAATTTGCGTGGGCCATTGATTTAAAGCTCCAGGAGCGAGACTGACCGGGGCAAGATCGGGCGCAGCACTTAAGGGAACGGGAGCTAAAGTAGCCGCAGGCGATAAGTCCTGAGAGTTAGAGGGTTCCTGCAAAGCCCTTGCGCCTGAGGGAAGGCTAGCGGTTGCACTGCTGTCGGCAATGCTGGAAATGTCGGAAAGACCGGAAGTGTTGGGAGTCGTTGGGGATGCCAAGAGAGGGGTAATCAACCACCGCTGGGCATCAATTTGCTGCAATGCCACTTGTTTCGGCTGAAGTTCCACCCCCGATCGCAGTTGGAGGGTGATACGAAGGTTTCCGTTGGATTGGGGCGACAAGGTTAATTGTTCAACAGCCCCCTCAGCATAGGGAACAGATTGAGGGGAAACTTCCAGGGAACTGGGAAATTCAATGGCGATTCGCATGGGCCGCGCCAAGAGAAAATAACGGGGAGCGACACCGGGGGACAAGGTGAGGCGCAACTGATTGCTCTGGGAATTAAAGTCCCAAAAGCTAGATTGGGCAAGGGCTTGCCCCGCATCTTGCGCCATAGCCATCATCAAATTGCCCGGAACCTGTCCTAAGAGGACGGTTGAGAGCGCTAATAGCGATAAGGTTTTGCCGGGCTTGCCGTTAAAAGTAAAGTGCATTGTCGATATTCTCCCAATCCACAGGATGAAGATTGACCAACCCCAACGTGGGTAGCCCTAATCTATACTAATTTGGCCAAAAGGGAAGGGGCGAGGGCAATATTGTCAAGCGGTCTACGGTCAGGAAAAACTTACCGCCCCAGGCGGAGCGCGACCTGAACCCCTTCAGTACCTCCCCATTTCCCGATCGTAGGAATGCTACAGTATGCTGGTTACGTTGGTTGAGATCACTGAGTGAGCTATGATCCTTGCCGCTTCGCCAAGTTTACCGATCGATTTTGTCCGGAGCCAATTTCCTGCTTTAGATAGCTATGGCACTTTTTTAGACAATGCGGGAGGCTCCCAAATTCTGCAATCTGTGATTAATCGGGTTGTAGATTATTGGCTCAGTAGCAACGTGCAGTTGGGGGGAAACTACGCCACATCCCTCAAAGCAAGCGATCGTTTTTATGCAGCGGTAGAGGACTTAGCAGCACTGATTCAGGCACCGGATTCTCGCTGCTTAGTGTTTGGCAATACCGCTTCTTTACTGCTCCGAATTTTAGCCCATAGCCTCGGTCAGGTTTGGCAACCGGGGGATGAAGTGATTATCACGAATTGCGATCATGAAGCCAATATTAGCCCTTGGCTAGATTTGCAAAAGCAGGGAATTGTCGTTAAAACCTGGCCCATCGACCTCGAAACCTGGCGCTTAAGGGTAGAAGATTTAGAACCTTTGGTGAGCGATCGGACTCGCTTAGTTACCTTTTGTCACGCTTCTAACATTTTAGGATCCATTAATCCACTCCCCGAAATTGTTCAGTTTGCCCACGATTGAAACATTAAAGTCTGTGTTGATGGCGTTGCCTATGCTCCCCATCAAAAACTAAATTTACAGGACTGGGATGTCGATTTTTATGTCTTTAGTTTTTATAAAGTATTTGGCACTCGTCAATCCATTCTCTTTGGCAAAACGGAACACCTAGAGGAACTCCCTCGCTTTAACCATTCCTTTATTGAGAGTATTCCCGATAAGCTTCAACCCGGCGGTACTAGCTACGATCTCGTCTACGGCAACCTGGGAGTCTGCGATTACTTAGAAGAATTAGGAGAACAACTTGGTAGTTTTGGCAAACCCTTTCCTGAATTATTAGAGGATTGTTTTCAGATTATTGCAGATCATGAACAAGACCTCAGCCAACGCTTCATTGACTTCCTACAGGAAACCCCACAAGTCAACCTAATCGGGTCTCCCCAAACGGATCCAGAAACCCGCGTATCTACGATCGCTTTTACCGTTCAGGATCACTCCCCCGCCCAGATCACCGAAGCCCTCGCCAACGCCCATATTGGCATTCGTCATGGCAGTTTTTATGCCCCTCGCCTGATCGAATCCCTCGGCTTAAGTGAGCAGGGCGGTGTGATTCGCATTAGTCTGGTGCATTACAATACCTTGTCCGAAATCAACCACCTGATTGAGCATCTTCAGCAGCTTTTGCCTTAAGGGGTCAGGTTTAAAATTTCAAGGGAACATGAAAAACTTTGCGCCCTATTCTCCCGCCTCAAGTCAGATCCTGATCGGAACGCCTGAAATTTGCTCCGCTGTGGCAAAAAGCCGAACTTTCCGGTAGTATCTGGCAAAAATCTCCAGATTACGGAGCAGTTATGGGACGCATCTTTATTTCAGCAGGACATGGTGGTCTTGAAAGTGGACGAACTGATCCGGGAGCGATCGTGGCGGGGACAACGGAAGCCCAGGAAATGATTGAACTCCGGGATCTCATTGTGCCGGAATTACGATCGCGGAATTTTGAGACGCTCTTTGTGCCGGATGATTTAAGTTTGGTGCAAAGTATTGACTGGATTAATGCCCGATCGCGTCTGGGGGATGTGGCGATCGAGATCCATGCGGATGCGTTTAGCAATACTACAGTGCGGGGAGCTTCAGCCTTTTATATTGCCAATAATGACGATCGTCGCAGTCATGCGGAGTTAATGCTGATTGCCTTAATTCGGCGGGTGCCTCAGTTGCCCAACCGGGGGGCTAAACCGGATACGGCGGCGGGGGTGGGCAGTTTGGCCTTTTGTCGCAACGTTATGTTACCCTCCATTCTCCTGGAGGTGGGGTTTCTCACCAATGCGGAAGATCGATCGCTGCTACAAACTCGCCGTCGAGACTTTGCCCTGGGTATTGCGGATGGGTTAGCGGCCTGGAGTAACCAAATTACCGGAAGTGTCCCGCCTCAGGAAGAACCCCAAAGCATCACCTACCCCAGCATAGGCATTCGCCTCAATGACCAGCCTTACCCAGAGGGGGGTGTTTTGGTCAACAACAACTCCTATGTCCCGATCGATCTGGTAGATAATTTGGGCATTGATTCCAGCCAAATCACCGATGCCCGCCGCATTGACTACCGAGGAGTGGTCTACATCAAGGCGGTGGATCTGAGAAATTATAATGTTTCGGTGCAGTGGGACAATGAATCTCGCAGTGTTTTACTGAAGACGATCGTGCGGCTCTGTGTGGGGCAAATGGATCGCATCATGGGCCATGGTTATACGTCAGATGTGCAGTTAATGGTCTTTCTCAAAGGGAATAATGCTGAAGCCTTAGGACAATTTACAGACATCGCTAAGTTATATCGAGAAGAAGCTGCGATCGAGGGTGTTAATCACGATATTGCCTTTTGTCAGATGTGTCTGGAAACCAACTTTCTTCGCTTTGGGGGAGATGTCAAGGCAAACCAGAATAACTTTGCCGGTCTCGGCGCGATCGGAGGAGGCGTAGCGGGAGCTAATTTCCCCAGTATCCGACTGGGCATTCGTGCCCAAGTGCAACACTTAAAAGCCTATGCCAGCACAGAGCCCATTTTGCAGGAAATTATTGATCCTCGGTTTCGGTTTGTACGCCGAGGGACAGCACCATTAGTGAGTCAACTGAGTGGACGCTGGGCCGCTGATTTGCAATACGGCGATAAAATTATGTCCATTTTGCGGCGACTCTACGAATCTGCACAGTTACTCTAATCCCCGCGATACTCAAGCCCGCTGCTTGAGGTTGCGCTAGAGCCAGGCTAGGGTGGGTCATCACTTCAGCCCAGAAACATGAGCCCTCTTGTTGTCTCGACGGTCTCGACATTTGCCGCGCCCATTCCCGTTTGACCGTTAGGGTCTGAAACTATTACAGCATAGGCATTTCATCCCTAATGCCGGACATCTCTTCAGTCAAAAGAGACAGCTTTTATTACAATGAGTTACAGGTGAGTTACAGGGACACCTCCCAAAAAGCTGGAACTCTATCCCCAGGTCATCGTACTAACGACATTCTGCTGATGTGCTGAGGGAACGCTTAGGGATATGGTGGAGGAGAACCATCGTCCATACTGCATCAAGTCGAGCTACAGGAATTGGTTATTGCCTAGGTTTCTGAAGCCAATTTTAGTGTTTTGGCCGGTTCACCTCAAACTCCCGATCGCTGCAACCGAATCAATTTTTCTGGCGTTGCACATAACCCCCAGTAACCTTAAGGCACTAGAAACAGAACCATGATCGAGCGATATAAAGTTTTTCAACCATCCGGTATTGTGGATGAACAGTTAGCGGAGAGCCTGCACCAGGAAATCCGGGAAGCCAATGGGCAAGGGTATCTGCATATTCTGATTGATATGCATAACATTACCTTCATGAACAGTTCGGCCGTAGGAACCTTGGTTTTGGTGTTGAAAGAAGTCCGTAATCAGGGTGGAGACTTGTATCTGTGCTCCCTTAGCGATCAAGTTCAAGTGATGCTGGAATTGAGCCGTATGCACTTAATTTTCCGCTGTTTTAGCAGTATTCAAGAGTTTGAACAAAAAATGCTGGGCTCTGCAGCTTAAGTCCGCGATTTTCTTCCCGGGCTAAGGGGTAAGTATTTTAGCCGAGATGGTCAGACGATCGAAGCTCAAAACTGATCTTTAAGGTATTGTTAAGACAGAGACATTCCCCCCTCCGAGCTTCCATGTCCTACCCTTCTTCTTTCAGTCCTTCCGCCCGTGATGCTTTTGACGGTGCTTCGACTTCTGCCCAGACTCTAGACGATGCCCCAGGTGAATGGGACTCCCCAGATAAACCCCAGGAAGCCTGCGGTGTTTTTGGAGCCTATGCCCCCTCGGAAGATGTTGCCAAATTGGCCTATTTTGGTCTGTTTGCTCTCCAGCATCGTGGCCAAGAGTCCGCCGGTATCGCGACGTTTACAGGAACGAAACTCTATTCCCATAAAGATATGGGGTTAGTGTCTCATGTCTTTAACGAAGACAACCTAGCGGAACTCCCCGGAACAATGGTTGTGGGTCATAATCGCTATTCCACCACGGGGTCTAGCCGCATTTGTAACGCTCAACCCGCGATCGTTGCCACCCGTTTAGGCTCCCTCGCCCTAGCCCACAATGGCAACTTAGTGAATTCCCTCGCCCTACGGGATGAACTGCGGGCCAAAGATCACGATATTTCTACCAGTTCAGACTCTGAGTTAATCGCCATTGCGATGGCGGATGCGGTGAACGAAGGACAATCTTGGTGTGAAGCGGCTACCACCGCATTTCAGCACTCCCGAGGGGCCTTTAGCTTAGTGATTGGTACCCCCGATGGCTTAATCGGAGCCCGGGATCCCAATGGCATTCGTCCCCTAGTGATTGGGGTTCTCAAAAGACCCGCCGTTGACGGCTCAACCCAGTATGTCCTGGCGTCTGAAACTTGTGCCCTCGATATTCTAGGGGCAACCTATCTGCGGGATGTGGAACCGGGAGAATTGGTCTGGATTAACCAAGATGGTCTGCAGTCTCAGTCTTGGGCCGCTCAACCGGAACCGAAGCTTTGTATTTTTGAACTCATTTATTTCGCCCGCCCCGATAGCGTCTTTCATGGTGAAAGTCTCTATACCTATCGGCTGCGCCTAGGCCGGCAACTGGCAGAAGAACATCCTGTGGAAGCGGATTTAGTCATGGGGGTTCCCGATTCTGGTATTCCTGCCGCGATCGGTTATTCCGAAGTGTCTGGCTTGACCTATATGGAGGGTTTAATTAAAAACCGCTATGTAGGGCGCACCTTTATTCAACCGACCCAGAGCATGCGGGAAGATGGTATTCGCATGAAATTAAACCCCCTGCGGGATGTATTGCAGGGCAAACGAGTGGTAGTGGTAGACGATTCCATTGTACGGGGAACCACCAGCCGCAAGTTGGTGACGGCTCTGCGGAAAGCGGGGGCAAAGGAAGTTCACATGCGTATTTCCTCACCGCCGGTGACCCATCCCTGCTTCTATGGCATTGATACGGATAACCAGGATCAACTCGTGGCGGCGAACCTGACCCTAGAGGGAATTGCTGAAAATATTGGTGTGGATTCCTTAGGGTATCTGAGTATTCCCGGCATGCTCAAAGCAGCCCAGGATGACGATCGCAATTTCTGTAAAGCTTGTTTCACGGGAGATTATCCCGTAGCCGTTCCCGAGGGGTTAAAGCGATCGAAGTTGAAACTCGAAACCCTTTCCAGTGCCACCTAGGAGTTTTAGCTTAAGCCAGCCTGTCCTGGGTCAACCGAGTCTCAGCAAAGCGCTGTATACTGCGGGATACCGGACAAATGGCGACTTCTGATCAATGGATCAATCAACGGAGAGAAGCAATGCTAAAAGTAGGCTTGGTGGGAACTGGATTTGCTGCACGAAAACGGGCAGAGGCCCTGTCCCAAAGCGATCGGGCTGAACTGGTGGGGGTCTGTAGTCGCAGCTTGGAACGCACCCAAAGCTTTGCCCAGGACTTTGAAACCCAGGCCTTCCCCGATCTGGAAGCATTGCTCGCCACCACCGTGGATCTCGTGATTGTTGCAAACCGTAATGTTGACCACGCCGATGCGGTTCGTCTCGCCCTCAAGCACCACAAGCACGTTGTTGTGGAATATCCCCTAGCGCTCTACTGGGGAGCAGCGGAAGAATTGGCCCACCTTGCCCAGCAAAACGATCGCTTATTGCATGTTGAGCATATCGAACTGTTAGGGGGATGGCATCAATCCCTGCGGCAACAGTTACCCCACCTGGGGACTCCCCGGTTTGTGCGTTATGCCACCTTGCAATCCAAACACCCCGCCCCCGATCATTGGACTTATCGACTGCGGGAATTTGGTTTTCCCTTTGTGGCGGCCCTCTCCCGCATTCACCGCCTCACCGATGCCTTTGGCACCGTAAGCGCAGTGCAAGCCCAGGCCAAATTTTTCCCCGCTTTGGAATCCCATGAAGCGCGGCGCAATCTTTTTACCACTTGTATTTGTACCGCCCAACTCTTTTTCGAGCAGGGGACTCTGGCCATCGCAACCTATGGCAAAGGCGAAAATATTTGGCGATCGGAACGACTCATGGAAGTCTATGGCGATTGGGGCACCTTCCGCCTGGAGAATGACACCGGCACGCTGTTCAAGGAAGAAGGCGAAATGCCCCTAGACGTTGGGGGACGCACAGGCTTATTCCGCGAAGATACGGAAGCCGTTCTGGATCACCTTTTAGAGGGTAAACCCCTGTACGTTTCCTTAGAGTCGAGTCTGTATGCCCTGAAGGTTGCAACGGCCATTGAACGGGCTGCGGCCACGGGACAAACAATGGTAATGTCGCCAGCGCCTCCCGGTCGTAAGCATCACCAATCTCTGTCTCAATTGACGGACTTATAACGGCTTTATAGGATTATTCAGCGCTATTTAGGAGCCATAGAGTACTAAGAGCGTAGAGTACGCCCGGGGCATACTTTACAGTGCTCATTCAGTGATCATTCATTACAAGAGAAAAAATCCGATCGCCATTGGGCTTGTATTGCTGTCGCTGCCCCGACGGATTTCCACTCTAGAACTCGTCCGCTTTCAATGGAATGATTCGGTACGCTAAAAGTTAACTCCCAGTAACTTTCGGGAAGTTCTGGTAATCGCTCTGCCCACTCGATCGCAACAATACCGGGTTCCACTTCCATCCCTTGCCAATAGGACTCCACCTGTAATCCCGCAACAGCGGCGGGAGTTTCTAACCGATAGAGATCAAAGTGGTAAAGGGGAACTCGGCCTTCGGGATACTCCGCTAGCAGAATAAAAGTAGGACTGACCACCGCATCCAGAATGCCTAATCCTTGGGCTAACCCCTGGACAAAGGTCGTCTTCCCTGCCCCTAAATTCCCCTGGAGCAACAGCACCGATCCGGCAGGCAGAACCTGACCCAATTGGGCACCGAAGCGCTGGGTCGCGGCAGCATTAGGAAGCGCAATGGTCTGGGAGGTCATGTTATGCCGGGATTGCGTCAGGCTCTAAGACACATACGGCAGATCCGTCGGCAGTGGAGGCCACTAAAATGTCATCTCCCCGCTGGCTCAACTTTTTGACCATATCAATGACCACTTCTGGATCCTGCTCCACTTTGAAAACACTGTAATACTGATTATTAAAGGCAACGGCAGACAAGACTTGATCAAGATCGGGGACAGAAATTTTGCTCAGGGGAACGTTTTGGGGGAGTTTGAGAAAGGTTGTAGGATATGACGAAACGGAATCATTGGGAACAAAGTTACCGGTCGGTTCCGCATTGGCTTCCCGAACCCAGAGAAAGTATCCTTTTTGATTATTAGTTAAGGCCACATCTGTAATATGGGAAGGAGAGGTCGGATCACTCAGGGTATACAGAACTTTGAGGGCTTGACTACTGGAGGAGAGGCGACGACGAAAGCCATAGTAGGCTTGTTTAATAGCGATCGCACTGATGGATTCCCCGTCCGGTAGACGAATGTGACAGGTTTGATATTCGGAACGATCGCTAAGAAGCCAACAACTTAAAGCATCGGAGGGAGAAATGGGCATAGCAGTCAGGGAAAATCTCAATGAGGGGCGTAAAGAGGCCCTAGTGTAGCATTTTAGGCAGTAAGCTCTGTGTGACAACGCTTTTGGGCCGGGAACCTAGCGGAGCAATGAGGATAGGGTTTTAGATCACGCACAATATATAACCCTAAGAACCCAATACCCTCAGCAATATATACCCTAAGCACCGGCTGCTTCGGGAAGATCACCTAAACGCTGAGAAGTATAGCCAATACCCCGCACGGTAATGATCAGTTCAGGATTTCGAGGATCATTTTCCAGTTTAGATCGAAGCCGGGCCACGTACACATCTACCACTCGCAAATCTGCAGTGCGACGGGGAGGATAGCCCCACAGTTCTTGCAAAATATGGGCACGGGGAACGGTTTCGCCAGGGTTGCGAAAGAGCATTTCCAAGAGGCTAAATTCGGTATAGGTCAAAGAGACGCGCTTACTGTCGCGAAAGACTTGACGGCGATTGGTATCAATTTCAATACGCCCAATTTTGATGACGCCTTGGGTGCTGGTGGGAGGCTGAAAGTTGTCTTCCACTCGGCGCAAAATCGTTTGGATGCGGGCCTCCAGTTCCTTGGGAGAAAAGGGCTTGGGCAGGTAGTCGTCCGCCCCCAAATCTAATCCCGTAATCCGATCGGCGATCGTGCCTAGGGCAGAAAGCATAATAATCGGGATATCCGAGGTTTTACGGAGTTCTCGGCAGACCCCATAGCCATCCAGCTTAGGCAACATAATGTCTAAGACAATCAGGTTAGGACACTCCCGTTCGTAGACTTCCAGGGCTTCTTCACCATCAGAGGCTACCACTACCTCATACCCAGCCATGGATAAACGGGTGGTTAAAATCCGTCGCACCGCTGCCTCATCATCTACAACAAGGATTTTGGCTAAGTAAGTATTTTCATCATTTTTTTTATAGGTATTCATGGAGGGTTGGGGAAAAGTACAAATTTTTGATAAAAAAATGTTTCAGTTCTCCCCTGATTGTAACAATAGGAGGGCACTTGTTAAAAAATCTTTACTTCATGAGGCATCTGAGGGAGGCGAACACCTCCTCGTCCCTTACCCGATGGGCAATCGGTGAGCATCTCAGTTTATTGTGGCGGGTGATTTCGCCACCTGCCGCAATTCCTATTCTTTTGTAGGGGTTATCATTTAGAGCTGAAATGCTTATACCGTGGGCGTTCTAGCCTCTAGCTGTAAATTGGGAAGGTTTTGGGCTGAATGAATGGAGCATGATCGCCATACCTAGAAGCTTTGAAGAGCAAATTTAAGAATTGAGTTGTCCACAGGGAGTCATCTTGAGTCGGCCGCGCCTCTGGCCGATCGCTAGGGAACTTATGCTTGACGGGTATTAAAAATAAAGTATACTTGTACTATTGAATTAGTATTTTTGAACTACTAGGCTTTAGCACTTGCTGATCCTGGAGTTGAGTGGCGGGTGTGCTGGTCTTACAACGCTGCACCCTTAATCTGTCAGGTTTAGAGTCGCTCTACGTTCTGAGAGTAGTTCACACTTTTGCTTTCTTGTTCTCAGTGTAAGCCATGACTGCTGTTTCTGCCCAAGCTTCTCTCTCCCCTGCCGCGATCGCCGCTGTGCCAGATCCTGCGGGGCGGCAATTTTCACCTCATCCCTTTGTTGGGGTGCCTCGCTGCGGCGATCAATCCTCTCGCTATCCCCTGCCCCAATATGCCCCCTCCCGGTGGTCTACCCTCCGGTTTCGTCGTGCCAAAGATCGGAAAGGCTGGGTGCTTTTGGGAATTCCCCTATCCCTCTATTCCCTAGTGGTACAGCGCCTTTTTGAAGAGCAAGCCAAATTTATTTCTAAATACCGGGTGGGGGGCTTTGTCAACTTACTTTTTGAGGCCCCCCAGACCTTAGCCGCCACCCTAGCAATGACTTTCCCCGCCCCTCCTGGTGCCGATCCCTTGGTGGTCAATGAAAAAGGCGATCGCATTCTATCGGGGTCTAGCATCCGTTCTGAAAAAGCTCGCACCCAAACGATCGCTACGGTTTAGGACTGACATTCATCGTAATAATCTTCTCGGAGATCCCTATGGCAAATCCACTTCATCTCGCACAACTGCAACAGGGGGTTGCGGCCTGGAACGTATGGCGGGTTGAGCATCCCCAATGTCGCCCAGATTTACGGGGCGCTTATCTGCAAAACAAAGACTTGAGCCGGATCAACCTCAGTGATGCCGATTTACGATTTGCGTTCCTCTTTAAGACCAACTTCCGATCCGCCAACCTCCGGGGAGCGGTGCTGATTGGTGCTGACCTCATCCAAGCTCAACTGCAAGGGGCTGATCTGCGGGATGCGGTGTTAACGGGAACCTATTTAACCCACGCCGACCTAGAGCAAGCGAATCTTCAAGGCGCAGATCTACGCGGCGCAATGCTGCGGGGGGCTCATTTAGATTCCGCCCTGCTGCCCAGTGGTGAGGGAATCCCTCAACAGCGCCAAAAACTAAAACTTCCAGAAACGCTATCCCTGGATGATGCTACGCACTGGGAAACCTTTACCCCCTCCCGTAGTTCTCAGCCCAGGTTGAGGGATCAAACCTCTCCCCAGAGGGTTCGGACACCCCTGCCTGTCGCCCCCATGCCATTGCGGCCTAGGCCAACTGCACCGCAGCCGTTACAAAACTTTACATAGAAATAACATTTCTTTATCCATAGACAATTTCTCTTAAGGAAACTATAAATACCTGTTAGTATAAGTTGCTATAGATAAGAAGTTTTGTTACGTCCACCCTGTGCCTGCGTCTGGTTTGAGCAATATGAGCATGGAAACTCTAGAATTCGTCATCCACGCGGATGGACGGGTTGAAGAAAAGGTTACCGGTATAGTCGGCACCCAATGTGCTGAGGTAACGGCGGAAATCGAAGCTCAGCTTGGCCGTGTTCTTCACCAAGAAAACACCGCTGATTATTTTGCCCAAGAGGCGCAGGTTCATTCCGAAACGACTCTCCCTGCTCAATCGAGTACGTGGTAGGTCGTTTTTTGGTTTTTGTCCTCTAGCGCTTGCGATCAACACCTCTTATGTCACACTTTAGTCAAATCAAAACTCAAATCCGCAATTTAGACTCCCTCCAGTCTGCCCTCACCAACCTTGGCATTGAATGGAAAGCCGGCCCCCATCCGGTGCGAGGCTATCAAGGTCAGAGCCAAACCGCTGAAGTGGTGGTGGAGCAAGAGAATGGTTATGATATTGGATTTGCCTGGAACGGCGAGCAATATAACCTAGTCGCAGATTTGCAATACTGGCAACAACCGTTGACAGTCGATCGCTTTTTAAGTCAGGTCACCCAGAACTATGCCCTGAACGTAGTCAAGGAAACCTCCGCTCAGCAAGGCTTTCAAGTGAGTGAGCAAGTCAAACAAGCGGACGGCTCTATTCGCCTCGTTGTTCAGCGCTGGAATGGCTAATGACGGATCACATTCCCTTTACTCCAGTTCCTCCTACGGACGAGTCACTCGGCCGTAGCGAGGCTGGGCGCAGTTACCTCGAGCCAGAATTGGGTGGATCACTGCGGCTGGGTCAAACTCGCTCCGGTGCTGAGCCCGAACTGGGAGGATCCCTGCGACAAAAAGGGGTCTATGTGGATGAAGTGACCTGCATCGGTTGCAAGCACTGTGCCCATGTGGCAGGAAATACCTTTTATATTGAGCCAGACTATGGACGATCGCGGGTGATGTGCCAGGATGGTGATTCTGAAGTTTTAATCCAAGAAGCGATCGATATGTGTCCCGTGGATTGCATTCATTGGGTGAGCTACAAAGAACTGAAGCAGTTAGAAGAAGAACGCAAAGATCAAATTATTCCTCGGGCGGGTTTTCCTGTGGATCAAGCTAGCCTGGCCGCCCAAAAACGTCTCAAGAAACGATCGCGTCAGACTCATCATTAATCCTGAGAGAGATCTCTCCTAAACGAAACGAATCAATGCCTCTCGAT
>JBMTZC010000081.1:0-13940 GCA_049455215.1 Prochlorotrichaceae cyanobacterium
CTCAAAACCAGCAGCAACTACATCGGCGTATTTTTCTGTTCCTCTAGGGCAACATAAGCCAACTCAAAATCCTGAGACTCAATCAAGATTTGGGTCGGATCCAACTCCACCGCACTCGAAAGATGACTATCTTGCTGATACCGCCGAATGGCTTGCAGGGCCGCTTGATTACTGAACAGAGCTAAATCCGCACCATTCCAGCCTTCTGTGCGCTGGGCCCAATGGGCTAAATCAACCGAGGCTAAGGGTCGATCGCTATTGTGAACCTTCAAAATCGCTAAACGACTGCTTTCATCGGGCAAATCCACTTTGAACTGGAGATCAAGACGGCCCGATCGCAGCAGCGCCGGATCTAAGACGGGACGGCGGTTTGTGGCTCCAATCACCAAAACCTGATCCGTTCCCCGTAAACCATCCATTTCCGTCAGCAATTGCCCCACTAGACGATCGCTTACCCCCCCATCCGTCACGCCCCCTCGGGCCGGCGCTAGGGTATCAATTTCATCGAGGAACACCACACAGGGAGAGGCTTGGCGAGCTTTGGCAAACAGTTCGCGCACCGCCAGTTCCGATGCCCCCACCCAGCGGCTCAGTAATTCCGGGCCATTCACTGCAATGAAATTGGCCTGGGCTTGGGCGGCCACCGCCTTGGCTAAGAGGGTTTTGCCCGTTCCCGGTGGGCCCCACAGTAAAATGCCCCGGGGGGCTTGGGCTTTGGTTTGCTGATACAGTTCAGGGTAGCGTAGCGCCCCTTCCACCGCTTCCTGGAGGGTTTGTTTAATGTCCGTCAGCCCGCCAATTTCTTCCCAGGTAATTTGGGGTGTTTCCACCTCGACCGATCGCAATACTGAGGGTTTAATGGCCGCCACCGCTTCCTCAAAATCCGCCGCTGTCACCACCATGTCCGCAGGACTAGGGGCATCTAAATCCGGCACATTCCGCCGCAGGGCCCTGTAGGCCGCTTTTTGGCAAATGGCTTTAAGATCCGCCCCCACAAACCCTAGACAATGATCTGCGATCGTTCCCAACTGCACATCTTCTGCTAGGGGCATCGATCGGCTCAGAATTTCGAGAATTTCTAAACGACCCGCCCGATCCGGAACTCGAAAAACCACTTCGCGATCGAAACGACCGGGACGACGCAGGGCCGGATCGAGGTGATTGGGCCGATTAGTGGCCGCTAGCACCATCACCCCCGCCGTAGAATTAAAGCCATCCATCAGCCCCAGCAGTTGGGCCACAATCCGCTTTTCCACTTCCCCTTCCACCTGGGAGCGATCGGGGGCCAAACTATCAATTTCATCAATAAAAATCAGACAGGGGGCCGATCGGGCTGCCTGCTCAAAAATGCCCCGCAACCGACCTTCCGCTTCTCCGTAATACTTCCCAATAATTTCTGGCCCGACAATGGTAATGTAATTGACCCCCAATTCCGCCGCCAGGGTTCTCGCCATCAGGGTTTTTCCCGTTCCCGGTGGCCCCACTAATAACACCCCCTTCGGAGGCTCTAGCCCCAGTTGTTGCAGCAATTCTGGACGTTTCAGGGGAATGCCCACCAACTCCTTCAGTTCCCGGAGGCTTTCACTCAGACCTCCAATCTCCGGCAGATCCGTTTTACCAATACTTTCCACAGGAACCTCTACGGCAGCAGAACTTGCAGGCGTAGCGGTGGTTCTGGACACACCAAAACCACTGCCAGAAGGGGATCCCCCCGCACTCCTAGCACTACCGGGGGAACGAGGAATATTGCCCGTCCGAGGAATACTACTAAAGGGACGACTGCTAAACTGCACTTCGGTTTTCAGTTCTCCTTTTGCAGCTTTTTCTTCTAAAACCTGAGCTAATTTTAGAAGATCTTCAAAGCCCTTAAAAATTTCAGACATCATTAAACTCCTGTTCGTGGCGTAATAAGGCACTTGAACCAGGATGCTCTGGTACTATGCCTGCGCTCTTGCTTCTAGAACATACAACCTGTAGCAAGAATTCCAGGAAGGCTTGGGGATTCGGGGCGGTTGTCATCGTCCCACTCCCCTAGGGTAATCTCAAAATGGTTTGATCTTGGCACTTAAGTTGCACACGCCGTTAATCTTATCCATTTCCATCAATTTTGCCCTTCAATTCTCAATTCATGGGGGCGGATAGCCCTACCCCACACATTCACAGCCAGTTCTCCCGACCACACCCTGCACTTCCCCTGAGAAACCAGCAACGATTTGGGCACAGCAGAGGTGCCGATCCTCTATTCAGTGGCCAGACACACTTGATTTCGCCCGAGTCCTTTCGCTTTATACAGTGCATTATCCACGGCTTTAAGGACATGATTTAAGTCCATCATCTCAGCATTAACCTCGGATACACCAATACTAACGGTGAGGTTTAAAGTGGTGCCCGTGATGACCAGTTCACGGGAGGCAATACTCAGTCGCAATCTTTCCGCCATTTCCTTCGCCATAGAGGCTTCCGTTTGGGGCAACAAAATCACAAATTCTTCTCCGCCATAGCGGGCCACAACATCGACCTCGCGGATAAACTGTTTTAAGGATTGGGAGACTAATTTGATGGCTAAATCCCCAATATCATGACCAAAACTATCATTAATATTTTTGAAGTGATCAATATCAATCAGCAAGATTGAAAAAGGAGTCTGATATCTTTGCCACAGCTTAAACTCTCGGGTACACCGTTCAAGAAAAAATCGACGGTTGTAGAGTTTGGTGAGTTCATCCGTCATGGCAAGTTGTTCTAATTGTTCACTTAAAGCTTTGCGCCGTGAAATATCGATCAAAGCCGTAAACAAAGCTGGACTGTCTTCAAAATCGATCATGGTTATGGAAAGACTCGCCCAAAACTCAGTGGAACGACTGGTCACTAACTTCAGATCAAAGTCTTGCACAAATCCTTGCCGTTTGAGAATCGTTAAGAGTTTATCTCGGTCTGATATAGAAGCATAGAAATTTTTGGTATTTAAATTGTGAGCATATCCCATCGAAATCTCAAATTGTTGAGCGGCTCGGGCATTAATATATAAAATCTTGCCATCCAGAGCAGAAATAACAACCGAGAACGGTGCATTTTCTACCAGAATCTTATATTTTTGCTCTAGGAGTCTAATTTCTTTCTCTCGCTCAAGCTTTTCATGGATTTCCTTTTGAATCATGGTTTGAAAATAATAAAATCGCCAAAAAATCAAAGAAATCAGTCCAAACCCTAGCAGGGAAACCCCTAAGCTAATGTATAACCAGAGCGGTGCTTTCGTTTCATGACGATCGTAAATAAACCCTTTCAACGAGAAATTTTTGGAGAGCATTCCTAAGGATTGATAGACTTGAGCGATATAGCGCCATCGCCCGGGGCTCATATACCCCAACTCCACCACATCCGGTAGGATGAGATTGCGCGTCATCTTAGCTTCAAAAGATAAATGTTCTCGACTGTGGCGCTGACTGTACTCGTTGTAAATTAAATCGACAATTTCATAGGGATGGTTAAGGGCATAGTCCCATCCCTTTAAAGAGGCATCGACAAAGGCTTGAACCTGTTGGGGATGATTTTTAAGTTGTGCTTCCGTTGTAAACAGGGTATCTCCATAGAAATCAATCCCTCCCGCACGGGGATTAAAGGTTAAGTATTCAATATTAGATTTCTCTAAGAAAAAAGGCTCATCGGTGGAGTAAGCAGACATAGCATCGACCTTGCCCGAAATCAGGGACAGGGGGTCGAAGGTGTGGGGCACTTGAACCATTTTGTTGAGGTTAATCCCCTCCTGAGCAAGATAGGCAATCAGTTCCATTGCATGGGGTTCTACCATCACCCGTTTTCCCGCCAGGTTGTGAATATTATCAATACCCGAACGTTTGGTCACGAGCCATATTGAGGGGGAATGTTGATAAATTGCGGCTAGTGCCACTACCGGGTCTCCCCGATCTCTGAGGAGCAAGAGGTCACTATTGGAAATGCCAAATTCTGCGTCTCCTTGTAAAACGGCTTGAGCAGGATCAAGATTGTTGGGTTCGGCTTCTTGAATCTGAACCTCTAGGCCAGCTTCTCGGTAATAGCCCTGGGCTTGGGCGGCATAGTACCCTGCAAATTGGAACTGATGTTTCCAATTCTTTTGCATGGTATTTACTTGTGGAGAGGGGGGGGAGGGGACTCGCTTTTTGAAGATCAGTAACGGATGAACAAAAATCAAGAGGCTGAATACACAGATCCCGAGAAAAAAGAGAAAGAAAAATGATTTCTTGAGTTTGATCATGAAGCACCTCGCCAAATCCACAAGGGTCTCTCTAGCGGTTCAGGCCTAGAGATGGGGTGGGCAGCCCAACCACCCGCCATACTGAATCGAGGTGTCCCATTTATATTTATATTTATATTCCTATCTAGAGTTACAAACACCTCAAGCCCTCCAGCTTGGTCTCCTCTTTCATTGAAACATCCGGGGGGATCCAGTGCTTCTCTTTAGGTTGGAATTTCTGTCGATCCAGTGGGATCATCCCGTTGGACTATGACACTGGATCCAGGGTTTCCAGGGTCAAGGACTCTGGGGCCTCTGGGGGCGTTAGGGTCGTTGGGGTCGATCGCTCTCCAAAGCTATTGAGGACACTTTCCAGGGTTGGTAAAAGCCGATTCACTTGCTTCAGGCGAATTAAGAGATCCCAAATCGGTTCAGCTTTTTTCCAGGCTCCGCTATAGGCCAGGTGTCGAAGGCGATCGGCGGTGTTGTCTTTCGTCCAGGCGGCGCGGAAAATAGCCTCCCACCGATAGAAGTTTCGATAGGAGCGCCAGTATCCCGCCTCTAAGGTTTCGGGGCTCATTTTGCGGGGATGGTAGACCACATGGCGGGTGTCATAGAGGTTCCAGTTGTGACTCCTGATCCGATTTTCCGCCACCATGCGATCGTAGAGAGCCGTACCGGGATAGGGGGTGAGAATATGAAAGGTTGCGGTTTCAATACCCTGGTTGATTGCCCACTCAGTAGTGCGATCGAAAACCGTCTCATCATCTTCATCCATGCCATAGACAAAGCTACCGTTAATCATGACTCCAAAATGGCGTAACCGCTGAATCGCAACGCGATAATCTCGGTTGAGATTGTGATATTTATGCTGGGCGTGGAGATTGTCGGCACTGAGGGATTCAAAGCCAATAAAAAGGCTGCGTAAACCCACTTCCACCGCTTTTTCTAATAAACCAGGCTTGAGAATCGTTTGTACCGTGGCGGCGGCTTGCCACACCCGTCCCATGCCCTTCATGCCTTCAAATAATTCCTGGGCAAAAGCTTCGTGCCCAAAGAGATGATCGTCGAGAAAATATAAATGTTTGCCCGGTAAACGATCGATTTCCGCAAGGGCCGCATCAATGGGCTGAGTATAAAAAGATTTGCCCCCCTGATAAAAGGCGGTTTTATAACAAAAGTCACAATGGTGGGGACATCCCCTGGAAACCACAATGGAGTTGGGAATCAGGTAGTGATGCCGTTTGATTAGATCCCGGCGAATGGGGGGAACTCCCACTAAACTTCTGACTTTGGAGCGATAACATGGCGCAGGCTGTCCGAGTCTGAAATCCGCTAAAAATTGGGGCCAGGTATCTTCCCCTGGCCCCAAGAAAATTGTATCGGCATGGGCCGCCGCTTCTGCCGGTAAGGCGGTAACCTGTAAGCCACCCAGTACCACATACGCCCCTTTGTCCCGATAGTGATCCGCTAATTCATAGGCCCGATATGCGGAGGTGATATACACCTGAATCACCACTAAGTCCGGCTCATCGTTTAGGTTTAAGACTTCAACGTGTTCATCCTCTAACTCAATCTCGTCCTCAGGGTGGAAAAAAGAAGCGATCGTTGCCAAACCGAGGGGCGGAAATAAGTGATACTTAATCGGTCGCCAGAAGGGGCTTAGGGCCTCGGTGAGGGCGGGCAAAATCATTTTGACTTTTAAGGGACGGGAGGTCATGGACTGCTCCTTCGCTATTGGTCAGATGATCTTTAGCGTACTGCCCTTTTTTCGCTTTGGGATCGTTTATATATAACGTTGCAGTCCTTTACATTTCGTATTTTTTACCCTCGATCGATTGGCTTTCCACTGAAAGCGGAAAAATTTAATGGAAGAGTGCGGCGCGGAGCGCCGCACTCTTCCGCCTTAAGTTGGTAGCCGATCGCCTGAACCTTCTACTGCCCCAAAATCCAACTATGACTCAACTCAATTACGACGACTTATTTAATCTCATTGAACATCTCGTCCTCTGTCATTCCCCCAGTGGGTTTGAAACAGAAATCGATCGTTTTTTACTTGCAGCTTTTGCCGCCCTGAAACGGGAGGTGTGGCAGGATCCGGCGGGGAATATTATTGTTAAAATCCCTGGTCAAACGGAAGCGTCTGCCCTCGCAATTACGGCCCACAAAGACGAAATTGGCATGATGGTCAGGGCCCTACAGGGAAATGGACGGATTGCCCTGCAACCCTTGGGGGGAGCCTATCCCTGGGTTTATGGCGAAGGTGTTGTGGATTTACTGGGAGATGAGGAAATCATTAGTGGTGTGTTGTCCTTTGGGTCTCGTCATGTTTCCCATTTGTCCCGTCAAAGTCGCCTCCAGGATCAAGCCCCGGTGCGCTGGGAAGATGCCTGGGTGGAAACTAAACGGTCTGCGGCGGCCCTAGAGGCGGCGGGCATTCGGCCGGGAACGCCCGTGGTAGTGGGCAAGCACCGCAAGCGATCGTTTCGGATGGGGGATTACATCAGCAGCTATACCCTAGATAACAAAGCCTCTCTCGCGATTCTCTTGGAACTGGCGAAAACCCTGACCCAACCGCAGCCCACCGTTTACCTCGTTGCCTCCGCGAAGGAAGAAGTGGGGGCCGTGGGGGCGATGTACTTTACCCAACGCCTAGAAATCGATCGTTTAATTGCCCTAGAAATTTGTCCCCTCTCCAGCGAGTATCCCCTCCAAGCCGGGAGTGAGCCGGTTTTACTGACCCGTGATGCCTATGGGCTCTATGACGATCGCTTAACCCAAGATTTGAGAACAGCGGCGATTGAGGCGGGGGTGCCGGTTCAACTCACCACCCTAGAACGCTTTGGCAGTGATGCGTCCATTGCCATGAAGTTTGGTCACATTGCCCAAGGGGCCTGCTTGTCCTTTCCCACCCACAACACCCACGGCTACGAAATTACCCACCTCGGAGCGATCGTGGGCTGCATTGAAATCCTGCAAGCCTATTGCAATGCCCCTGCTGCGGCTTGAGTCCTGGAGGACTCTGCTGGGCACCCTTGGCACAATCGAGAAAAATACATTACTATTTAGTTATTGAGTTTTGTTAAGTTTTCTATCATTCTCGTAACCATCATGGACAATTCAATTTCTGTAGAGGCTCCCTCTCTCTCCCGGAGACAGTTACTCAACTTTTTGACCGGGGCGGTGGTGGCCACGGTCGCCGGTTCCTCCCTCTATCCCGTAGTGCAGTATTTTGTGCCCCCTAGCGAAACGGGAGCGGGTGGGGGTTTGCTAGCCCGGGACAAGGCGGGCAATCCCATTCCCGCAAGCCAAATTTTGGCCGAGCCGGTGGGCACCCGGGCGTTGGTGGCGGGGTTGGCGGGGGAACCGACCTATCTCATTGTCGGCTCAGAGGGTTCCCTCGAATCCCAGGGTATTGTGGACAACTGCACCCACCTGGGCTGTACCTTTCCCTGGAATCCGGTGGATCAGCAGTTCCAGTGCCCTTGTCATGGCTCTCGCTATGCCCCCGATGGTCAAGTGGTGCGCGGGCCAGCGGATCGTCCCCTCAAAATTGTGCGGGTTGAGGTGCGGGGGGATAACATTTGGCTCTATCCTTGGACGGGGTTAGATCCTCGAACCGGTGAGCAGCCTTGGTGGGCTTAAGGGCATCCACAGGAAGAGCCCCAGCGTAGAGATCTAATCGGCTTTCCACTGAAAGCGGAAAACGTTAAGGGAGGAGTGCGCCGCAGAGCGCCACACTCCTCCGCCTTAAGTTAGTTCCAATCTAATTGTAGAGACCCAATCTTAGGAGTACCGAACTAATGTTAACCAGTGCGATCGTTGCTTATTTTCACTACTTTAGTTTTCTGCTGGCCACCGCTGCTCTAATGGTGGAAACCTTAACCTTAAAGGAAAATTTAGAGCGATCGGAAGCTTGGCGAATTGTTTTTGCAGATGCGGTTTATGGCGTGGCAGCGATCGGGGTTTTAGGGACGGGTATTTTGCGGGTTCTCTACTTTGGTCAGGGGTCAGAGTTTTACACCTCCAATCCTATTTTCTGGGTCAAAGTGGGGCTTTATATTTTGGTGGGAGCCTTGTCCCTTTTTCCCACCGTTTCCTTTCTGCTCTGGATTCCGACCTTGCAGAAGGAAGAACTCCCCCAGCCCCCGGCACAGCGGATTCGTCAACTGCAATGGGTCATCCGTGGAGAGTTAGCGGGGTTCGCAATTATTCCCCTCTTTGCCGCTTTGATGGCCCGAGGCATTGGCTTGTAGGGAAGTTTGACTATTCCAATAAGGCGGATCGATTCAGGGCAATTAACTGTTTGAAGGCATCATTGTCTAACTCCGTTAACCAGGATTCATCGGCACCCACGATCGCTCCGGCAATACTTTTCTTGTCTTCAATCATTTGATCAATGCGTTCTTCTAAGGTGCCGAGGGCCAGGAATTTATGGACAAAGACATTCTTTTTCTGTCCAATCCGAAAGGCCCGATCGGTGGCTTGATCCTCTACCGCAGGGTTCCACCAGCGATCGAAGTGGAAAACGTGGTTCGCCTTGGTGAGGGTAATACCTACGCCCCCCGCTTTGAGGGAGAGGATAAAAATAGAGGGTTCTGTGTCTGGATGTTGAAATTCTTCAATCATCCGTTCCCGCTTTTGCCGAGTGGTTCCCCCATGTAGATAGTAGGTATTGTAATGACAGGTCTGGTGAAAATAGTGCTGAAGAGAATCCCCAATTTCCGTAAATTGGGTGAAGATTAAGAGACTTTGCCCTTCCGAGACAACCTCTTCGACCATTTCCGAAAGTCGATCTAATTTATGGGATCGCTCTGGGGTAAATTCACTGCCATCTTGGAGGAACTGGCGAGGATGGTTACAAATTTGCTTCAGTTTCATCAGGGTCGATAAAATCAGCCCCCGGCGCTTCATTCCCTCCACCAAAAGAATTTGTTTTTCTACATCCCGCACAACGGCTTCATACAAGGAGGCTTGTTCTTTGGTGAGGTTACAGAAACATTTTTGCTCTACTTTGTCGGGTAAGTCTTTAATAATAGACTGATCCGTTTTGACCCGTCGCAAAATAAAGGGCTCCACTAACTTCTTCAGGGTCACTGTTTTAAGACGATCGTTATTTTTTTGAATAGGGGTTTCAAAATTAGACTTAAATTGGGCTTGTTTTCCTAAATAGCCTGGATTTAAGAAGTTAAAAATTGACCAGAGATCCATTAAGCGATTTTCTACCGGTGTTCCCGTTAAGGCCAAGCGATGTTCCGCCTCTAGTTTGAGAATGGCTTTGGTTTGGGCTGCCTTGGGATTTTTAATATTTTGCGCTTCATCTAAGACCACCCGATGCCAATCCACCAACTCAAACAATTCCATATCCTTACGGGCCAAGGTGTAGGAGGTAATCATGACATCACAGTTTTGAATGGCATTGCGGAAGTCCTTGGCCAAGCGAATGCGATCGGGGCCGTGATGGATGATGGCGGTTAGGCTGGGGGCAAAGCGTTCAATTTCCTTGAGCCAGTTCCCAATAACCGAGGTGGGCACAATCAACAAGGTGGGCAACAGATGGGGCATGACCTCCCGTTCGTGGAGCAGCAGGGCAATCACCTGCATGGTTTTCCCTAACCCCATATCGTCCGCTAAGCAGCCATTTAAGCCGAGGGTGTCGAGGTAGCTGAGCCAGGACAGCCCCCGCCGTTGATACTCCCGCAGCGTAGCTTTGAGGGCTTTGGGATCGGGCTGCGGTTCCATTTCACTGGGACTCCCCAAACGTCGCATCATTTCCCGCAGGGCACTATTGCGATCGAAGTCTACTTCAATGCCGGAATCCGTATTGGCGCTCATCTGCAGCAATTCCAGCAAACTCAACTGCTGGTTTTTGTCCTTGCGTTGCTGCCAGAATTTCATCAGTTCCTCCATGCGGGACTGATCTAGCTGCATCCATTGGCCCCGGAACTGTACGAGGGGGGTTTTGGCCTGAACCAACTCAACCCATTCCGCTTCCGTAACCGGTTCTTCCCCGATCGTTAATTCATACTGGTAATCGACGAGCGCCTCAAAGTTGACATAACTTTTGCCCGCCCCTGCGCTGCTGGAACCTTTATTAGAGGCCCGCAATTTAATCTTGGCGCGGCGCTGTCCTTCGGGAGTCCACCAGGCGGGCACAATGACCCGATACCCGGCATCCTGAAGAATCCAAGCCGTTTCAGAGAGAAAGTCGAAGGCTTCATCCATATTCAGGGTAATGGCGAGGGGTAAGTCCGTCTCCAGCGCAGACCACAGTTTGGGATAGATTTGGGCCGCAAAACAAAGCTCTGTGATGGCTTTCCCTTCCACATTTTCACCAAACTGCACCTCCAAAATGGTTTTGCGATCCGGCGAGGCGTACCAGTAGTCAAACAGGGCTAAACGAAGGGACGGATCGGCTTTGGGGGCAACTTGAAATTCTAGGAGCCAGGGATCATCCGCACGGCTCGGTTCTTCTAGGTAAAAGTATAGATAGAACTGCCGATCGCTTTGACTACGGCTGAGGCGATCGTACCACTGCTGCCATTGTTGATAGCGCCGCAGACGATGTTCTGAACGATCGGGGCTATGCAGGCGAGAAATGGTCAGACAATCTTCCAGCAGGGTTTCCGCAATTTTGCGCTTAAAGGTATCGGGAAACGAAGTGGAAATAACTAAGCTGGTCAGTAAACATTCACTGAGGTGTTGCAGCAGGGTCTTAGGCTGCCATTGGGAGATCTGGGTTAAGTCCGTAGGCAACTGATCCTGTCCCACCGCACAGAGGGGCGGCATCGCTTGGGCATAGGTTTCGAGTAAATCCCCATAGGAGGGCGACACAATATCCCAACCCGCATAGATTTCCGATCGGGGGGCCCCCATGACTTTGCTGAGACTGGTCTTGCTGCTGCGGGAACTCCGTTTGAGTTTGTCTCGACTGGGGTCAATACTGTGATATTTCAAAACGGGAACATAGGCATCTTCTCCAATTAAATTACGCAGGGCTTGGGTGTAGCGATACCAAAAGAGTAAATCGGAGCCTAATTGCCAATTGCCCACCTTACAGAGGGCTAAAAAATGTAAATCATTGAGTAATTTAATTAAATTCAGCGAATTCGATCGCGCAGACGCGACACTTTTTCCTAAATAAAGGGCCGGAAAAGCATCCACTTGCCAGCATTTCCAAGCAAAGGTATCGGGGGATTCTTCTTCTAAATAATGGCTAAGTTCTGGAGAGGGTAAGGGACGATCGTCACAACTGGGAAGCCAGAGAAAGAGATCCTGTAACGTTTCCTGTTGCGATCGGCTTGTTCCATTGGATTTTAGACCTAATTCTGTCGTGAAAAACGTTTCTAAGCTGGTTTTGCTGGGTTGATAGGGATGGGGCAGCGCTGTCCGGTGGTTCGTGGCGGGGGATTTACGGGCCGTTTTGCGCTGGGTTGCACTCGTTTCAACCCAAAAATAAAAACATCCCGATTGAATAAAATCAGCGCTACTTTCTGGAATCCAAGTCCCATGCAGGACATTTATCCCCGATTGTGCAGACTTAGTTACGCTCATAGGTTCTCCTGAAGTCCGGCAACACCGGAATTTTCGAGATAGGTATACCGCTTGAGGGTACACAGCGTAAACATAGACAACGGTTGAATCCTGTGGTGACTATTATCTTGAATCTTACTATTCCTGTAGGTCACTTCTGTTGTTCTCCCATCACCAATGATATTTCTCCTGACCAAATTTGTTACGGGTAACGTGTCCCTGGCGTTACGAATGATGACTTAGCTTATGGTCACTTTAGTGGGCACCACAATTCCTATTCTTGCCTGGAGACTATGGCAAAACGTCACATTTTTGCATTTTTTGAGATACCCCAGTGAAGTTGTCGTTTTTGTAGAACCCTAAGAAGTAAAACCTAAGCACAGATTACGGGATCCTATCATTCAAGCAGATTCCTGCCCAGATAACAAATCTTCACTCGGAAAGGGCCCCCATTCAGGCAGAAGCGTGCGGGACGCTGCACGCTTTCAGGGGAAAGGCGATCGAAAACGGTTCAGGAAGACCGGGGCTTCGCGCTGGATGCGTCTGGGTGCGGCAGGTGCCCTATTTTGTCAAGGATTCCTCGCTCAGAGGTGCTTACACTGAAAAAGTGAGATATTCTGATCAGTCATTGCCTAGGTGACCCTTGGCGCTTAGGCTCCCTTCAACATGGCGTTAGAAATACTACCTATGACCTACGACAAAATTACACCGCCCACGGAAGGCGCAAAGATCACCTTTGATCAGGGCCAACCGATTGTTCCCGATAACCCCATCATTCCCTTTATTCGGGGGGATGGCACTGGGGTAGATTTGTGGCCTGCCACCCAGCGGGTTCTGGATGCAGCGGTTGAACGCGCCTATGGGGGTCAGCGTAAAATCACTTGGTTTAAAGTCTATGCGGGGGATGAAGCCTGCGATCACTATGGCACCTACCAATACCTGCCAGAGGATACCCTGACGGGGATTCGAGAATTTGGGGTTGCCATTAAGGGGCCCTTAACGACCCCCATTGGCGGCGGGATTCGCTCCCTTAACGTGGCTTTACGGCAAATTTTTGATCTGTATGCCTGTGTGCGCCCCTGTCGGTATTACACAGGAACGCCGTCCCCTCACCGTAGCCCTGAAAAGTTGGATGTGATTGTCTATCGGGAAAATACGGAAGATATTTATCTGGGCATTGAGTGGAAAGCGGGCAGCCCAACGGCAACGAAAGTGATTGAACTCCTCAATACCGATCTCATTCCCAATACACCGGAACATAAAGGTAAGAAAATTCGCCTCGATTCTGGAATTGGCATTAAGCCCATTAGTAAAACCGGAACTCAGCGCCTAGTGCGCCGGGCCATTCAACACGCCCTTCGTCTTCCTAAAGCCAAACAAATGGTGACCCTCGTCCATAAAGGGAACATCATGAAATATACAGAAGGGGCTTTCCGGGACTGGGGCTATGAACTGGCCACGACGGAATTTCGCAGTGAGTGTATTACTGAACGCGAGTCCTGGATTTTAGGCAATAAGGAAGCCAATTCAGGGTTATCCGTTGAAGAAAATGCCCGTCAAATTGATCCCGGTTATGACAATTTAACCCCAGACAAAAAAGAGGCCATTTGTCAGGAAGTTCAAGGGGTTTTAGATGCCATTTGGGACACCCATGGACAAGGGAAGTGGAAAGAAAAGGTAATGGTCAACGATCGCATTGCCGATAGTATTTTCCAACAAATTCAAACCCGCCCTGGAGAGTATTCCATTTTGGCGACGATGAACTTAAATGGTGACTATGTTTCCGATGCCGCAGCAGCGATCGTCGGTGGATTAGGGATGGCTCCCGGTGCCAACATTGGGGATACCTGCGCCATTTTTGAAGCAACCCACGGCACCGCCCCCAAACACGCGGGACTCGATCGGGTTAACCCCGGTTCCTTAATTCTCTCCGGCGTGATGATGCTGGAATATATGGGTTGGCAGGAAGCTGCTGATTTGGTTAGCGAAGGGTTGGCCCAAGCGATCGTCAACCGAGAAGTCACCTATGACCTCGCTCGCTTAATGGAGCCACCCGTTGAGGTTCCCTTGAAGTGTTCGGAGTTTGCCGAAGCGATCGTGAAGCGCTTTTCCTAACCGGAATCGTTGATGGATTGGGTACCTGGAAATCCCTTAGGTACTTACTTGCGGATCAACT
>JBMTZC010000082.1:0-13879 GCA_049455215.1 Prochlorotrichaceae cyanobacterium
GCGCGGAGCGCCGCACTCTTCCGCCCCTTCCGCCCTTAAGTTTCTTATGCAATCTTTCTGATAAGTCCGGCTGTTTCCCGATCGTAGTAAAACTGGTCAAGAGTTCTGTCCGTAATCTTTTCAACCGCTTCCTCGATCGCTGCCAAGGGCACAAAAAACCACTCTCTGGGCTGTACCGGGGTTCCAAAGCGATCGGGGATTGACAGGTCTAATCGGGCCTGATCGAAAAACTTATGCAGCAGTGCTTCAAGCTTTTGGGAATTGATGTTTGCAAGCTTAAAGGTTGCGACAATCTCTACATCGGCAAAGAGATAGGTGGGTTCTTTCTTGGCGTGGGCAATCCGTTTTTTCACATCGCCGTGGGTAACGCCAATTTTATGAATTAATGACCGATGCTCGGCAATAAAGGGATGATCGGATTGACTTCTCAGAACGTAAATGTAACCCGTTTGAATATCGTCTTCACTGGGAACGGTTGAAAAAAGCGGGCCAAAGTCGGTTTCCGGTTTAGTGATGCGGCGGCTGGTTTTATCTTTGTTGAGTGCCCGCTGGAGCGATCGCATCAGTAGATCACTCTCCGTTCCATTGTCATAGATGACCCTGAGCCGGGAATCCTGTTTGCCATAGTCACTGGTGAAAAATTCTCCCCTCTCTGCCACCAGAACTTTTTGACCATCGAGGATGAAGAGATCCCCTTCATTCACTGCGGCGTTATCCTGGTACTTCAGAGTTTCCCTGACACCAGTTTTGAGGTCTTGTTGGACTTGCTTGAAGATGGGCTTGAACTTCTCAAAGTCATTACAGGGGGTTCGTTGAGCGATTTCCTCTGCTGCTTTGATTTCTTGATGGGAACGCACATGGTTGAGTTGAGTGATGTCACTATCGGGATGAGGTTCAACGCCTAAGGACTCCAGCAAGGCTTCATCACTCAGTTCTGTTTCTTCTTGGGGTTCAAGGGAAACGGTATTACCACTTAAAAGCCCCTGGGAGTCTAAAGGTTCTAGCAGTGTTCGGCATTCCTCTAATTCTCGCAAGCGATCGAGTCGTACTGCATAGATGCGCTCAAAAATATCCCGATCTTCTCCGTGCTGCGGCAACCGCCCTTGTTCTTCTACAAATCGCTCAATTTCTTCAAATCCAGCAATGATCCGCTCTTCCTTGGGAGATAGTTTTTGGGTTGGTGGTGGGGTTAGATCTACTCCTAATTCCTCTAGTAGTCCAAAATCTTCATCTGTAAGTTGCTTAGACATTTTTTTCCTCCTTGGCTTTTCGCTGTAGGTAAGCAACACCTTCGGCCATCCGCCTTTCCCAGGGGTCAGTGGCAGTCAGGGCAGGTATTCTGCCCCGTTCTTGCTTAAAGCGTAGCGCCCGCTTTGCCAGTTCTCGCGCTTCTTCTACTGTCAAATTAATCTGTTTTGATGCAATGACTTCGGCAACTTGCTTGAGCCGTTCTTCACTCATGGACTTGGCCAGGATAGCGTAGGCTTCGCCAAAGGGGTTGATGCGATCGATCAGGTCTATATCCAGTTCGGTTACGGAGAGTGCGAACTTTTTGATGCCATCAATGAGGGCCGTATTTTTACTGGGTTCCTCGACTCCAGATCCCGCTGTTTTTGCGTTCTCATCTCCGTGCTCTGCTTGCTCAGGAGTTCCACTGGGATTCGGGTCATATCTTCCTCCCGCCTCATTTGGATTCAGCATCTTCTTGCCTTGCTGCACTATATTCAGGGCTGCTATTGCGTGCTGTCGAACAGCTTCTTGATCTTCTTCTTCTAATTCCGGGTACTTTTCTTTGACGATCGTCCCCATAATCTTCTGAGTGAATTCCTGGGGTGGAATTTCAGGGTTAAACAAACCATTCTCGATCGCGGGTTTATTTTGCACAAACGAGGCCACCAGTTCATTCAAATCATCCTGGCATATCCGTTGCGCTTCCGGGCTTTTAGGTTCTGCCAGCCCTGCTATCTCTAACTGAATCTGCCCGGTGTTAGGATTAACCCCTACGTTGCACTTATTGGGATCATAGCCCTCATCTCCGTAGTCAAAACCGGGGGTGGGTTGATTATTGGGCTTTTTCGGTTTGAACTCGAAACGCGGAGCAAGTACCTGTTCCATTAGCAGACAGGCAGCGATCGCTTTGAGGGTATCGTTCACCGCTTCCGTAACGACGATTTCACTGGCATCGGGTTCAGCAATCAGGTTTGTAAACCTGGCCCGGGCCTTACCGGGAGCATCACGGGTTGCCCGACCAATGATCTGCACAATTTCCGTCAAACTGGAGCGATAGCCCACCGTCAAAGCGTGTTCACACCAAATCCAGTCAAACCCTTCCTTTGCCATACCCAGAGCAATAATGATGTCTACATGATCCCGGTTATTTTTCTGCTTGGGGTCTTTTAGGGCTGTCGCCACCTTCTCCCGTTTCCCCGGATCATCATCCACGAGATCCGCAATTTTCAGCACTCTGCCCTCGGCAGTGTGTACCCGTTGAAAACCCGTTTCCGGATCAGTGCCCTGCCATTCCCCCAGTTCTTCAATGATGTGCTCCACTTCCCGGATTTTGTCTTTGCTGCTTTCGCGGGAGTTGACGTTTGGGATGTGCAGAATCGTTTTCTCCTGGGGGTTCAGCACCTGCATAATTTCATCGGTGTAACTGCCGGAGTAGAAGTAGTAACCAATGTCCAGTTGCTTCAAGTATTGATAACCGTTGAGTTGTTCATAGTAGGTGTACTTAACGGTTTCAAAGCGAGACTCATCCTCTGGGTGCAACACCGCCTCCGCATCTCCCCGGAAGTAGGAGCCGGTCATGGCAACGATATGGGTTTTATCGCGGGTCATGAGTTGGCGCATCTGATCCCCTAGCTTATTGTCGGGGTTAGCGGAAACGTGGTGAAACTCATCCACCGCAATTAAGCGATCGTCCAGTACCTCAACCCCAAACTTCTCCACCGCAAAGCGAAAGGTGGCATGGGTACACACCAGCACCTTGTCCTCACTCTCCAGGAACTTCTTCACGGCATCCACCTTGCCACCATCGTTACCCGGTGCATTACAGAGGTTCCAGCGGGGTTGCACTGTCCAATCTGCCCAAAAACCGAATTGACTCAGGGGTTCATTATTAAAGCTGGAGCCGATCGCTTTTTCTGGCACCACCACGATCGCTTGTTTGAGACCTTGATTTTCCAGCTTATCTAGGGCAATAAACATCAACGCCCGACTTTTACCGGAGGCCGGAGGGGACTTAATCAGTAAGTATTGCTCCCCTCGTTTTTGATAGGCCTGTTCCTGCATGGGGCGCATCCCCAATTCATTAGACTTTGTAGAGGTTCCATCCTTAGCGTAGGTCACGGAAACAGCAGGAATAGCGATCGGGTTGCCCATGGCATCATCTATGATAAAAAGTAACAAACGAAGATCTAAACTGGGATTGTAGACTGAATCATGGTTGATTGTCTTAATGTAGCTCGATACTTCATTATGAGAGCTTATGAAGATGGTATAGAAGCAGAAATCACGAACATGAAAGTTCAAAAGCTTCTGTATTATGCTCAAAGCCTGAATTTAGCACTATACGATGAACCCTTATTTGACGAGGAGATTCAAGCTTGGCGTTACGGCCCCGTGTGCCCACCTGCTTACCGCTTTTACTGCGAATTTGAAGCCCAGCAATTACCGATTCCCAGCCCAGAAACCCTTGGAGAACTCACTACCGAGACCCAATCACTGTTAGAAGAAGTTTGGGATTATTTCGGTCATTATCATGCCTATCGTTTGAGCAATATGACCCACTGTGAGTTTCCCTGGAAAAAGGCCCGTCGAGGTCTCCCCCCAGAAGCTCGTTCCACAGAGCCAATTTTGGCTGCTGATATGAAAGCCTTAGGCGCTCAGAAGCTCGACGCGATCGAGCGGGATAATCCGGCATACTCCCTGGCCATCGCTGAAGTTTTGAACCATTCTCTTGCCGTAGCATCTACAAAGCGGATTGGTAAAGGAGAAGTCCATGACTGGCTCAACTCTCTTCTCGATTGAGCGCTCTGAAAACTTTGAGCGTTCTTTCAAGAAGCTTGCAAAAAATACAAAAGTTTATGGCCCGAAGTTTGTTGAATTGATTGGCAATATTTTGGAAGGCTTGATCGACAATCCCTATCCCAATAAATGTCGGAATGAACCTTTACCTGGAAAAATTCAGTTACCAGAAGATTGGACTTTTTATAAGCTAGAAATTTGTTATGCAAAAGGGGCATCAGGGCAGATCAGGCTGATGTATTTGGTTAACGAAACAACTTATACGATACAACTGGTTTGGATTTATAGTCATGAGCAATTTGCAAAACGGCCTGCTGATAATGATTTGAGGGAGACTATCAGAGAAATTTTAGGACTTTAGTCTTTACTGGGTAGAAGTATCGTAATATATTGCAGTAGTTCAGGAATGTTAATTTTCATCACTTCCCAGACTAAATCGAGTTTAACTTCATCATAATCATGAACTAACCGATCGCACATTCCTGCAATCATAAATCACCTGGGCTGTGTCCAAAATATGTTTGCGACGAATCCAGTTATGGTTATCAACAATAGAACGCTTTTCGATGAGGTCAACTTCACGTTTAACCATCTCTTCTAGCTGATACTTTATGCCCACTAAATCCATTAGGCTTAGGTGTGGGTTGGCACTGTGATTAAAAACCACCAGTATGTCAATATCACTGTCAGCCCTGAAGTCATCGCGCAAAATAGAGCCAAACAGGGATAGCTCAAGGATATTGTGCTGTTTGCAGAAATCATCTAGTTTTTCTGGTGTCAGATTAAGCCGATCGTAAATTATTGTTTTATCGATTGTTTGAGTACACATTTCAAAGAGTTTTTTCTAATCACTTATTAAATTCAATGTAGATGCGGTCTAAGGAAACAAATCGAAATAGTCGCAGTGTTTGGGACGGATGATGGAGAAGTCTCGCCGATCCAGGGTGTAAACGCGAGTGATAGCTAATCTCTCGGCCATGGCGACGATCGCCGCGTCTGTAAAATCGAGTTGATTATCGGCATAGTCTTCTAAAATCTGATGTATTCGTTGCAAATCCTCTCTCGTTAGGGATTCAACTTGAACAGCATCAGGAGTGACGCTAACCATAAAATTACGCATGGCTTGATGTCCCAATCTTGAAACTAAGAGATAACAGATTTCAGGTAAGACCACTACGGGTAACACTAACGTCTCATTTGCGCTTTGGGCAACTGTGAGTACTGCTTGATGGTTGCGATCGTTCCGATCCGTTAAGGCAAACAAAAAACTGGTGTCGAGTATTGCTATCATGGCTGCTCCTTTGGTTTGTTGCCCCAGCCATAAATCGGATCAATTTCATTACGCAGAATTTCCTCATCTGAGTCTGAAATATCGACTTGCCCAGAGTTTCCTATGCCTGCAATGGTTAATAAAAAATTTGGTTCAGGGGTAACAGATGGTTGGTGTTGGACTGTTTTATAGCGGAGGTATTCAACAAAATTAGCTAGCTCGATCAACATTTCATCGGGCAGGGTATTCACAGCTTCAATCAGATTTTTCCGCTCGATCGTTAGTTTAGACATGGTTGAAATTTCGGTAGGTAAAGGGTTATGATCGATTTTGGCAAGGCTGATGATTGGCGAGGCATTCACCACCCAACGCCTAACCACGGCTCACTTCCTCGGTTAGTTCTTCTAGGGTGGTCTGGAATGGGGAAACTCCAAAACGATCGAGGGCTTGCAGAAAGGCTTGACGGCTGATGCCTGCAATTTCGGCAGCTTTGGATTGGGAAATCATGCCAACTTCGTACCATTTGACGATGGCAGCAATCAGAAGTTCTTGGGCGAATTCATCGGGAGTGCTACGAAGAATGGAAAAGGCACTTTCGGGCAAATTGATTTGAATTTGAATCATTGAGTTGATTTGATGAATAAACTGTTATTGACATTATGGCTTAGTTTTACGTTTAGTGGTTTTCTTCCCTGTCTCTGGTTTACTAGTCATTTTAGTGTACATCTCAAACAGTTTTTCTAGCCGCTCTGTATCATTTTTGAACCGTCGCCCAATGTAGATCCGCTCGATCGTTTCGTCGTTTCTTTCATGGGCTTCTCTGACTAATGGAAATTCTTGATCCATGCGATACTCCAAAGAAGTCGCTCCGCGATCGGGATCGTACATAGCTGCGATCGCGGTGGGGAAGTAATGCTCACGGGCTAACAGGATGCTGTACCAATCGCCCTCGGCTGATAAAAATGATATAATTTATTATCTTACTTTATTTTTCCTGTGATCAAGTTATGAAAGGTATCGAATATATCATCAACGACCAAGGAGAAAAGACTTCCGTTGTTATCCATTTGGAACAATGGGGTCAGGAATGGGAAGTATTTTACAACCTTTTGCTAAAACGAGCATTCCTTGATGAAAGTTGGATACATCAAGATGATTTCTCGAAAAAATTAGATGAGGCTTTGCAATGGAATTATGAAAATCCTGCTCAAGTATCAAATTTAGACTCATTAGAAATTCAATTGTTACAAGATGAGTAGAATTTTACTTGATCTCAATAATTCAATTTTTCAGCAAGATTTGTTTGTTTTGCCGAAAACAGAGGCTCTTGCAGTTCTGAAAACTTTCAGAAAAATTTCTCAGTTGACCTGGGAGCAATTGTATAAAGATCAGGGGCTAAAGTGGGAACTGATACGTTCTAAGCAAGGAAAGAACGGGGAAAAACTTTATAGTTTAAGAATTACGCAGAAGTGTCGAGCGATCGTTCTGCGTGAAGATGATTATCTAAGGTTTTTATCTTTGCATTCTGATCATGATTCTGCATACTAAACCGTCGCACAATATAAATTCGCTCGATCGTTTCGTCGTTTCTGTTGTGCAATAATGGGTTTCAAGTTGCCGCAGACGGTGGCGATCCAGACGAGAGTTTTTGTAAATCATGCAGTAGTTGCGGTATATCTGTCTGGATGATACTCCATAGAACATCGTTGTCTAAACCAAGGTAGTCATGAACAATGCGGTTACGGGTTGCGATCAATTGTCGCCAAGGAATGTTTTCATTCTGAGTACGGATTTCGATAGGTATATGACTGGCGGCTTCACCAATTAACTCGATGTTACGGAGGGTTGCGTCGTAAGTGCGACGATCCTGCTCGAATTCTTCTTGGGTGTAGCTATCTGTATATTGAAGCACCCGTTCAGCAAACTCGCACATATCGTTAAGGTAGAAATGCCATTCACGGGACATAGATCGCCTCTTGTTCGATAAAGGAACGCAGTTCTGGGCGTAGGGCTTTGTCTGTCACTAGATCTAGCGGACGATCGAGTTGATCTTCTAGGTAGAAAAGTAGTCCGAAGTAACGCATGGAGTCGGCTTTGCCTACAAATTCTACCAAGATATCAATGTCACTATCAGGTTGGGCTTCATCCCGGACGGTTGAGCCAAATAAGGCAAGGCGCTGCACCCCAAAACGATCGCTGATTTCGGGGAACTGGTCGGTAAGAAAGTCGAGTACTTGCTGTTTTTTCATGACGATCGCTCTGCGTAAGTTGACCTAGATAGCGAGACTATTAATCCAAACTGGCATGAATTGAAAAGGTGAGGAATAGGGTTATGAGTCTTTTTTGCGTTTGGCTGATTTTTTCATGGATGTCTGCTGGCTGGTCATTTTAGTGTACATCTCAAAGAGTTTTTCTAGCCGCTCGGTGTCGTTTTTGAACCGGCGACCGATGTAGATCCGCTCGATCGTTTCGTCGTTTCTTTCATGGGCTTCTCTGACTAATGGAAATTCTTGATTCATCCGATCGTTTCGCCAGTTAACTGGCATCAGCTACAACTGCTTGAGAAATTCTGCGGGGGAGTAAACAGAGAGATTGCTACCAATAAAATCTTGCCGATCAAGGATGATGTTGGTATCGATAAGAATTTTCATGTTTACAGATATTTTTGGATAAGATAATCTGTATATTCGTCTTGTAGGTGCTGATCGTTGGGTGTTGAGTCTGGACGCTTGGCGATGCCTCTAAGCCCAGTAAGAGTACCGATGGGAATAGCTTGGGGTGAAGACATTATTCGCTGTTTGTGGTGGAGAAATTCGACAAAATAGATGATTTCGTTGATTTGTTCTTCTGGAAGAGTTTGGATAAGTTGATAGAGCTTTTCGGCGGCTGTCATGGGTTTTAAGAATGTAGATTTATTTCTATTATGATTTAGTTTTACGTTTAGTGGTTTTCTTCCCTGTCTCTGGTTTACTGGTCATTTTAGTGTACATCTCAAACAGTTTTTCTAGCCGCTCTGTATCATTTTTGAACCGTCGCCCAATGTAGATCCGCTCGATCGTTTCGTCGTTTCTTTCATGGGCTTCTCTGACCAAGGGAAACTCTTTGTCCATCCGATCGGGGTCGTACATATCCGCGATCGTTGCGGGGAAATAATGCTCCCGTGCCAGTAGAATTTCTTCTGCACAGCGGGTCAGGTCTGTTTTGTTTTGTGTGGTGAGGGTGGGGACGGGGAAGGTCGAATATGTAAGATTGACAGAATATCGGTAATCTGAACGCATTCTTGCACTGGTTGTAGCCAACCACACTGAATGAAGTTTCGATGACATTACAGAAAACAGAAAATGGGAGTCGCCGTAGGCAACAAGAGCACCATTGCTAACGACGACTCCACGTTTCAGAAAAGACACAGGGAGGTATTCTCGCCTTCCTGAGGATGTCATTGGAGCGACAATTGCTTCCCGTTCTTGATATTTACGATAAAAAAAACGATGAGGAACGGAAGCAGCCTTTTGGGCATCACGTCCAGCATTCATTCTGTATTGTTTGCAAGCATTAATCCTATTAGCTATCGGAGAAATTTTTAGGGCTTCCTCAATGTCTTCATCTTCAATCCATATGCAAAACCTATGCACACCTTGAATAATGTCGGCACCACCCACAAAAGGCTTGATATATTTTGATGATTCAGGATCAGAGCGTAGTATTGCATCTCTCTCTTCTCGCTCTAGAGTGAGATGTCCTCCATCAATACCGCTACTTCCTAAGGCCATATCAGGAAGACCAGATATAGATATTTTTCTTTGCTTCATGACAATTGAGGGGCCATTGATTAGATAGGGAGATATATTCTCTGCTACTGATGCAACCTCTCCATCGAAGATAAGCTTGTTACGAGAGACAGCTTTGCAAATTCCTACAATTACACAAGTGACACCAGCGTTGCCTTTTGCATTATTCCGCCAATCAAAAGATCGATGAGCGAAAAATATCTCTAGTCCTTTAGAAAATATATTTGGCCACAGCAAAGAAGCCTGTTCACCCTGACAAATTGAATTTGTAGAAACAAGAGCACATTTGGCATTTTCGTACTCCATATATTCTGAGGCTCGCTTAAACCAGCAAGCTATATAGTCAAGTCTTTTGACATTTCCCCACTCACCTAAAACATAATCCATCTCAGAATTTTGTTCTTTACCTCTATCACTGTAGCCCTGGTACGGTGGATTTCCACAAATATAAGTCTCTCCCCCCTCATTCTCAAACTCCACCTCCGCAGTGTCCTGAATTTCACTGAACAAATCCAGATCTTCCCGTTGCACTTTTACCCCGGTTCCCGTAGGCGGGCAGAGGCTCAACCAATCCAGCCGCAGCGCATTACCGCAGGTGATCCAGTTGTCTTTTTCCAGGGGTAAAAAGATCGCTTGGGCCTCCAGTTGCCCCAGATGCAACACATCACATTGATATTTGGCGATGACTAAAGCAAGGCGGGCGATTTCGGCGGCAAAGTGACGGATTTCGATGCCTCGGAAGTTGCTGAGGGGGATTTCGGATTTCCGCTGGGGTTCGTCTCTGCGATCGTTTATTTCTGCTTCGATCGCTCTCATTTCTTTGTAGGCAATCACCAGGAAGTTACCAGACCCACAGGCGGGGTCAAAGATGCGGATTTTGGCTAGGCGTTGCCGCAGGTGCAGGAGTTTACGGCTATTGGTTCCCGCTTCCTCTAGCTGTGCCCGCAAATCATCCAGAAACAAGGGGTTCAGGACTTTCAGGATGTTGGGAACGCTGGTGTAGTGCATCCCTAGGGCACTGCGATCGTCTTCTTCGGCGACGGCCTGAATCATGGAGCCGAAAATATCGGGGTTGATCTTTTTCCAGTCCAAATTGCCCACATGGAGCAGGTACGATCGGGCCACTTTGCTAAAACGAGGCACTTCCACGTTGCCGGAGAACAGCCCCCCATCCACGTATGGAAAAGCCGTTGCCCAGTTGCGAAGGTTAGCCCCTTTGCGATCGTCTGGTGGGGTACACATGGCCCGAAACAGTTCCGCAATCACCTCATGGGTATTAGCAGAGTCCCGATCACTCATCTGCTCCACAGTGCCAGTAAAAAGATTCTCCCGGTTGAAAATATGGGTATCTTCCGCAAAGAAACAGAAAATCAGCCGCGCCATAAAGTGATTCATGACTTCTTGACGATCGCTCTTGTCCCAGTCGGGGTTATCTTTCAGCAGTTCGGTGTAGAGGCGGTTGAGGCGACCCGTCGCTTTGATGTCAAAGGCATTTTCCCGAATTTGTTTAACGGTGGTAATGCCCGCCAGGGGCAAGAAAAAGCCAAAGTGATTATGGAAATCCGGGTAGGCACAAGGGGGTAATTTATCATCGTCAAGAAGATTCTCCGCTTCGAGGGTAATTCCGTCCGTCGCCAGGATAAACTTCGCCTTGTGTTTGGTTGTAGCTGGACTTTCCCGCAAAGCGCCCAGGGTTTCTGTGACTTGACCTACTGGAGAGACTTTGAGGTGAATGTTATTACGCTGCAACACGCCCCCCAGGTCAGACTGGTTGGTGGAGTCTTTCCCCTGTTTTTTCAAGCGCTTGATCGTCGTTTGCTTATTACCAAAGGCCTCCAGAAAAGCAAAGGGAAATTCTTCCGGCTCAAAAGGGGCTTCCGCCAGCCGGGATACGGCTTCTTCGATTTCTACTGCATTCATACTGGCCCCCTCAATTCAAACACCCGCTGCCACTGCTCCTCCGTCACCTTAAAGTTTGTGGAGTTGGGCTGCTTAATGACGGTCAAATCCTTCAGCACCGGATCCGCCTTCAACTCCGATCGCAGTAAGGGACGATCGAGTAGCTTCTGGGTAAACCGGATTGTGGCGCAGGGTTTCTGCCCTAACTTCCCTTGCTCTAACCAGTAAGCCATATCTGGAGGCTTCGCAATAATTTCAGGCAGGGAAACCATCGTAGCGATCGCGTAGATGCCTGCCTCTGAGCCAGACATCCAGATTAAGACTCCCTCACCCACCTTCATCTCTTTGGCATAACGGGTCACCGTCCAGGGTAACTGCTCAAAATCCTGGATCGCATCTAAAACCTTGTAATAGCGGGGGTTTCCCTGAAACAACCAATACATAGAGCCTCTGCAAAGCAATTTCTCAGGACAATACTACGGCGTGTACAGGGTCAGCGCCAAGATCTCCGGTTTTTTGTAGTTCCCAAAAACTGGGAAGCACGATCGCTTTGGGACTTCGCCCTCCCTGTACCCTACAGAGTCATCTAAGATTTGATCACTTGATCAAGATTTGACCTGATGACTCTATGACGCGCTTTGTCCATGACCAGTTTGCCAAAGACCTGCTGGAAGACCTGTTAGCCCCCTGGGGTGAGGTTAAACCTTCCCATAAAGTAGGGGCAGAAGTGCATGAGATCGATGTCTGGTTTTCACCCCGATCGCAGGCCGAACTCCCCCTGTCCACCCTGGGACTCCTGGGACGCTTTGCCACTCAACCCGCCAGCTTTGAACCCTTCCGCAATCCGGCGGATGAAAATGAAATCTGTGACTGCTTACTCAAGTTGCTGGTCTTACGGGGGCAAATGGTGCGCCAGTGCCGACGGGACAAAGTACCCGTAGACCTCTCTAGCCTGCCCAAACTCTGGATTCTCACCCCTACCGCTTCTGAAGCCTTACTCCATCGCTTCTCTGCTCAGTTAATCGCGGAGCATTGGCCAGCGGGAGTCTATTTTTTAGGAGAAGCCTTGAGAACAGCGATCGTTGTGATTCATCAACTTCCCAAAACCTCAGACACCCTCTGGCTGAGGCTTTTAGGACGGGGCAAAGTGCAGCAAAGCGCCATTGATGAACTGGAAGCCCTACCCGTTGACTCCCCCTTTCGCGCTCAAGCCCTAGAATTATTATTAAACTTGCGCCTGATCCTGGAAACCCGGGAAAATGCTAATACCGATCAAGATGACCAGGAGTTAATTATGCGACTCGCCCCCCTTTATCAAGAACAAATTGCTGCAACCATTGAAAAAGCTACCCAGCAAGGAGAAAGACGGGTGATTGAGAATTTACTCAGGGTGCGGTTTGGAGCGATCGACGATCGATTAGAGACGGTTATTGACGCTCTGCTGACCCTGACTCCGGAGGAATTTACTCCCTTGTTGCTAAACCTGTCTCAGGAGCAACTGATCGATCGCTTTGGGTCTTCGCCCTCACAGTAACCTACAGAGTCTTCAATACGTGCTTTCCATTCCTGAAGCTTTGCATGAAGGGCTTCTTGACCAGGCTTGGGTGACATTTCAGCTATCTTAGCAAACCGCTCACGATTTCTCTCTTCCCAATATTGACGAATTTCTGCTGCTGTTTTCAAGCAAATGTCTACTAATCCTATTCTACTCAAAGCTTAACTATGCAAGCTAGGTTCAGTTCTCAGCGGGCCCCCTGTGCCCGAATACACGAGTCCCCGTTGCACATCCAAGGTCAACAGTGAACCTTCCCGAATGGTCTGAGTGGCCTCTTTCACCCCCACAATGACGGGGATGCCTAACCGTAAACCAATCACCGCTGCGTGACTGGTCAAATTATCCTCTTCGGTAATAATGCCCCCGGATTGGCGAATTGCTTCGATGTAATCCGCACTGGTTTTGGACACTACCAAAATTTCACCGGGATTAAAGCCTTTGACTTCCGCTGGGGTATGGGCAACCCGGGCTCGTCCACTTACGGTTCCCTGGCCAATGCCAACCCCCCGCCCCAGGACGGAGGTCACCAGTTCTACTTTGATTAAGTCGGTAGACCCAGCCACACCCTGTAAAGAGCCCGCAGTCATCACCACGAGATCCCCAGCGGAGAGGAAGTTCTTTTCCTGGGCGACATTAATGGCGGCTTCAAAGGTTTGTCCCGTTGAGGGTAAATCTAAGATTAAGAGTGGACGTACTCCCCAGACCAGTTGCAACTGACGTGCTACGTCAACATGGGGGGTAATGGCCAGAATGGGGGTGATGGGACGGAACTTCGAGACGTTGCGGGCGGTGGCTCCGGTTTTAGTCAAGGTCATAATGGCGGAGGCATCTAGTTCCTGGGCGATCGTCCCTGCGGCATTACTAATGGCTTGGGAAATGGACTGGGCTTCCGTGGGAGGGGCTGAGGCGATGGCTTGTTCCCGTTCAATGCGGGTGGCAATGCGGGCCATGGTGGCGACGGCTTCGATGGGATAATCCCCCACGGCGGTTTCATTGGAGAGCATGACCGCGTCTGTGCCATCGAGAATGGCATTGGCCACGTCGGAAATTTCGGCACGGGTGGCCCGAGGGCTTTTGACCATGCTATCCAGCATTTGGGTGGCGGTAATGACGGGAATCGCTAACTTACGGGCAGTGGAAATTAAACGTTTCTGCAAAATAGGCACATCTTCGGCGGGCACCTCAACCCCCAAGTCCCCCCGGGCCACCATCACGCCATCACAGAGGGAGAGAATTTCGGTCATTTGCTCGATCGCTTCATGCTTTTCAATCTTGGCAATGACCGGAACTCGTTTGCCCATCCCCGCAATGAGTTCCTTAATTTCGAGAATATCAGCGGGA
>JBMTZC010000083.1:0-13843 GCA_049455215.1 Prochlorotrichaceae cyanobacterium
GATCTATGCAAGCCCTTTGGTTAGAACATCAAAAACTTCAACTGCGGGAAGATTTGCCGCTGCCCACCGTAGCACCAGGAGAAGTGCGGGTACGGGTGTTACAGGCAGGCATTTGTAACACCGACTTAGAATTGCTGCGGGGCTATTACCCTTACCAAGGGGTATTAGGGCACGAATTTGTGGGTGAGGTGGATCAGGGCCCCACGGAATGGCTGGGCCGGCGCGTGGTGGGAGAAATTAATGCATCCTGTGGCACCTGCGAAGATTGCCTCAGCGATCGGGCGAACCATTGCCAATTTCGCAGCGTTTTAGGCATTGTCAAACGAGATGGCGCTTTTGCGGAATATTTAACTCTGCCCCAGCGGAACCTACACGCCGTCCCGGAAAGCCTCAGTACCGACGTGGCAACCTTTACGGAGCCAGTGGCCGCTGCCCTAGAAATTCAAGAACAATTGACCATTACCCCCTCCCAGCGGGTTGTTGTGATTGGGGATGGCAAACTCGGACTGCTGGTGGCCCAAACCCTGGCCCTAACGGGTTGTCAGTTGTGGGCGATCGGGCGACATCCAGAAAAGTTAGCCCTGCTCCAGGCAAGGGGTATCCATACCGCCTTACCGGAAGCCTTGCCAGAGCGACACTTTGATATTGCGGTGGATTGTACCGGCAACCCCAGCGGCTTTGAGACTGCCCGGCGCAGCCTACGGCCCCGAGGGATCCTTGTGGTGAAAAGTACCTATGCCGATCGGCTCACCGTAGATATGTCGGCGCTAGTGGTGGATGAAATCACCCTCGTGGGATCTCGTTGTGGCCCCTTTGCCAAGGCGTTGCAGGTGTTGGAAAAAGGTCTGGTGGATGTACAGCCCTTGATTCAGGGACGTTATCCCTTAGGACAAGCGCTGGAAGCCTTTGCCCATGCCCAACAGCGGGGCACCTTAAAGGTTTTACTGACGATGTCTTAGGCTCTGGTGCAGCGCGAGCACTTTTTTTAACCATTGCAGCAAATCAGCGTCACTACAGCGTTGAGGCAAGTTCAGTAAAGGGTCAATGTCCTGGGGCGATCGTCCCGTTTGGGCTTCCCAGGCTTTACCGAGACTGGATTGGCTCAGGGGCTGCCCCCGTAAACCGAGGTGATTTTGAAAATACTGCTGTTCCGCTTTCCCCAGGGTTTCCCCCACAAACTGATGGTTATTAACCTGACGTAAGACCCCCGCCAAGGCACGAATATAGGCGATCGTATTGTCGGTGGTGGGGGGCGTAAAGGGGATCCGTGAGCCAAAGCGTTGGTTATGGGCAAGCCAAACTAAGATTAAGAGCAAGCAACCCTGAGCCAGAATCACCATCAAACTAGACTGTTGTAAATACCGTTGCCAGGTGAGGGACTCGCCGCTCGTAGTATCCGTCTCCCGATCGCGATAGCCGTGTAAGTATTCATCCACCCACACTTCGCCCCCGGCAGCCGTCACCAGTTCCGCTAAAAATTCGTAATTACGGGGAAAGTCCTGGTAGGCATTGGCCGCCAAGTGGGGGCTATTAATCCATATTGCAGTGCTGCCACCGGGGTCTGGATCCGATCGCTGCCAGGCGATCACACCAAATTGATCCGCTAAAATTACCTGATCCTGCTCTTGCAGTTTCTCTGGAGGCAACCGCCGACTGCTATCCAAAAGAATTTTCCCCTGAGGCGTGGTGGGGTGACTACGGTAAGGCGCAAAGGTGGCGGGAGTTTTGACCCCCAGGGTAATTAAACGGCTTTGTTTCACCGCTATACCGTTCAAGGCACTTTTGGCGGCAATGGGTTGGCTATGAATCCGCAGTAAGGTTAAGGGGCGATCGTCCCGGACATCCGTTCCAGCAGGATCACGGCGCTCCGTAACAAAAGTTTCCCAATCAGCTAAGGACTTGCGCCAACGCTGTACGGGAGTCCCTCGGTCTTCCATGTAGGCATACCAAGCCCCATAGCCCTCAGGATCGCGGCTATAGGTGGATCCACTGCGATCGTGAGGTTGCCCCGGAGCCAGAGCCAGCACCAAGAGAATGAGGCAAAACAGCAGCAGTGGCCACCACTGTTTGAGCCGGTTCAAACTGAGCGGGTTCAAATTTACCCGGTTCACAGACACTCTCCCCATAAGTCCGTCACGACAGGAGCCAGAGGCCGTCAGCGCCCCTACTTCTCCGTATCCAGATAGTCTCTCACACGATTCCGCCGACTGGGTTGGCGGAGTTTTTGCAACGCCTTAGACTCAATTTGTCGTACCCGTTCCCGAGAGAGGGTGAGCACTCGACCAATTTCCGCCAAGGAATAATACTGGCCATCTCGGAGCCCAAAACGGAGTTGAATGACATCCCGTTCCCGCTCGGTTAAATCCGCCAACAGATATTGAATCTCTTTTTGTAAAGATTCATTAATGAGATTGTCCTCTGGCGAAATTTCACTGGTTTCTAAGAGATCCCCGAGTTCTGTATCTTGATCCTTACCGATTTTCATTTCCATGGAAACGGAACGGGGAACCCGGAGCAGAATTTCCCGAATTTGCTCCGTCGTACTTTCTAGTGCCGTGGCAATTTCCTGCAAGGTCGCGGAGCGCCCCGTCCTTTGGATAATTTCTCGCTGCACTTTTTTGATACGGTTCAGCTTCTCCGTAATATGCACCGGTAAACGAATGGAGCGGCTCTGGGTGGCAATGGAGCGGGTGATGCCCTGACGGATCCACCAGTAGGCATAGGTGCTAAAGCGGTAGCCTTTGGTGGGATCAAATTTTTCCACCGCTCGCTCTAAACCGAGGGTGCCTTCCTGAATTAAATCCAGTAATTCCATGCCCCGATTTTGATATTTCTTGGCGACGGAGACCACCAAGCGTAAATTGGCTTTGATCATGTGATCCTTAGCCCGTAGTCCTTCCTGTTCAATGCGATCGAGGTCTTCGGGGCTTAAATTGACCTGTTGGGCCCACTCCTGCTTGCCCTGGTGCAAGAGGGCACGGAGTTCAATGGGGGAACGACCAGACTCTAGGGCCCAGCGATCGAGGGAGGGGCGGTGACCCAGTTGGGCCGTGAGTTGATCCCGAATCGCTAAGGTATCTACATAGGTCGCCAAGAGACCCTGGGATTGTTTGGCTAAGTCGGCCCGCGCCTCCAAAAGGGTGACGTAGGCTTTCACTTTTTGGGCTTCCGAAACCTCTTCAGCCCGATCGAGGAGTTGAACCCGACCAATATCTTGAAGGTAAATGCGGACTAAATCGGTGGAACGACGGGAGGGAACCGTAGACAGGGACGCTAGGTCGGTATCCTGAAGAACGGGGGAGGGATCAAGTTTAATGGACATAAAACTACCTTTATTAAATTGAGCTAGCGGATAAAATGGGGGCTATAACCAGATTTTTGTCCTCTGAAAATGGGCTGTTTTTGCGTAAGTTGGATGAAACCGGTTTGCGTCGCCTTCCTAAAGCGGAACTCAAGCCGAAAATGTACGGAATCAAGGATCAGGGGGTAACCCTTGTGTAGATTTTTTTGAACGTTTCTAGACTTATCGTCAACCCTTGATGTAAATTTTTGTAAAGACCCTTGATGCTTTCGTGGGATCCAATTTCAGTTTGAGCCGTGCTTAAACTCAGGTTGTTCGGATCCCTACAGATTCCTGAGGTAGGGAGGTTATTAGAATCCTAAAAAAGATGCAATTTACTTTCCATGATAGCGATCGATCTTATCGATAATCTACATCACCTAGGGGTGTGATTCCGAACGCCTTCTCAATTTTTTTTGGAAAACTATTGCCATCCCGACACCACAACCAGTCCTCCGAACCAATGAACACCTCGAAAAATTGAAAGGTTGATGCCTATTTCTACGGAGTCATAGGGATTGTGGCGGACAGATTGGCCGCCAATCATTATATTGAGGTGTTCAAGACGGGAGCCCTGGGGGGATCTCTATTATAGTTTGAATTGTTGGAGGGGTTTTCACCTGGAGAGGGTACGGCTTTCCCCCTAAAGCGGCAAAAATCAATGAGAGAATAGAACACAGACACCCTTTCCCCTGCAGTAGAGACCCGACAATAGCGATTATGTGGACAGATCATTTGGATTGACGAAATTTATGGCAACTTTTCTCCATCTCTCGGATGTTCATCTCGGCTACAACCGTTACAACAACGGGGAACGGACTAAGGATTTTTTCTATGCGTTTCAAGATTGCATCGATCGCTATGCCCTAGACCAAGCGGTTGATTTTGTCTTAATTGTCGGAGATTTATTTGAACATCGCTCTATTCAACCCAGTACCCTTAACCAGGCCCAGATTGTTTTAGAGCAATTGAAAACAGCAAATATTCCCGTCTTGGCGATCGAAGGAAATCATGACAATTGCCCCTATGGGGTCAAAACCAGTTGGTTGCGATATTTAGCCGAACAGGACTGGTTAATTTTATTAGAGCCGGAGGAAACGGGAGATACCCTGCTTTCCCCCTGGGATCCGGACAGTGGCCGGGGGGGCTACATTGATTTAGACTGCGGTGTGAGGGTGGTCGGTTCCCGCTGGTATGGAGCTTCGACTCCCCAAGCGGTCAAGAAATTAGCCGAGGCCTTAGAAACGTTACCGGAATCTCCCGGGACAACGGTGATGATGCTCCATCATGGCTTAGAGGGTCAGATTGCCCGTTATGCGGGGGCGTTGCGCTATGAGGATCTGTTGCCCCTCAAGACCGCCGGGGTCGATTATTTAGCCCTGGGACACATCCATAAAAGCTATTCCGAACAGGGTTGGATTTTTAATGCGGGGTCAGTGGAAGCCAATAGTGTGTCGGAAGGGCAGACACAAATGCCTCGGGGGGTCTATCGAGTGCAAATTACCCCCTCGGGCATTGAGGCCGATCTCAAGCGGGACTATCAACAACGCCCCATTTACCGCTTGATTTTGGAAACGGATAAAAACTGGAGTCAGGCGGAGGTGGAGAGCCAAGCTTTAGGGGTGATTGAACGAGCCAATCATCAACATCCCCTCCAGGATGCGATCGTGGAATTGCGCCTACAGGGACAGGTGGGATTTAATCGTTTAGATCTGAACCTGCGGAATCTCAACGATCGCTTAAAACAGGTGAGTGGTGCTTTAATCTTTTTACTGAAATCGGAGCTAACCAGTTCGGATTATTTGGATCCCCTGGTTGTGGAAAATCAACTGAGCCGGGAAGCGATCGAAACCAGTGTGTTTAAAGATTTACTGGCGGGACACCACTTTTATCAAAATCATCTGGATCATTTTTCCCAAGGTTTAAGCCAATTAAAGGAAAAATTACTGGAGGGAGAAGCACCGGATGCTCTCTATACTTACGTGACTGACCTGAGGATCAAGACGATCGATGCTTAAAACCGATTTGCGAATGACCTTTGCCCCCTTAGATTTGGCGGCAGCCTATCACTTAGCAGAAGAGGGATACAACGGAGCGATCGTGGTCATGAGTGGGATGGTGCGGCAGGATACGGCGGGACGAGCCGTGCAATATTTAGAGTATCAAGCCTATGAACCCATGGCGCTTAAGGTTTTTGCAGCCATTGCCCAACAAATTGAGCAGCGTTTGCCCATTGTGCGCTCCGTTGTCATCCATCACCGCACTGGCAAACTAGCGGTGGGGGAAATTAGTGTCCTGGTGGCCATTGGAGCCCCCCATCGCGCTGAAGCTTTTGCCGCCTGCCAATATGCCATTGATACCCTCAAACACGAAGCCCCGATCTGGAAAAAAGAATTTTGGGTCGATGGTTCCAGTACCTGGGTCAGTATTGCCCAGTGCGAGCTAGAGGCTGTCCCCCGTTAGCGGTGGGGCAAGGCTTGTAGAACACTTTCAAATTGAAGTTAAGGGATTTTGGATGCCGTTGAGCCTCTCATCTAAGGCTTCAGACGTTGCTCATAGCTCCAGACCGTATTTTCCAGAAGCATGGCCACGGTCATGGGCCCCACCCCCCCCGGCACAGGAGTAATCCAATTCACTAAGGGACGCACCCGATCGAAGTCCACATCGCCCACAATCCGAGATTTACCTTCATAACTGGTAATCCGATTAATGCCCACATCCACCACCACAGCCCCCGACTTGACCATATCCGCCTGCACCAAGTTCGGACAACCCGCCGCCACAATGATAATGTCCGCCTCACGGCTGAGCTTCGGTAAATCCTGGGTTTTAATATGGGCGATCGTCACGGTGGCTTCTTTTTCCAACAGCATTAAGCTCATGGGTTTACCCACCAAAATGCTGCAGCCAATCATTAATACCTGCTGACCTTCCAAGGGAATGTCGTAGGCCTCTAGTAGCCGAATCACACCGGCTGGGGTACAACTGCGTAGCCCCCGTTCCCCCCGCACTAAGCGGCCCAAATTGAGGGGATGTAGCCCATCCACATCTTTATCTGGATGAATTTGATAGAGCAAAGACACAGGATCCAGGCGATCGGGAATGGGGAGTTGCAGCAAAATACCATCGATCGCGTCATCGCTATTTAACTCCTCAATCAGTTCACTCACGTCCTCCTGACTCACGGTTTCGGGTAAGTGATGAACAGTCGAAATAATGCCAACGGTTGTACTGGCCCGTTCTTTATTGCGCACATAGACCGCGCTAGCAGGATTATCGCCAATCATAATCACCGCTAAACCCGGCGATCGATTTCCCTGCTGGGTCAGGTTCAAAACCTTTGCCTTTAAGGTCTCCTGTATTTGCAGAGACAGGGCTTTGCCATCTAAAATCTGTCCCCCTGTGGGGTCAACGGTGGTTGTAGCGATCGGGTTCTTGTGGGTCATCCGTTCCCCCTACTCTATCCTTAGACTCCAGTCTGCTCACAAACATTCTCACAAAAAGAGGCTTTTTCCAACACTCTTTCCAACACTCTAAGCAGAACCTTTGTAATCCCGTGGAACGCAGGGCAAAGAAATGATAAAAGTAGTGCCGACTCCCGGTGTACTCTCCACTTGAATTTTGCCCCCTAAGATCTCAACGGATGTTTTAACGATCGCTAAACCGAGACCGGTGCCTTGAATATTGCCCGTATTGTCGGCTCGATAAAACGGCTCAAAGAGTTGATCTTGATTTTCGAGGGGAATGCCAATGCCTTGATCCTGTACCTGAAAGCAAATGTAATTTGAACTAGAGTCTAGGAGCAGATGAACTTCGCCCCCTTCGGGGGAGTACTTGATGGCATTAGAAATCAGATTATCAAGAATACTGCGGAGAATCTTGGGATCCGAGATAATTTTATAGTTTTGTTCAGTAGTAATAAATTTTACCGTGTGGCTATGCGCATACGCAATTTGAAAGTTTTCAATTAAGTCACTAAAGAATTCATATAAGTCGAACTCAGAAAAGCTGACACTGAGTTTCTCCTGTTCCAGTTTATTGATTAACAAGAACTGATCCAGTAACTCCAAAACAGAGTCCACGCTCTTCTCGATTTTATCTAGAAAATAGAATTGCTGATCTTCTGGTAATTCACCAAGAGAACTTTTGAATAACGAGGCAAACCCTTGAATGGTACTTAAGGGAGTCCGAAAATCATGGGAAATCATGGAAATGAATTCCGATCGCACTCGATTGGATTCCCGTTCTTTGTTCAGTAAATCAGCGATTTGTGCATTGGAAATTTCTAAGGCTTTCTGCGATCGTCTCAGGCTGAGGTGAACATGAATGCGAGAGAGAACTTCTAAGGACTGAAACGGCTTTGTAATATAATCAATTCCCCCCACTTCAAAGGCCCGAACTTTATCCGTCACGGAATTATAGGCACTGAGGAAAATAACCGGAATCTGGCAATAGCGATCGTCCTGCTTTAGGGCTTGACAAATCTGGTACCCATCCATTTCTGGCATCCGAATATCCAGTAGGATTAAATCAGGAATTAAGGCCTCGATCGCCATAAATGCCGCACCGGGGGTGAGGGCGCTCCTCACTTCGTAGCCTTCCTGTTGGAGAACAGCGGATAATAGCCTCAGATTGTCTGGGGTATCATCAATGATCAGAATATTACCTTTAAGGTGACAAAAATCAGGGTTCACGTTAACCGCCTGCCGATTCCTATGGGTAGGATAGTGGTTAGGGGAACTACTCGAATGGGCAAAGTGAGATGAACCTCCCTGGCTCCAGAGTGACTTGAACATTGATTTTCTAGATTTTCCACTGCGATCCAAACGACTAAAGCACCGGAGTGGTGCTGAACACTGCACCCTTGATTGCCATTGCGTTTATACAATAAGTGGAATTTTTGAAAACGTCTATGGGAGATTTCGCTTAACGTGAGGCAAGTTTAACAAAATAATGACACATTCAGAGACCTCTGGATGGGCCAGAGAACCCCCTCACGCCCCTAACTTTTCAGGAAAACATGCCGATCTTTATCCCTGGGGATGCCGGAGAATCTCCAGCCTAGGATCAGAAAGGCTGTCCTATGCATGATTAAGGATTGATCCCTATCTGTTATTAGCAGATCCGGAAATGTGGCGCTGGTTTTCTAACGGATGAGGGAGGATGCAATCCCCAGCAGGTAAAAGTCAGCAGATCGTCAAAAATGGTCAAGTTACCCTGCAAGACAGGACCATTGGGCAAAAGTAACATCTGCAACGCTTGCCGTAAGTAATTCAACGATCGTACCGGCATCCCGATGGCACCCTTGCAAACCGCCTCAACTGGGCGATCGTTTGGTAAATCTCACGCTACAATCCTGCCCTGGGAAAACCGTTTAGCTCACCAACTCCGTCTCCTTCATCCCTTGAAGACTAGTACTCTTACAGGAGGGAGATTCCCTGGTGTTTGAAGTTATTCCGGGATTTGCGTTCGAGGTGAATCTGTTGCTGACTTATGCTTAGCCCCTGACCAGGGGTTAGCTCAAGCTGGGTCTAAAATGGAAGTCTCCAATTATAGGTGACTGCTACAGCGCGAAGTAGAAATGTTACTGCGATACAAACGATCAAGGCTAATGGAGGGAGGAAATTCAGCCGAAGCATAACAATGTAAACCCAAGCCCCGGTGAAAGAACAGGTTGCATTTAGGGGCTCGGTGGGTTGAAAAAGTAGAGGCTTTTGATTGGACAGAACATCCCGCAATACACCACCAAAAGTTGCAGTGATGACACCGATAAAAGAGGCGGGCAGTGCGGGGGTATGCAACTCCAAAGCGATTCCCACTCCCGAAGCCGTAAACAAGCCTAAGCCGAGGGCATCAATCAACATTAAAATTCGTCGGCTTGAAAAATCTTTGTTGAATTGTAAGGCTAGGAGGGCGATCGGTGACAACAGTATGACGTAGACCAGAAATTCCCAATGTTCTATCCAGTAAAGGGGATGATTGTCCAGCAAAATATCCCGCAACGTTCCACCACCGAATGCCGAGACCAAAGCGATCGTTAATACACCAACATAATCAAAACCGCTCCTACGAGCATGAATCATCCCTGAATAGGCAAAGACTAAAATTGCGATAATTTCAATAACAAACAACGTAGTTTTCATAGGGATAGAAGAGATTTTGCCTCCCGCATTATGCTGTCACCTAGATTAGTCTTCAGGGAGTCAGGCGTATCGATCAATCTGCAATTGCGCGAATGTAAAATAGCCACAGGTTACGAAAGAAATCAGTTACATTATCGATCGTCTCAACAATGAAGTAAATCCTGCTTGCTCAAAATGCTTATCGTGAGCTAAAGCCTCTGTGATACCTTGCTCCTTCATGATGCAAAATGATGCACAATCAGTGTAGCTCCAACTCTTATCAAGGCGATTTTTATAGAGATCTAATGCAACCGAGAATAATTCTGGGGTTTGGGAAATAATATGAATTCTGGAGTCTTGATAAAGGTTTAAGACTAGTTTGCCTTTTGATGTAATGAATCTCTACGGTTCAGTATTGCAATCCAATAACCAGTATCCGCAAAAACTTTTCTCATTCTTCAACCTTTGGCGCTCCATAAAGATAGTGATCGACATTTTTAGCCATATCTTCAGGTAGCTTTTCCCACTCTGACCAGGGAACTTCTGCATGGATTTCCGCCAAGGTTTTGAGAAAGCTAGGTAAGTCAGATTCTTCTGTTTGTATAGATTGTAAGGATTGTAAATTTTTAGAGAAATCAATTTCCGAATCTTGAGAATTGTGATCGACTGGCCAAGGAGAAACCTGATTTTGGACTAACGGCTTCAGGGACTGCAGCAAATTCAGAACCATCTCGATCACGGTGTCGGGGGCTTGTTCAATTTCGAGGAGAAGTTGTTCTTTCGGAGTCATAAGGATTAGGGAAGTAAGTTTACGGCATTAACTCTGTTCTGCCAGCAGGGGTTTCAGATATAAACCCGTATAAGAGGAGGGATGTTGAGCCACCATTTCTGGGGTACCTTCCACAACGATCGTTCCGCCCCGATCGCCGCCGTCGGGGCCGAGGTCAATGATCCAATCGGCACAGCGGATAACATCCAGATTGTGCTCAATCACTACGATCGAGTTGCCTTTATCTACGAGGCGCTGAATGACATCGAGGAGCTTGTGAACATCGTAAAAGGAGAGTCCGGTGGTGGGTTCATCAATGAGATAGAGGGTTTTGCCGGTGGCTCTACGAGACAGTTCTGTGGCTAGCTTGACTCGTTGGGCTTCACCGCCGGAGAGGGTGGGGGCGGGTTGTCCGAGGCGCACGTAACCTAAGCCCACATCCACCAGGGTTTGCAGTTTGGCGGACGCGCCGGGAATGGCATCGAAGAAATGACAGGCTTCTTCTACGGTCATGTTCAAGACATCGGCAATGGACTTGCCTTTGTACTTCACCTGTAGGGTTTCTCGGTTGTAGCGAGCCCCTTTGCAGACTTCGCACTGAACGTAGACATCTGGCAGGAAGTTCATTTCAATGACGTTGACCCCCTGCCCTTTACAGGCTTCACAGCGACCGCCTTTGACGTTGAAGGAAAATTGTCCTGGTTTGTAGCCTCGGGTCTTGGCTTCGATCGTTTGGGTGAATACCTCTCGAATGGGGTCAAAGGTGCCGGTGTAGGTTGCGGGGTTCGATCGGGGGGTGCGCCCAATGGGGGACTGGTCAATGACAATGACTTTATCTACGGCTTTGATGCCTTCTAAGGCTTCTAAGTCTTTGGGAAAGGGGGTTTGCTGCCCTAGGTAGTGCTGCAGGGCAGGGTGGAGGAGTTCGTTAATGAGGGTGGATTTGCCTGAACCGGATACGCCGGTAATGCAGACCAGTTTACCCAGGGGGATCTCTACGGTTAAATGGCGTAAATTATTGCGGTGGGCGTTTTTGAGGATCAGAGTCTTTTCATTGCCTGGCCGCCGTTCTTGGGGGGTGTCAATGCGTTTTCGCCCGGAAAGATAGGCACCCGTAATGGATTCGGGGCACTCCAGCAAGTCAGACAACTGCCCCTGGGCAACGATCGCGCCGCCGTGAACGCCGGCACCGGGGCCAATATCAACGAGGTGATCCGCTGCCCGAATCGTGTCTTCGTCATGTTCCACCACAATTAGGGTATTGCCCAGATCCCGCAGACGGGTCAAGGTGCGCAGGAGACGATCGTTATCCCGTTGGTGTAGACCAATGCTGGGTTCATCCAGGACATACAACACTCCCGTTAACCCGGAGCCAATTTGGGTGGCGAGGCGAATCCGTTGCGCTTCCCCGCCAGAAAGGGTCATGGCAGCGCGATCGAGGCTGAGATAATCTAATCCCACATCCAGCAGAAATTGCAGGCGGGCCTTAATTTCCTTGAGGACGAGTGCCCCGATCTGGAGTTGACGATCGCTGAGGTGGGCTCCGGAATCTGGAGAGGCGGGGGACTCTCCCGTGAGGACTTGAATGCGCTGAAGACAGTCTCGAATGGAAACACTGGTGAGATCGCGGATCCCGTAGCTACCAATGCGAACCGCGAGGGACTCGGGTTTGAGCCGATCGCCATGACACTCTTCACAGACTTGATTGACCAGATATTTTTCTAATTTTTGCTTAAAACTCTCGGAACTACTGTCTCGGTACTGGCGTTCCAGCATCGGCAAAATGCCTTCGTAGCGTCGTTTTTGCTGCGATCGTCCCCCATAGCGGGAATCCGTTTCAATGACGATCTCTCGATCGCTCCCGTGGAGGAGAACCTGCTGTTGCTTAGGGGTGAGTTTTTTCCAGGGGGTTTGCAACTCAAAGCCGTAGGCTTGTCCCACACTGTAGAGCAGGGAGAAGTAATAGGCATTATCCTTTTCTGACCACGGGGCAACGGCGGCATAGACAGGCTGACTGGGATCCGGCACCACCCGATCGGCGCAAAACTGTTGGAGAGCGCCCAGACCGTGGCAGGTGGGACAGGCTCCATAGGGGGAGTTGAAGGAAAAGAGACGGGGAGATAGTTCTTCAATGACTGCCCCATGCTCAGGACAGGCAAAATTTTCCGACAGGACAAGTTCCGAAGGCAGGTGATTCGCTTCCGCAGCCCGGGGAGCGCTATTGACGAGATCATAGGCCGGGGCTTTTTCTGCCGCCCGCAGTGTACTCCCGGCTGTATTCCCGACGGGTGCCTCCCCTGTCGCACCGCCCTCCAGTACAGAGAGTTTAGGGGCATCCACGATCGCAATGACTGCAATTCCCCCCGATCGTTTCAGACAGGTGGTGAGGGAGTCCGCTAGACGTTCCCCCATATCTTCCTTTTTGACGAGGCGATCGATCACCACTTCAATCGTGTGGCTATGGTTTTTATCCAGTTCAATATTATCCGCCAACTCCCGGACTTCGCCATTAATGCGTACCCGGGCAAAGCCTTCTGCCGCCAAACTAGAGAGCAATTTTTGATGCGTTCCTTTTTTCCCCCGTACCACCGGAGCCAGAATTTGGAACCGCGTCCGCTCCGGCAGTTCCAGCACTCGATCCACCATCTGGTCAATGGTCTGGGGAACGATCGATCGGTAACAGTGGGGACAGTGGGGTTCCCCGGCCCGCCCAAAGAGTAAGCGTAGGTAGTCATAAATTTCCGTCACCGTACCCACCGTGGAGCGAGGATTATGGGACGTGGACTTTTGATCAATGGAAATTGCTGGACTTAACCCTTCGATCGCATCCACATCGGGCTTGTCCACCTGTCCCAAAAACTGCCGGGCATAGGAACTGAGGGACTCCACATAGCGCCGCTGCCCCTCTGCAAAAATCGTATCAAAGGCAAGGGATGACTTGCCGGAACCCGACACCCCCGTAAAGACAATAAGACGATCGCGGGGTAGATCCAGATCAATATTTTTAAGATTATGCTGCCGTGCGCCCCGCACCCGAATCATGGTTTCTAGGGAAGGAGAGAGCAATTCCGAAGCGATCGAAGCATCTGTGGTCTGAGTAGAATCTGTGTTTCCCTTCAGGTCAGGAGCAGGTTTAGCGATTTTGGGAGAAACACGTTTAGCCATAGGGGGAATAGTCAAGGCATCATTTTACAGCTTTACTATTCTAGAGGCTCCCGAAGGGTTACGGAAAAAGCGATAACGAGAAATTATGTTAGGTTAGAAAAAACTCACTCCGAATGAAATCAATGTCTAGTGTTCTTTTGAAGACTCCAGATCATCCTCAGCGCACAGCAACGCTGCTACAATCTGCGGTTCAAGCTATGATTGAGCGACTGGAGCGATCGTTACAACTCACGCGCAAAAATCTAGAAACCTTTGAGGCTAAGTATCAAGTTCCCTCAGCACAATGCTTCCAAACTCTCACCGCTGAAGATTTAGAAGGGGGAGATTTAGAGTATGTAGAATGGCAAGGAGAATATCAATTTTTCCTGGAAATTGAACAAGATCTAAACATCCTAAAAAGCTTAGAGTATGTCCCTCAATAAATATCTAACCAATCTAAGCTATACC
>JBMTZC010000084.1:0-13807 GCA_049455215.1 Prochlorotrichaceae cyanobacterium
CGGGGTAGTTAAGTGTTTGCTTTACTGGCGATCGCGCCGATGTTGCGTAGCACTTCACTTAAAATGACGGGGGAAATCTCGAGGAGAGGTAAGGCTGCTCCCCCACTGGTAGTGGAGAGTCCAGGAACAAAGTAAATTTCGCCCAAGGGAATGGTGTATCCCCAGCTATCGAAGGAAACGATCGCGGTGAGGTTGCTTTGGGGAAAGGGTTTGAAGTAGTGATAGGAGCGTTGTTCCCAGCCTGTACTCTTGAAGATTGCAGCCGCAACCATGGAGGGGACTTCCGCACCGGCAAATCGTTGAATACTGGACTGGCTCTGCTCTTCGGGTAATAAGGTAAAGACGGTACGGGCTAACTGACTGAAGGGGGGCACAATTTCATAGTCACTGAGGAGTTGTCCCCACTGTTGCCGTTGGGCGGTAGTGAACTCCGCTGGATGAACAATGCCCAACTCCAGGTTGGGGGGTACTTCTATGTCTTCGTCCTCACTATCGGCAGAGGTTCCATCCTCCGTAATCCGAAAGGTAGTCACAAACTCTGTGGAAGTGGGGGAGTACGCTCCCCAAATGAGGCGTTGGGCCAGGTTCAGCAACACGGGATGACCTAGTACATAAGTTTCAAATTCCGATCGCTGCCAGCGCCGTTGTTCAATCATGCCCCGTTCCAACCGTTTGGCCTGTAGGGATACCACTTGCCCCAGGGTTTTCTTCAGCACTTGCCAGTCAGCGATCGCTGCTTCCGCTAAGGTACGATCGTCTGTTTTAGTGGGGCGGGGTAAGTTGGCTTTGAGTTTGTTTTGGGGATCGCGGATCTGTGGTTTTAAGTCCGCTGACAAGACAACCCGAAACTGGCGGCCACCATAGTCATAGACTTTACTCCCCTGGGCATTCAAACCACAGTCCGGAACAATGCGATCTTCTAGTTGCTCCTGGCTGATCCCCCGCTCCTGGGCGAGGGTTTCCATGCACTCCACTGCTTTGGTTTTGAGGGACTTAAATTTGATGCGTTGAGCAATGGCATGAATTTGCATTAAGGCGGTATCCGTCCCGATCGCTTTGAGGCACTCCAACCCAACGATCGCTCGTTTATGTTTGCCTTCTCCCGGCCAAGCCCGAATCAAGGGCGTGAGTTGTAAAACCGTGGTGTCATTGCCCAAGAGGCCCAGGGGTTGCATGGTCCACTGATCCTTAGGGGGAGCCCCCACCGCTAGCCAGCGTTCAAATAACTGCCCCGCAAAGGCGGCCAGTCCCGCCGGGGGTAAGCACTGCTTGAGGGTTAGAAGGAGGGGATGGGGTTCACTTAAAGTACTGTGGCGGCAGGCTTGGAGTACGGTTTCCATGTGTTGGCGTAGAAACGATCGTGTTTCGCCCTGGGCATCCTGGCACTGTAACGGCGTGAGGTCTCCAGCATCCAGCCACTTGGGGAGCTTGACTTGACCCAACTGCGCCTGGGCAAAACCTGCTTGCAGTGCCGCAGGCATTCTCTCTGGATCCAGTGGGGGAGATGCTTCTGCTGTCCAGAGGGTGGTTAAGGCAGTGTTCACGCCATCACTCAGCGTCTCCACACCCACCTGCTCGGTCACCCAGTGCTGCATCCACTCCCCATCTCCACGGCCCAGCCGACGCTGCAGATACTTTTGCACAGCTTGGGAAATCTGGGGTTTGCCCCTTAAATCCCCTAAAATGCCGGCCATGGCCACTTGGGGATAATCCGTTAGCCAACGGGAAGCTAGTTCTGCGGTGGCTGGATTTTGGGTGAGATCTAACATGATGGGGGCTAACTCCGGCGCAACGATCGTGATGAGGTGGCGCATCAGGGTGAGCAAGTGTTCTTTCCGATTCAAGTTCAGCAATGTCTCTTGAAGCCAGGGCAGTTCCTGGTATTCCGTATGGGCTAACCAACCTTTGACATAGGACAACCGATTTAGGCGCAATCCCAAGCGCTGCATTTCAAAGGCCATTCGATCGGGATCCGCTAAGCCAAAGAGAATTTCCTGGGGACGAGTTTGTTGCCGGGCCACATAATCTGCCCCAGACATCCACGCCCCTTGGTAGAGGTTGCGGTAGCTATCCTCGGGCCAGGTGGCAATCAGACGCTGCAAGGCTTCGCCAAATCCCCCCAGACTCGCCGCCAGGTAATAGACCGGGGGCGCACTTTTGAAGTAATCTGCCCGCCAAACGGTGCGATCGAGTACCTCCCTGATCAGATGCCGACACCGATCTCGTTGCACCAAGGTTAAATAGGGCACCGCAAACTGCTGCCACCCCAAAATCAGCGCCGTCGTAATGGCAGATTGAGCCGCTTCGATTTGATGACGGGGAGTTTGATAGGCGTTGTGGATCACTTCCACGGGAAATTGAGTGGGATCCAGTATCCAACCCACGATCGTCTCGGGGTCAAAATAGTGCAACAAGGGCAGAATTAACTGCGGAGATGCGGTCTGATGGGCCTTGCCGAGGGCCGCTAGGGCTTCCTCTTGATTGGGTAAATCCTGCCCCCCCTTTTGCATCGCTTCTTCCAGAGTCAAGAGCAGGGTTTTTGTCGTTAATGACCAACTGGCTAATGGGGGCGGACAGGTCATGGCCGTCAACCAAAACTGCGCTTCTTCCTGGGTTAGGGATCGGGGAATCTCTAAGGACGGCCAAAAATAAGAGTTAACGGTTCGGGGTTGCTTTTTGAACGCGGTGAGGAGCTTGGTAGGAACAAAAGCCCTCGCTTCCGGGAGTGGCAGAGGCTGCGGTTCTCGCCACATTGCCCAAAACCAGTCTGCAGGGGCCAGAGGAAGCGATCGAGGCTGGGGGGTTGGCATCAAGGAAGTCATAGCACCTCGAAAAATCCAAAACTGGGCTTGCGGTACAGGAGGGCAAGAGTGGGGTGCGGATCCCCCACCCTCTCACCGAGCGGTTTTACTCTGCCGCTGAATCCTGACGAACAGCTTCCAAAATCCGGGAGAAATAGAAGCGGGTACTGGTCATGTCATTGCGTTGCACAGTCCACCCTTTTTCTTCGAGAATTTTACGAATCGTGGCTTCTGGATGTTGATAGGCACGGGTGGTTTTACTGGGCCCGGGGAAGAGAGAACCAATAAATTTCAACAGGGTTAAACAGAGGGTTTTGGGGGCAAAGCTAAAAATCAGTCGTTGCTCCGCTAAACTGCCCAATTTTTCGATCATTTCCGCCGCTTTTTCCGTGGGGTAATGAATCAGAACGTCTAGGCAAATGACGGTGTGATACTTGCCCGTGAGGTTTTCCAAATCCGCTGTACTAAAGTCCACCTTTAAGGAACGTTTACTATCCGACTCGATCGCCTTGACTCGGGAGGCGGCTTCCCCAACCATTTTTTCAGAAATATCACTGGCGGAAACGATCGCTCCAGCCTGAGCCAAGGGAATGCTTAAACTTCCCACACCACATCCCGCGTCACAAATGGTTAACCCTTCCAAGTTCCCATCCGCTTCTAGCCAACCTAGTACCGTATCCACGGTTTGTTGGTGACCCTGACGAATGTCTAACTGGACAGTATTGACTTCACCATCCCCATAGATGCGTCGCCAGCGATCGAAGCCGGTGCTGTTGAAATATTCTCTAACAATGGTTTTATCGTCGGTTGCGTTCATGAAAGTTCTCAGGACAAGATAAGGAAAGGTTGAACCAGAGAGGAAGGAACCCCTATTCACCTATGGTAATCCTACCGTGATGCAAGGCCTTTTCAGTTCAGAACTTCGCGCAAGGCTTCAACGTGCCCGGATTGACCACCCCGTCAGGCTGCGCCTGCCACCCCTCCAAAGGAGGAGAATTTTGACGTTCAATGAATTCCCCTCCTCTGGAGGGGTGCCCCGTAGGGGCGGGGTGGTCAAATGCAGACTGAATGGTGAGGAATTCCGGTTGGTTTAGAACCGCTCCCCAATACCGAAGTGGAGACGACCATCCCCCTCATCATTGAGACCGTAATCTACCCGAATCGCCCCAATGGGAGAACGAATCCGTGCGCCTAAGCCAATGCCAAAGCCACTACCGGGCTTTTCCCGAACCCCTGCCGGATTCCCTGGCACGCCATTGGCACTGCCCAGATCCGTGGCCACATCAGCAAACAGTGCGCCTCCCACTAAGGAAAAGAGCGGAAAGCGATATTCTGCCGTCGCTTGGAGAAAACTGCGCCCTGCCCCCACTTCACCTTCACGGTATCCCCGCACAGAGTTGCTGCCCCCTAGGGAAAAGGCTTCATAGGGAGGTAAATCCCCAAACACGGTGCCCCCTTGAACGTTAAAGGCCAAAGTTTGAGGGCATTCCAGGGGTGAGGGATCGTCTTTCTTACAGCCTTGACTAAATCGCACCAGCCGCAGGGGAATGTAATAGCTATAGCTGCCCCGGAAGCGGCTCATGAGGATACTGCCTTGCCCTAAGGGGATAGATTGGTCTAAACCAACCCGTGCCAAGGATCCAGCGGTAGGCTGAGCCCGGTTATTCCGTAAATCCCGGCTTAAACCTAGCCCCAGAATGAATAGATCGTCAGAATTATCGCCACTAAAGGTGAGGTCATTACCCAATTCATCCTGCGAAGCTTTATTACCATCGGAGTCTTGAATATTCACCCGTTGATACTCTAGCCCCAGGGAAGCCGTCCACACAGAAGGGTTATAAACATCTTTGGAGAGGGGTCGCGTAAAGCTGAGACCGCCGCCTGTCCGCACAATACGGGGGGTGTCTCCATTGGGCAGGTTAATATCCCGTCTACCTTCATCAAAAACCAGGGAAATCGATCGCCGCCGGAAGGCGTTAACGGCGTAGGAGGTGCGATAGGGATCGCCTTTAATCCAGGGATTGCTAAAGGCCACATTGAATAGCAGAGCATCAGTCCCCAAGGTTAAATCGGTGCCCAGGGTGTAATTGCGACCCCGCAGATTTTGCTGTTGGTAACTAATGGAGCCAAACAGTCCGGTAGAAGAACTGAGACCCGCCCCAGCCCCGATCGATCCGGTGCGTCCTTCGGTGACATTGGCAATGACCACCACTTTACGGGGATCTTCGGGAGCAGGATCCAGGGACAGTTGAACATCTTCAAAAATGCCTAAGCCAAAGACGCGCTGGAGGTCGCTCTCCGCCTGGTTACGGTTAAAAACATCGCCGGGTTTTAAAGAAAATTCTCGGGTGATGATGTAGGGCTTGGTTTTACCCTCAACTTCTGCCCCCGTTTCATCCACAAACCGTACATCAACCTGGGACACTTCCCCCTCTGCGATCGTTAAGGTGACGACTCCATCAGCACTAACTTGGCTCGCATCCACCACCTGGCCTAAGACGTAGCCATTTTCTTGGTACCACTGGTTGATCGCCTGAATGCCGTCCTGTAGATCCTGAAAGTTCAGAAGTTGTCCATACAAAGGACTAAAGTTGTCCTCTATTAAGGTGGGGGGCAACACCCTAGTGCTGTCTGAAACTTGGACCCGGCTCAAAATGGGGTTTGGAGTGACCAAAAATGTAATTCGTACCCCGAGGGCGGTGTCTTCCGGTAAAAACTCAACGTTACTGAAATAGCCTGTGGCGAAGATCGCATTCAAGTCTTCCTCTAGGACTTGACGGGTGGTAGGTTCCCCCGCCTGGGTTTGAATGGCGTTATATACGGCTTCCCGTAGCAGATCAGCTTGAGGGTTTCGCTCTGCGCCACGAACCTGGACTTCTGCGACCAAAACCCGAGGATCCTCAGTGGCCGTAGGACGATTTGTAGGGGCCGTAGGGACTGGGGGAGGGGTAACTTCGCTGGGGGAGCGAGGTTCCTCCGGAGCAGCATTCTCTTCAGGGGATACGGGAGGGGTCGCCTGAGAGAGTTGCAGATCAGGGAGATCAAACGTAGCGGGTGCAAGGGGAGTAATGGTGGGTTGCGCGGCTAGCGGCAACGGATCACCAAAGGTTAAGGCCGAAGTTCTGACCGGGGGGATCTCGGTGTTTAAGGCCAGGCTTAGATCTCCTGCTCTAGCGATCGAGTTAATCCCTAGGACAGAGAAGCTAAAGGCGGCTACGAGAGCCGATGAAATTGTCAAGGAATAGTTCACGTTACCTCGCACATCCAAACACCACTACAACACGAAGCATGACGGCAGAGCAGCCGAAAAGGTGCCTTCTGCGCAATGCTGGTTAAAATTTTACCGCATCTCCCTACTGATGCATATCAGCGACGAGGGCAACTACGGTGATATTGTCCCGGCCTCCCCGCTCTTTGGCGAGGCTAATGAGGCTATTGACCACCATGTCACTGGCCCGCATTTTCTTGAGAATTTGGGCAATGATGTCATCGGGCACTTCCTCCGTGAGTCCATCACTACAGAGCAAAAGACGATCGCCCGGTAAGACCTCCACCAATTGCACATGAATGTCCTGTAGGTCTCTCCGTCCTAAACACTGGGACAGGACGTGCCGCCACGGGTGGGTGCGGCATTGGTCGGGTGTAATGTTGCCCAAGCGCAGGGCCCGATTCACCCAGGTATGATCTTCAGTAATTTGCACCAGGCTAGCCCCCCGCAAGCGGTACAAGCGGGAGTCTCCAACGTGGGCACACCAAGGCTCCGGTTCCCCTTGGGGATCGGCCAGGGGTGGGCGGAACATAATGGCAACCACCGTGGTGCCCATGTCTGCCCGTTCGGGGTGGGAATCTTGATCCTTGAGAATGGCGCGATTCGCTTCTAAGATTGCCTGTTCCAAAATCCAGGGAGAAGACTTAGGACTGTCCCAGTATTTACTGAGGTATTGCTCGATCGTTTTGACAGCGATCGAACTTGCTTCTTGACCTCCCGCATGTCCCCCCATCCCATCTGCCACAATAAAAAAGCGACCTTCCGGATCAATGCAATGAGAGTCCTGATTACTAGAACGTACTAACCCGGTATCAGTGCCACCGGTGAAGTATAGCTTCATTCTCAATATATCCCCTGGTATCTGGTCGAGTCGTTCAGACTTTTTGCTGCCCCAGGCTTAAAGGCTTAACAAAAGCTTCTGCCTTGAAATATGCTTCCAGTCTAGATTAGAAAATCAGGGTATCACAACCCTTGCCTTCTTCCAATGGTCAGCTTTCGGAATGGGGGGGAGGGGACAGTATAATTTGTCTTCTGGGTGAAGAGGCTGTCAGGCATCTCCCTTGGCTCAATCTGAAGATACTTTGCCCTCCCGTTTAGGATCCTTGAAAAGGGGGGAACCGGAAGAAACGGCTCGAAAGTCCCCCTTACTAAGGGAGATTTAGGGGGATCCAGCTAAATCGATCGGTTCCATTAAGATGTGTGCAAACCGTAGCCTTAGTGCCCCTCAATTCGGATTCCCGCTGGACAATTCCAAGCTATTTTGCAGGCTGTCTACTATCCTAAGAATAAGAATACTGTTGCCCCAACGCTCAATTATGAATGGACCGATTCAGGCTGCTCAAACGGCCTACTACGGGGATGCCTACTATCGCACCCCACCCCCCGACCTGGAATCCTTGCTACTCAAAGAGCGGATTGTGTATCTGGGAATGCCCCTCTTTTCCTCTGATGATGTGAAGCGTCAGGTGGGGCTTGACGTAACAGAGTTGATCCTGGCGCAATTGCTCTATCTGGAGTTTGATAATCCTGAAAAGCCGATCTACTTTTACATCAACTCCACAGGAACTGCTTGGTATGATGGGGCGGCGATCGGCTTTGAGACGGAAGCCTTTGCGATTTGCGATACGTTGAGTTACATCAAACCCCCGGTACACACGATCTGCATTGGTCAAGCGATGGGCACTGCTGCCATGATTTTATCGGCAGGTACCAAAGGTAGTCGTGCCAGCTTACCCCACGCCACGATCGTCCTGAACCAACCCCGCACCGGCGCTCAAGGTCAGGCCACGGATATTCAAATTCGGGCTAGAGAAGTTTTAGACAACAAACGCACGACCTTGGAAATTTTGTCCCGTAATACTGGGCAAACGGTAGAGCAACTGTCGAAGGATACCGATCGGATGTTGTATATGACCCCTTACCAAGCGAAGGAATATGGTCTAATCGATCGAGTCTTGGAAAGTCCGAAGGATCTTCCCGTCAGTGTCCCGGTCTAAGCGGTAAGCGCTCCGTTTTGAATTCCGTTGAATCGTCCTGCTCGGTTCCAACGCCCTCTATTGAAACCTATCGTTCTTCCCCGGCGGGAAAACTGAGGACTGAGCCATTTGCCGCAAACTGCAAGCTCACCTTGAACCCTCCCCGGCGGGCACCAGACCATTATCCCTAACCTACAGAAAAAGAGAGAATTGAAATGCCTATTGGAGTTCCTAGTGTTCCCTATCGTCTTCCCGGCAGTCCCTACGAGCGCTGGATCGATATTTATACGCGGTTGAGCCAAGAACGAATTATCTTTTTAGGCCAGGAAGTTACGGATGGTTTAGCCAATCGGATTGTGGCGTTCCTGTTGTACCTGGACTCCGAAGACAATAATAAGCCGATTTATCTCTATATCAACTCTCCCGGTGGTTCCGTTACGGCGGGCATGGCGATTTATGACACTATGCAGCACATTAAGTCTGAGGTGATCACCATTTGTGTCGGGTTAGCAGCTTCTATGGGGGCGTTTTTACTGACCGCCGGAACCAAAGGCAAACGCCTGGCCCTGCCCCATGCTCGGATTATGATTCACCAACCTCTAGGGGGAACGGGTCGCCGCCAAGCCACGGATATCGAAATTGAAGCCAAGGAAATCTTGCGCATCCGTCATCAACTCAATGAGATTCTGGCCACCCGAACAGGTCAATCCATCGAAAAAATCCAAAAGGATACGGATCGGGATTACTACTTATCCGCTGAGGAAGCTCGGGAGTATGGGTTAATCGATCGGGTTATTGCTGATCGTCCGGTCTAATTCAGGGAATGTTCATGACTGTTCCCCCCTTTGATACCGATCGCTTCCGGGAGGTACTTCGATCGCTGCAGCCCTTACAGACAGACATGATCGGGCTGTTGCTGTATCGCGGTGTACTGACGACTCCGACGGGCCAAGCCTGGGAAAGACTGTTGCACTGCCTCCTCGATCCCCATCCTCGTCCGCAGGACTGTTTACGCACCTATGCGGATTGGTTTTTGAGCTTAGGGGTAACGGGGCAAACTTGGCGTAGTCAAATGCTGGAAGCGATCGCCCTCGATCGGAACCCTTGGAGTGAACGGGCTCAACACACCCCTGTGGAGCAATTACCGGAGGGGCTCCGGGAGGCCGCAGCGCGGGATCTACGGGCGCTACAGCGGTTAGCGGAGGTCGATGTGGGGGCTATTCATTCCGTGGTGGAATACTTGGTCTATCCACTGGAGCCTTTACCCCGTGAACCCTTTGCCCAGGAGACCCAGATCTTTTTGCCTCTGGAGGAGGGGGAAGATACTTGTTTCGCAACGCTGCGCCAGGATGCCCTAGAGTCCGTGTTTGCTGGGGCGGTAACCTGGAGCGATCGTTTACCCGAGTTAGTGGCTTTTTATCAACAGTGGGGAGTGGGGCCCGCGAACCAATTTACCTGTTTTCGCTGGCAGGATCAGCAACTGCGGGGGATTGCAAACCCAGATCCCGTAACCTTGGCTCAACTGGTGGGCTACGATCGCCCTAAAGCAACGCTGCTCCAAAATACCGAATTCTTATTGCGGGGGTTGCCCGCTCAAAATATTTTGCTCTACGGGAGTCGGGGCTCAGGCAAATCTTCTCTGATCAAGGCCCTACCCCATGCCTACGGTAGTCAGGGACTGCGGTTGGTGGAAGTGCCGAAAGGGGAGTTACACAGCCTCCCTGCGATCGTAGAAGATGTGCGCTCCTCTATCCTCAAATTTGTGGTCTTTGTGGATGACCTGTCCTTTGAGGAAGATGACGAGATGTTTAAGGCCCTCAAGGTGGTTCTAGAAGGGAGCATTACCGCCCGACCTCAGAATTTGGTGGTCTACGCCACTAGCAACCGGCGGCACCTCGTTCGGGAGTTTCAGGACGATCGCCCCCGCCCCCAGGATGCCGCAGAAATTCATACCTGGGATACCGTCCAGGAAAAACTATCCTTTAGCGATCGCTTTGGCTTGACCCTGACCTTTGAACCGGCGGATCAAGACACCTATCTTCAGATAGTGCATCACCTAGCCCAGCAGGCTCACCTCAACCAAGCGCCCGAGATTTTGGAAGCCCAGGCAAAACAATGGGCAACCCGCCACAATGGACGATCGGGCCGGACTGCTCGCCAGTTTATTGATTGGTGTCTCAGTCTGGAAAAGAATCCGGTAGAATGAGAATCATTCTCATTCCTTTGGACTGCTTTTGAATGGAACCCCTAGCAGGGAAGAACAAAATTACGCTCTCACGGGATTTAAGCTGCTCCCCCCCTCTGCCCACTGGCCAAGAAAACGGTGGTCTGGCGATCGCTCCAAAGAGGAGACGGAGGGGCAGAAGGCTAGCGGACAAGGGGCAAGCCCCCTGTATCCCCCGTTTCCAGGGCATCGCCCAGCACTCCCTGGGCAAAATAGTGCTGCTGGCGGCGATCGTTCTGGGGGGATGCGTGAACTCCCCCCCAGAAGCAGAGTCCCCCGTAGAAGCCTTGAGTCCCCCCCCTGAAGCGGTACAAACGACCACGGCAACGGATCCCGATGCGGTTGTGCTACAGGTCGTGACCACCATCACCCCCATGAGCCAATTTACCCAAGCGGTGCTAGGGAATCGGGGGCGGGTGGTGCAAATTTTGCCCCCTAATGTGGGGCCCCATGACTTTCAAGCCAAGCCTAGAGACGTGGAAACGATCGCCCAGGCCGATGTCTTAGTGCAAAATGGGTTGGGGCTAGAGGCCTTTCTGGCGGACTTAATTCGCAGTGCCGGGAATGCGGACTTAGCGATCGTTGAAACCAGTACGGGCATCCCCACCCTGGCTACGGAGGATCTGCACCATGCCCACGGGGGAGATCATGATCATGGCGATGTCAATCCTCACCTGTGGCTAGATCCACAGCGGGCGATCGCCCAGGTTGAAAATATTCGGGAGGGACTCGTGGCTGCGGATCCAGGTGGGCAAACCCTGTATGAAGCCAATGCCGCCGCCTACATAGCTGCTCTCCAAGCGTTGGATCAGGAGTTTACCAAGCAGTTATCTCCCTATGTGGGGCAAACCTTTATTACCTTCCACGACTTTGCCTCCTATTTTGCCGATCGCTATGGGCTACAGGTGCAGTTTTTTGTGGATGTGCCGGAAGTCAGTCCCTCTCCCCAAGATCTGCAGCGCATCATTAGTCTCGTCAAAGCTGAGAATATCCGCGCCCTACTCACAGAACCCTTGGCCAGCAGTAATAGTTTGGCCGCTCTGGCTCAGGATCTCAAGCTAGAAATTAGTGTCTTTGACCCCTTAGAAACGGGGGATCCTAGCCCGGAAACCTACCTAAAGGTGATGCGCCAGAACGTAGCCAACCTGATCAATGCCTTGACCCCAGGGAACCAGACAACACCGGCCGTAACCATACCTAATGTGACCAACCAGGAGAACCAACCGTGAAACGATTGAGTGGGATGTTTCAGCAGAGCCACAGCGGCGGGGATAGTGTGCTGGGCAGTGTGGGCAACACGGGATTGCCTCAAGTCCCCCTGGGGGCTGCCGCAAGTCCAGTCTTGAGGGTACAAGGCTTAACGGTACAGCGACAGAAACAGGTGGCGGTACAAAATGTCTCCTTTTCCTTGTTGCCGGGTACGGATACCGCTGTGGTGGGGCCCAATGGTGCAGGTAAAAGCACCTTAATTAAAGCCCTGTTAGGAATTCTGCCCCATCAAGCCGGAGAAGTGTGGATGATGGGGCATCGCCTCAGTCCGACGGGGCAACTACCAAACACGGTACGCCAAGACATTGCCTATTTGCCTCAAAGTTTTCTCTTCGATCGTCGTTTACCGATGACCGTGGAAGAATGGGTTGGACTGGGCTGGGATTCCCTGGGTTGGCAACTCCCCTGGCAGGGGGGAAACGATCGTCGCCAGGCCATTCGCAGGGCCCTCAGCACCGTGGATGCCTGGCCGTTACGCCAAAAACTCCTAAGCAGCCTTTCCGGGGGACAAACCAAACGGGTACTGTTGGCCTATTGTCTGGTGCGTCCTCGACGGTTGTTAATTTTAGACGAAGCTCCTGCGGGGTTAGACTTACGCAGTGAATGGGACTTTTACCAGTTGCTCAAACAACTCAAACAAGAACAGGGGTGGGCGATTCTACAGGTTTCCCATAACTTAGAAATGGTGCAACGGAACTGCGATCATGTCATTTGTTTAAACCAAATGATTCGCTGCCAAGGTAGCCCACATCATACCCTCACCGACGAAAACCTCTCGTTAACCTATGGTGTTGGCTTTGTCCGCTATCACCACGCTTGTCATATTCAGGAGAATGAGTCTTAGGCACCTCAATTTATCAGGCGGCTTTGAGAAACGCCACCAACTCCTCTAGTTTTTGCCAGGCTGCCCCACTCTGGAGAATCGCACGGGCTTGCTCAATCCCCTGTTCTAGGGAAGAAACCGCTTGGCCAACTTGCAGGGCAAAGGCACTGTTGAGGATGACCACCTCCTGCTGGGCCAGGCTACCTTTTCCTTGTAAGACGGCGGTGAGAATGACAGAATTTTCGACTACGTCCCCCCCCTGTAAGGACGTTAAGGGGGCGGGGGTCAAGCCTAGGGCGTGAGGATCAACCACACTAGGGGTTAAACGATCGTTTTTCAGTTGCATCATATTCGTGGGAGCCCCTAGACCGGCTTCATCTAATCCCTCTCGACCATATAAAACGATCGCTTGGGGAATGTTTAACTGTTGCAATGCTTCCGCCATGATCGGTACCAAGCTTGCCTGAGAAACGCCCAAGACTTGTCCTGTGGGTTTGAGGGGATTGACTAAGGGCCCCAACAGGTTAAAAATGGTCCGGATTTTTAAGGTTTTACGCAGGGGAACCACCGCCTTCATGGCAGGATGCCAACCCGGGGCAAACAGGAACGTAATGCCCACCTGATCGAGGGCGGCATCAATCTGTTCTTTGGGAGCCGCTAAATTCACCCCGATCGCTTCCAAAACATCTGCTGAGCCTACTTTTCCTGAAGCGGAACGATTACCATGTTTGGCAACCTTAATACCGGCAGCGGCAGCCACAAAGGCAACGGTGGTGGAAATATTAAAGGTAGATGCGCCATCTCCCCCCGTACCACAGGTATCAATCACCACTTCAGAGGGATCCCGTAAACGACCCATCTGCTCTGCTTGGCCTTGTAACACTTGAGCCATGCCGACCAATTCCGAACTAGAAACGCCTTTTGCTTGGATAGCGGCCAAAATTGCACCGGACAATACGGGGGGGATCTCCTCCTGCAGCCATCCTTCCATGAGTTCCCGAGATTGTTCAATGGAAAGGGATTGTTGATCTAACAATTGTTGGAGAAGAGCGGGAGCATTGAGGGCATTCATGTCAAGATTCTTTAATAGAGGAGCAATGAGGTTTGCACTTTGGCCAGTTGGAGAACACTGTAAAATAGGGTTTTATTGTGACACATTCGGCTCCCTTTTTCCGCCTAGAGAACGGTAAGGGTAGGGTGGTGTACTTGACCAGTGGATAGCTATTTCTGCTTCGGCAATCATTAGGGCGCAGTTATCTTTAGTCAAACTTTTATGATCCACCTTTCTCAACAATGTGTCTTAAAGATCGGCGGATGCGCCTTACTGGCCCTCGGTCTAGTGGTTTGTGTGGGGTGGTATACCGGTTTAAAACCTCTCATCCAAATTCACCCTAGTTTTGTGCCCATGCAGTTTAACACTGCCCTAGGGTTTAGTTTGCTGGGCAC
>JBMTZC010000085.1:0-13757 GCA_049455215.1 Prochlorotrichaceae cyanobacterium
CCAACATAAAGCCGTCCTGAAAGGACGGGGTTTTAGACCCACTTCTCTGATAAAAACAGATGTTTAAGGCTGGGCCCGGATAGGCTTTGACTGTCTTAAGGTCTACCTTTAATCCCGCACGCTAACAAAGCGTTCTCGGGCGATCGTTCTCAGTTGTTCAATAGATTCCTTGCGGGAAACCGAGAGGGGAATCATCGCATTGATTTGCTCTAGCAATAATTCTGTACCCGGCATTTGTCGGAGGTATAGGGCTTTGTAAAGGGCCGTGACGATCGCTTGTTCAATTTCGGCACCACTGAAGCCCTCCGTTGCTGCGACCAGTTGATTGAAGTCAAAGTGATCGGGGCTTTGTTTGCGTTGAATGAGGTGAATTTTCAGAATATTGAGTCGTTCTTGATCGTCCGGTAAATCCACAAAGAAAATTTCATCAAAGCGCCCTTTTCTTAAGAGTTCCGGTGGAATTTGAGAAATATCATTTGCCGTGGCAATAACAAAAACTTCCTTCGTTTTTTCCTGCATCCAGGTCAGAAAAAAACCGAATAACCGACGACTTAAGCCACCGTCAGCACTGCCATCACTGCTGCCCAGTCCTTTCTCAATTTCATCAATCCATAAAATAGAGGGAGACATCGACTCGGCGACCTGTACCGCTTGCCGTAGATTTTTTTCCGATTCCCCCACATACTTGTCGTAAAGTTTACCCGCATCTAATTTCAGTAAGGGCATTTTCCAGACTTTGGCAATCACCTTGGCGGCCAAGGATTTACCACACCCTTGAATCCCGACAATTAAAATTCCTTTAGGCGCTTGCAGGTTCCAGGCCTTGGCCTGAGGGCTGAACCCCATTTGAACTTGATTTAACCAGTTTTTTAGCCCTGCGAATCCTCCTAAGTTGGTCTGAATTTCATCCGCTGCAAAATATTCCACGATGCTTTCTTGACGAATGACCTGGGTTTTACGATGAATAATGCTCCGCACATCATCAATGGTGAGGCGACCATCTTCAAAGGTCACGTACCCCAAAACTTGTCGGGCTTGCCGTTGGGTCATGCCCCGGAGGGCCCGCACGAAGAGGTTATATTGATCGGGACTGACCTCCACCTGGACTCGACGATCGCATTTGAGTTGCTTGACCACATCTCGCACCAGTTCCAGTAACTCATCATCTTCGGGAATGCCTAGGTCTAAATAAATGGCAGCGGCTTTCAGTTCCGGCGGTAATTCCAGTTTTTCCCCCGTTAAAACGATCGCCGATCGCTGTTCGGAAAAGTCCTGCGCCAACTCTCGAAACTGGCGAATGAGTTGGGGTTCATCTAAGAGGCGGCTAAAGTCCTTCAGCCAAAACACCCCTTTTTGATTGGTTTCCTGCAGGAACGTCATCAGATCCCCCGCCCCTTGGGTCTTTTCAAATGCAGTGGGTTTGATGCTTCCCCGGGGGGCATACTCATTCACCCAGGGCCCCTCAGACCCTCCTGGCGATCGGGTCAGCCCCTGGGTAATCGACCATTCAAACAGTTGAATGCGCATCCGCCGTACCGCAATTTGTAGAAGGTTACGCACCCGATCTTCCTCGATGGTTTCCATCACAATTAAGGGATGAAAGGAATCCACGAGAGCCTGTAGTTCATGTACCCGTTGATCTAGCGACATGGGAGATCAGAAATTAAGGTTTTTACCACGGTACAACCTAAGCTAAACGTTAGGATCGACCAAATAAAGGTTGGCCACTGCGGCTATACACCACAACGTCCCATTGGCCCTGTTGATTCACCTCAAAGGTGATCCGTTGACCATCGGCGCTGAGGTGGGGATGACGCACCTCTCCCCGCAGATTTCCACCGATACGCCGCACCTGTTGTGAAGTTCGATCGTAGAGGTAAATGCCCACCCGATCGTTTTGACTGGCACTAAAGGCCAGATACCGCCCATCCTCAGAAAGGCTGGGATTCGCAGCGATCGTGTCAAACCGATTGAGACCGGGGAGCGGCACTAAACGTCGCGCCGTAATTTCCCAAAGGTAAATATCTTGACTGCCATTACGATCGGAGACAAAGGCCAGAAATTGTTGACTGACCTGGGGCATCGTTTCCGCATAGGGGCTATTCAGCCCCAGACCATTGGTTTCCAGGGGGGTATTGAGGAGTCGCACATTACTCGTACAACCCCAAATTTGGCTCAGACAGAGGAGGAGAACCAGGGAGCGCATGGCCCGCCAGGAAACAATCCCTTCCCATTGGTAAAGGGGCTTGCGTCTTCTCCGCTTCTGCCTCCAGTCATGACCCACGGTTGTCTCCAATCTGCATGTGCCTCAGCATTGTAAACTAGGAAACGCTTGGTCAATTCTTCCCCTCTTTCCCGGAGAATTGCATTTGGTCTCCCTGACTATGGCCTACTCTTACATCCTCTCTCTCCTCCAAGCTTATCCGCTAGACTCCTCACCCTGGCAGCATTGGCGTAATAGCCATCCTTCTGCCAATTTTAGTAACTGGGGGTTTCAGGGGTTGGTTTTGCCTGGCATTAATTTAGCGGATCTGCAGCTCATCGGCAGTGAATGGTGGAACTCCAACCTACAGGGGGCCAATCTACAACGGGCGAATTTGATGGGGGCGGACTTACGATCGGTGAATCTTCAAGGGGCTGATCTCAGATCTGCCAATTTAATTGGTGCAAATTTACGGGGCGCAAATCTCAAGGAAGCCGATTTAACCCAGGCGCAGCTTCAACGGTGCAATCTCAGTGAAGTGGAAGGGGTGGATGCCCTGTTCCAAGAGACCCATTTGCAGGGGGCAAACTTAAGCCAAGGCAACTGGGTGGGGGCTTCTTTTTATCGAGCTAACCTCACGGAAACGATCGCTCGTCATGGTTTTTTTACCGCCGTCCAGGCCTATGGCAGCCAATGGTGCCACGCAGATCTCAGCTACAGTGATTTTCGTTGGGCCCAACTCCGGCAAAGCAATTTTCAAGGGGCCATCCTCACCGCTACGAGGGGACTCGGGCATGTCCTTAATTCAGTCTAAGACTCCTACGGCATCGACATGAGTTGCGCCCCGTTTTATCCCTAGGGGCCAACACCGCATCAGCCTGTTAACGGGTGAAAGTCCCTAGGATTGTGTTGAGCTTAAGCGGTGGGCAACAGAGCCTGAATGGCATTAAATAACTCGGTTTCATCTACGATCGGCTTGCTGACGTAACCATCAAACCCTTGCTCCAAAAACTTCTCCCGATCGCCGTCCATGGCATGGGCCGTGAGGGCAATCACAGGAATACTGCTCAAACCTTGGGTTCTACGGATTTGGGCGAGCACCGCACATCCATCCATCCCCGGCAGGGAAATATCTAGGAGCACTAAGTCAGGGTGTACTTCTTCTAAATGAGCTAACGCACTCATCCCATCCTCATAGGCCACTACGTCATAATCCGCTTCCAAAAGGGCACAAAACAACATACGGTTGTCAGGATTATCTTCAACGATCGCGATTCGTTTCATGGGTATAGCTCCCGTGTATAAAAAGTGAACATTAAAAAAGAGAGAAATATCCTATTGCCCGTTCGTCTTTGTTTACAGACCTATGCGTAAGGACAAGGGAATGCTTTACACACCCACACCTCTTTTTCACCTTTTTTGGGGGCTATTGATGCTATAGAAGGAGTAGCACAGACCTCAAGCTTAATGCGGCTGAATGAAGCAAGATGGTAATTGCCGAGCGGTTTTAGAATAGGCTACGTTTAGTCATTATAACAGAATCGATAATCCGCTAAACTTACCCCGTTACAGAGATAAAACTTCGTTCTGACTATACGATCAAGAGTAATTCGATAAAACGATTCCAAGTTATGGAATGGCTTTGAGTTTGATGCCGCAAAAATTCAACTTCCTCCTGGGATAAAGCCGGTTCCCCCACACTGGCCATTGCGACGTTCATTTCCTCTAAACTAATCAGATCATCGCCATTGGCATCAATGGGAATAAAATAGGTCATAAAGTCTTGGTAGTTGGCCATTAAACGACGGTGACGCAACATTAATTCCCCAAATTCTTCAAAGTCAATGCCGCCATTGCTATCCCGATCCATGCACTGGAAAAGATAGTCTAATTCAGCTTCATCGGTGAACTGTCCAGCTTGTCCGACATAGTCCGTGATCTCCTCACGGGACAGCATTCCATTGCGATCGCTATCAATCGCATTAAAAACAAAACGTAAATTATCTTGAAGGGCGGGAGAGGCCCCTTGCAAAAGATAAAAAGTTGCTTGACCACCCATCGCTTCCCCTAACTCCCGCCGAAAGGTGCTCATAATACGCTTGGCCACTTGATAGCGCTTGTAATGTTCTTCGGGGCTGGTGACGGCGTGCAGTGCAACAGGAACGAGGGACGGAAACGATCGCTGCAGCACCATGAAGCAGCCCACGGTGGCAATGCAAAAGGGGAGGGTCAACACGGGTAACTTCAATCCCCCGAAAACCAACTGGAGGACTAAGCCCACTCCCACTGCTGCCAGAGCGGTCAGCGCGCCAACGGCAATACTGCGAAGATTGGGGGCATAGAAAATTCCCCCGATCGCTAAGATGGCGAGGAGGGCGTTATAACTCCACAGTCCCGCATAGATGGCCTCCAAAGGGATCCCCAAGCTCCAAGCCGCCAGAACTCCCAGACCTGAACCCACCAGGGCAATCAGGGCACCCAAGGGCGTGCAGAGGGCCACCGCCAGTAAAACCAAAGCACCGGAAAGGAGCCGATCCGCGAGGAATACCTGACCAAAGCCGATGGGTAAAGCTCCCAGGAGTTGACTGAGACTGGGCTGAGTTGCCTCGGTTGCCGCTGAAGGTGCCAACACGAACCACGGCTGCGGAATCCAGAGAACTCCCGCCAAAAAGATGAGGGTGAGCAGGTTAAAGGGCAGGGTTAACGGTGGAGCGTTGAAGGTTTTGACCCACCAAACCCCTAACTTGGCCATCATCACCGTGGTGAGCATGGCAAGGGCAACGATCGCTAGGATCCACACCCCATTCCAGGTGCCATTCCCGGATGAACCAAAGGTGGCCAACGCAGCCCCCACCAGGGTGCCGTTGTAGCCAAAGATGCCATTGCGAATGGTGTCCTGATCCAGATTGCAGTAATAAGCGGTTGCGGTAGCAGCGATCGTTCCCAGCAAAGCCATGCAACCCACCCAGGGATCTTGCAGGACTAAGGCGAGGAGAATGAGTAAACCACTGAGGGGGTTGTTGACAAAAATAACTTGACCCACACCCCGCAGGACGGCGTTCAAGAGATCCAGGGGGGATTTGAACCGCAGTCGCTGGTTCAAGGACTGCCAGGTTCCAGCAACGGGGAGAAACCGAGTTAACCGCGAGGGTGCTGGGGGTTCAGGGGTCAGTAGACGATTAATAATTTCGTGGAGTGCAACCGGTTCAGTGTTCATAGGCAACAAGTGTTCATAGGGTAGATCGGCACCAGGGCAGTTTAAACTTGAGCAAGATCGAGGGTTCGCTGGGGGCTGGTTCGGCTATCCCGTAAGCGATCGGCCAGGGCATCAACTACTGCTTCAAAGATGCTGAGGGAGTTTTCCGCCATGGTATTGAGGGTGTCCAGTAAGGGATTAATTTCACAAATTTCCCAACAACACACCCGGGGATCCCGAAGGAGGGCCACATTCAAACGCTGGGCTTCCTCTGCCCAAAGTCCACCGGGCACTGGGGTTCCCGTTCCCATGCAAATTGAAGAATCCATACTATCCACATCAAAGGAGACATAAATGATGTCGCAGTCCGCGAGGTAGGTTAAACAACGCTGGGCGGCGGCTTCGGGGCCGATATGGCGAAGTTCCGAGGTGGTGATGATCGGGATTTGGTATTGGGCGATGGTGTCGTCTTCCGCTTCTTCCGTATCCCGTACCGAGACATAGATCAGATCTTGAAAGTTGAGATTGGGCCGATCCCCTGCCCCCAAAGCTTTACAGCGCTCCCAGAGGGTTTGGGTGGGCCGATCCGGTTCATTAATCTGGTGCGCCAAATTATCGTGGGCGGTGGCAATCCCCAAGGGCATCCCGTGCATATTGCCGGAGGGCGTGGTATAGGGGGAGTGAATGTCGGCGTGGGCATCAATCCACACCACCCCCAAGCGTCGATCGGGAAAGGCTTTGCTAATGCCAGCGATCGTTCCGGCGGCGGTGGAGTGATCGCCCCCCAGCACCAGAGGGAACAAGCCATTCTCTAAGGTTTCCGCCACTAAATTAGTCGTTCGTTCCAGCACTGTATAGATGGCATCAATATGTTTTGCATAGGGATACCGTTGAGACTGGGCTAAAACATGGTTTTCATTTTGCACCGCTCGGCTTTCTAAGCTGATAATGCCATTGTCTGCCCGCATCAGGGCGGTTTGTTTTTCGATGGCGATCTGCTTGAGCAAATCAGTCCCTTTGGAAGCCCCTCGCTTACCAGCCCCTAAATCGGAATCCACTTCAATCAAAGAGATGGAAGACACCTCCGCAACCTTGGCATACTCCATCAAGATTTTCTTGAAGCTGCGCAGGACGGCGATGGGGATTTGGAGTTCACTGTGTTTGGCTTGAGTGGTGATGAACTCCTGAAAATCAATCTGCCCATCTCCATCTAAATCCGCTTCGCGGATCAGGGCTTCAATTTCTTGATCGCTGGCGCTTTCAAAACACCGAATAATTTGCCTAAATTCCTCAAAGGAAAGATGCCCGCTTTTGTCCACATCAATGAGATCAAAGACTTGCCGCAGATCCCGCGACACATCCAAGTCCTGACGCTGGGCCATCCAAGCAATAAAGTCACTATGGCTGAGGACATCGTTTTTGAAGAGGCGAAAGAGTTGATCCCGATCGCTAGGGGCAATCCCGTGTCCTAAAACCTCTAAAGCTTCCGAAATCTCTTGGCGGGTTAAATAGCCATCACCATTTGCATCAAATAACGCATAAATCTGCTCAAACTCCGCTAATGTCTCCGGTGCAAGTTCATCAGCAGATACAACCATTGTATTATTTTTATCGGAGAGAAATAATATTAGTGCGTATTATCCCTTAGGTTTCGGGTTCAGTCAACGGCATCGTTGCCCCAGCCCCGATCACGGATCCCGACGGATCCAATGCAAAATACTGTATAAATGAAAGGCTCGATCCCAGGGGCTATCTTCCCGCCGCAACAGATCAATGTGGGGTGAAATCTTTTGTAAAAAGAGATCCTGATCGAAGGCCGCTTCCGCAAATAGATTAAATTCTGAATATTTATTGGTATGGGATAACACTGGTTTGAGCAGGGTTATGAGTTCAGTCCAGCGCTGGCGATGGGTAAGGGTCTGTAATTGTTCTCGTGCTGTACCGGAACGTTTCGGAGAGGGAAATAGGTATTTGCGATCGCAGAGTCTCAGAATTAGATTGTAATCGGGGCAATGTAAATCGATCAAATGGGCATAATCTTGAACTTTTTCCTTATGGACGACTTTACGCCAAGCTCCCTGATCGACAACTTGTTCAAAAATGGGCAATAATCCCTCGACCCATTGTTGAATATCCTGGCACTGTAGTTCTAAACTTTCTACATTTTTATCTGACCGATAGCCATTAAACCTAATTATTTCCCCCTGAACTTCTAGGGAATTAATCTGAAAAATGGGAATGGATTCGATCGTGCTGAGACTAACACAAAAGGCTTCAACACCAATATTCTCAAGCGATCGTTGATATACCGTCAGTTCCCCTAAGGCTCCCGTGCGATAGAGTCGCCAAATTCGACTGGGCAAATGGAGCCGAGCGGTGTAGGGTTCTAAGTGCATCAGTCGCGCAAATTCAGGGGCGACGATAGACTTTTGGCGATTGTCCATGGGTTCCAAAACTAAGCAGCCGATGGCCTGCTGACCGGCCTCGCTCATCGCTGCTGCGATCGCGTCTTGATGGGCTTGTTTCTCCTGGTGTTTGACCCGTTGAATGCCTTGACGGGCTAAGTTAATTAACTTGACCTGAGTGGTTTCCTTTAAAACCTGGCTGTACAGATCCTCCGCTGCTCTCAGGTGATTTTGGGCTTCTTGCAGTCTTCCCAGGTAAAACTTTCCCCAGGGATCCTCTGGATTTTGTCGCAGGAAGACCTTGAGATGAGCCAAAGCCTCGCCATAATCCCCGCGATCGATCGCTTGGGCAATAATCTTTAAATGTTGCATAAGCGTTCCATACCGTCCCCTACCCCTTACTCAGGGCGTGCTTTCCAGTAAGATATTTTTACCACTCTCCTCGCAGGGAATCACTCATGATCTCGTCTCCTTCACTTTTAGAACTACAAGGACAAGATGCTGAGATTGTTTGGCAATTGGCCCATGGCTTAGATTTGCAACTCGGGCAAAGCCAATGTTCCGGTTCCACTGTCGAAAGTACGATGGCACAGGTGGGCCCGTGGATTCTAGAGAAATTGGGTGCAAGGGGGCTCGGACTTATCCTCACGGATGGATTGCCAGATAGCTCTCCAGACCATGCTCATGCCCAACGCTTAGAGCCTAGTCTGGATCCAGAGCAACCGCCCACCCCCGCACTCAATGCCATGGATCCCGAAGCCCCCTCAGATCTGGAGGTTGAGGGTCTGAGTACGTTCTTCTTAGGAAACGATCGCCCCCTCTTACAAGCGGTCTTGCAGCAACCTACCGCGTCCTTTCTGTCGGCAGAGGGGGAAACGCCTGTGGTGGCCGCCATTCCCATCACCTTAGGGAATCATGCCATTGGCGCTTTAGCCCTCTCTTTTGATCAGCCACCCCCCTCTCCCGGCGCGATCGTCCTGTTAGAGGTTATTGGCCAGGAACTCAATAATTTATTTTATGAATTTCGACGGGCCCGCCTTCGTCACCGGCAGGTCTTGGAATTGGGGAAACGGTTGCAAAATCGAGTTCTCGACCAAGCGATCGATGCCGCCGTAACCTATATTTTTGAGCAAACCGATTTAACCGGCGTGATGATTGCCTACTGGGAAGATAGCCAGGACAAGGCTCCCCTGTGCCTGCGGGCCTATCAGGATGGCAAACTCCAACAGTCCTCACGCCGGGGCGATCCCACTCCCCTCGGCTACCTCTTTCAGCAATCCCATCCTCCCTCTGCTGAGAATCTGTTGCAAACTTTGCAATGGACTGGCATCCCGATTGGGCCCATTGCCATCGATATTGGTCTATGGGATCGGGATCATCAAGGTCTGGTCTGTGGGGTGGCTCCCCTGGGGGCTAATCCCTCGGAACATCAGGAATTGCTAGAGCAATTGGCGAATAACCTCGGGCAACGACTGGTGGACTATCACAAGGATCGCCGCTATTTGCAGGCTTTTTTCTCCTCTAGTCATGTGTCTCGGCTCTTGTCCGTAGCGGATTATCAACAAACCTATCTCTCTCCTCGGCTGCAAAATGTAGCCATGCTTTACACCGACATCACCTCTTTCACCACCATCAGTGAGCAGATTCTCGATACCCCCGCAGAGGTTGGCACCCTGATTGATTATTGGTCTGAGGGGGTGGTGCAAATTCTGTTCGATTACCAAGGGGTCTTCGACAAAATGGTGGGGGATTGCATCATTGGCTTGTTTGGTACCCCCTTTTCCGATGATTCTGACGCCGTAAAGGTGGCTAGAGCCATTCAGGCCGCTTTGGCCATCCAGGCCTACACCACCAACCTGACCGGTTCATTGGTGGATAAAATTCGCCAAAGTGGCTTGATTCCGGGATTTGGAGTGGCCACCGGAGTCAATTTTGGCAATGTGATGGTGGGTACTTTTGGCCCCAATCATGATTTCACGGCTTTTGGGCAAGAAATGAATAATACTGCACGGCTACAGGGGGTTGCGGGGTTTCAAGAAATTTTGGTGATGGAAACGGCCTATCAACTGCTGGGAAACATTCCTCAGGATTTATTTGGGGCGTGGCGTTGGAGCGATCGTCTAGAAGCCAAGGTTAAAAACGTTAAAGATCCCCTCTACTTTCGTCAGGTGCTCCCTTAAATCTGACGGTCAACGCGGCCCATTTTGCAAATCAGAGTATTCAGAGTATACGGTTCCTATGTTCTCTCCCCCCTCTCCCCTCGTTTCGGTGTCCTGGTTATGGGATCAGTTGCAATCCCAGCAACCCACTCCTTTAGATCAGGCAGATCAGAATACTCAGAATGGGGTGCCCGTACAACCGCAGAGCATCGTCATTGTGGATTGTCGTTTTTCCTTAGCAGATCCCCATCAGGGACGATCGCTTTATGCCCAGGGGCACCTTCCCGGAGCCGTTTACCTGGACTTAAACCAAGATTTATCTAGCCCTCCCAGTCCCGATCGGGGCCGTCATCCCCTGCCGGATCTGCAAATCTTAGCTGCAAAATTAGCGACGATCGGGGTGAACTTTCAGGACACCTGGGTTGTCGCCTATGACGATTCTCGCTTTGCTTTTGCGTCCCGGCTCTGGTGGCTGCTGCGCTATCTCGGGCACGATCGGGTTGCTGTTTTAGATGGAGGTCTAGTGGCGTGGCAAGCCCAGGGGTATCCCCTCTCCAGCCAGATTCCCCAACCGGCTCCCGGTCACTTTGTCCCTCAGATTCGCCCGGAGATGAGCATCGATCGCTTGAGTCTCAAAGGGCTCTTACCGCAACCCGGATCCCAATCTCACCTCACCTTGATCGATTCCCGCGAAGCGCCCCGCTATCGAGGTGAAGTGGAGCCCATTGATCCCGTGGCGGGACATATTCCCGGAGCCATTAATGCCTGTTGGCAGGTGGTAACCACGGACCAAGGCTGGGCTCAACCCCTCACCTTTCATCAGGCCTATTGGAATGCAAAGTTAAGACTCTCTGCCCTCCAAGACCAGGAAACCCAAGATCAGGAAATCCAGGAACAGAAAACAGAGGAAACGATCGTGGTGTATTGCGGTTCTGGGGTTACGGCCTGTGTCAATCTCTTGTCCTTAACTTTAGCGGGATTTCCCCAGGCCAAACTCTATCCCGGCAGTTGGAGCGAGTGGTGTCACTGTGAATCGGAGATTGCCCGAGGGGATTCAAGCAATGAAGGCGAGGATCCGCCAGATCGATCCGCTGAGTAAGTGTGGAGATGTTCTCTCCAACGCGCCTCGAGTAAGGATCATCCCTGGGGAGAGCTTAGGCTTTCTTAATGCCGTTATGTCCGTTCTACCAAAAATAAGTTTAAGATAGCGACAGAAGAGACGGTACGCTTCCTATAACACTCCTATAGTGCCGTTGAAATATTTGCTGTAGTTCAATTGGCTACTATGCTCCCTCCTCATCTCCTTTCCTCTGACACAATTCCTGCCGAAATTAAGAGCTTAGTCAACCTAGAGCAGATGTTTCGGATGATGGAAACGCTGCTGCCCTTTGAAGCGTGTCTCTATCACCAAGTCTTGCCCCTTTCCTTTCAAGGTGAGTCTTTACATTTAGGTATGGTTTCCGTTAACGATCCCCAAGCATTGGAGTATATCCAACAGCTTCTAGGTTCGATTAGCTATGTAATTATTCCCACTCAAATTGTGCCGAAGTTCCACCAAACGATGCTTTCGACATACCTGAAATATGTGGAAAGTAAGAAAAATGTGTCTCCAGAGTCTAAGCCTGCAACGCCTGTGGCGGCGGAAGTAAAGCCCGTTGCTCCTCAAAAAAACATTTCTCCCCAAGAAAACACGCCAGAGGTTAGTTTTTCAGAGCAAGACACCTTCATTCTCAACGATACCTTCATTTTAGAAGACAATCCCTATGTGAATGACCATCCGGATGCTCCGCCGCTGTTTCCCATTACTCCCTCTCCTGCTCCGGTAGAGGCAAGCGATTCGGCACTGCCCCCTGCCAAGAGGGTAAAACCTTTCAACCTTACGGCTCCTCCTGTGCCCCCAGTCCCCAGTACTCCCCTTGAACTCAATATCAAGGTGAATCATTTAAGCAGTCCCATTGAGGCTCTGAAAACCTTCCCCCCCCGCATCCTTTTACCCGAGCTGTTGGGCAGAGTCCTGGTGGGGGGCATTGGACGGCTATACCTGGAGCGTCAGGAACAGGAAGGACGGATTCTCTGGAGTCAAAGTGGTGTTTTACAATCTGTTTTAGAGCATGTCCCCATTCAGGTTTTTGAGGAAGTCATCCAAGAACTTAAGACGATCGTTGAACTCCCCACTGCTCCGATTCATGGGGCTCAGCAGGTAGAAGTAGAGCGCTCCTATCAAAAGCATCGCATTCTGCTGCGGGTTCGCTTTATGCGCAATCGTCATGGGGAGGAAGCGACGTTGCAGGTTTTACGGGGGGCTGCCCTTAAGTTTTACGAGAAAAAACAAATCGATCGCCTCGGCAAAGATGCCCTGTCCATCGCGCAACAACTGAAACGGAAATTGGAAAACATTCGCACAGAGGAAACCGAACCCCTAGAAGGCGAGCAAAAACGGGAAGACCCCACGTTGGCAGAACTGAGTCAAATTCTAGAGAGTTTGAATGAAACCTTGAAAAGGCTAGATTAACCGGCCTCCTCGATCACCTCTTGATAGTGATGACTGGCGATCGTGACCCGTTCACAAATGTGCCCTAGGGTATGTTGACTATTGAGGGGCTGACGGGGAAGAGGCAGTTGGTTATTGGGCCAGGTATGCAGTTCCGCACAGGGACAGGAGATGTGCAGCACTGGGCACTTAGGGACTGGAACGGGCAGGGTGCAGCGCGGGCAATCCATGAAGTCCCAGGATTCTGACATTAATTCAGCGATCGTTTGATTGGTTCCCTCTAAATAGCAATTTTCGCCTTGACGCAGGAGAAGCTGAGTCCAGCAATCTTCAAAAGCTGGGCTATAGCTCGACTTTAGGATAACCGGTTGTGGACATAACCGATCTCCCGTCTCATGCAAAATCACCCCCCTGTTGAGTTGAAACCAACAGGCTAGATAGGTGCGGACTTGGCGATCAGAGGCCATAAAGCAGGATCCAAAAATGCTCATCTATAATAACCATAACCTTCACTTACGTAATTTTCAGGCATCTAATCTTTAATCAAAGTGAAGAATCTGAATTTTTGGCGAAAAGCGGTAAAGACTAATGACAAACTGAGCTAGGGACGATCGTGAGCCTTTCTCGCCTCAGAGCCTGAACGGATTATTACTGGCCTGATGCTGTTATCGCCTAAAAGTCACTTTAACTGTAAGGATTTCCACTGAAAGCGAAAAATTTGAGTGGAAGAGTGCCGATGCCTTACGTTTTGTGGAACTAACGGGTGAACTGGTTACTCAATCAGGTGAACTGGTCACTCAATCAATGAATTTAGAGTTGCACCAAACTGGCGGTATTCGGTTTCGTGAGTTTGTACTTAAAGCGCTAGAAATACGGGTTTGGAGCGAACACTTTGCCCTTGCGTCGGCTCAGATTTTCTTGAGGGGTACGTATTGAGGAGATGCCTTTGCCGGGGATTATCTTAGTGTTTCGCCTGGGTTATTCTGGAATGATTGGGAGATCTTGCTCAGCGATCGCTCTTGTAGGTGTACCCAACCCTAACAGCAAGATAGATAGATGTGAGGAGGAGCGATCAACTTTGCATCTGGATTCCCTCAATTATAATTTGAGCATAGCTTATTTTAAGATCCGCCATGTCCACCCCCGTCACCCTGGAAGACATTTTTCAGATTTTCCAACGCTCCCAAGAAGAAGCCGATCGCCGCTTTGCCGAAGCCGATCGCCGTGCCGCTGAAGCCCAAGCCGAAGCTGAACGCCGTGCCGCTGAATGGGAGCGTGAGTTTGCAGCCTATCGTGCTGAGAA
>JBMTZC010000086.1:0-13678 GCA_049455215.1 Prochlorotrichaceae cyanobacterium
TTAGGGGGATCCAGCTAAATCGATCGGTTTGATCAAGATGTGTGTACACGGTAGCGCAACGGGAGTGCTTATTATGCTTTAGGCGTGCGGGAATGGCGCTGATACCACGTAGCTCCCCCCACCAGTAGGCCAATGATGCTGAGGGGAAAGAGGAGGGGCAGGACTTCCCCGGTACTCACCGCCTGTAAGCCTAAGCTGCCGAGCCAGACAAAGGGAAAGATTCCGGGTACTGTGCCCAGCAAAGTGCCGAGCAGGTAGTCTGAATAGCGAATTGACGTGAGACCTGCCCCAAAATTCACTAAGCCATAGGGCAGGATTGGTAGCAGACGCAGGGCAAACAAATAGGCAGCCCCACCCGCCCGTAACTCCCGATCGAAGCCTTGCCAATAGTGACCAAAGCGTTGCTGTACCCAGGCTGCGGCAAATTCACGGGCAATCACAAAACTAACGATCGCAATGAGGAGGGCGGCACTGCTGGTCCACAGGGTTCCCCAGAACGCCCCAAAGAGAATGCCCCCCAGTAGATTGAGGGGCGTAGAGGGCAGGAGAAACAGGGTCGAGAGGCTGTATAAGCCAATGTAAATCAGGGGTGCAATGAATCCTGTTGAGGCAATTAACGATCGGAGTTGATCAATTTCTAACTGCCGAAATTGGTACAAAAAGACCACTGTGAGGGCAGTGGCGATAAACAGGACAACGGATAAGAACCACTTCATTACAAGTTAGTGAGTAGGAATGGTTTCCACTGAAAGTGAAAAAATTTAAGGGAAGAGTGCCGCACTCTTCCGCCTTCAGTGGGTAGTCGGATGGAGAAAGATTAATAGCGAATGTGAAGGGTCACGATCGCTTCTACCTCTTGTTCACCCCCGACTACCGGCGTGACGAGGCTGGTTTTGACGCTGTAGAGTTGCTCTGCAACCGCAGGTGTCGGCACAAAAGTAGGGGCATTATTAATCTCGATGCGGAGTATGGCTTGACGGGTTAATCCGAGGGAACCTAAGACCACATCGGCTTGGCGTTGCGCGTCTTGGGTTGCTTCTGCTAAGGCCATTTCTTGTGCAGCGGCAATGGCTTCATCCGTAGCCACAAACTGCATCGAGTCAATGCGACTTGCGCCCCGCTGCACCGCTTCATCTAAAAGAGAGCCAACCTGTGCCGTTTCAACCCGAAAACTGACAATATTGCTGGCCTGGTAGCCCACAATTCTTTGCTCGCTACCGCTGTAATCGTAGATAGGACTGAGGTTTAAGGATTGGGTTTGGAGTTTGCTGACGGACTGGGATTTTAAGTAGTCAACAATGGCGGAGGAGCGTTCTGACACTTCCTGTTGTACCTCTAGGGGCGTTTTCCCCTGGGCTTCTACCCCAAGTTGTACGGAGGTTAAGGTGGTTGGAACGGTTTCTGAGCCATAGCCCGAGACCGAGAGAACGGAGGTGATTTCCTGGGCGTGGAGGGGAGGGCTGTCTAGGGTTGTGAGGATCGCAACATTGAGTCCCCCGAAAACGATCGGGAGGAGGGAGGAGGCGAGGGAAACGCGGGAAAGGGAAAAGAGCATAGTCCGTTGGGTTGGTCGAATAGGGAATGGCGTGGAATTTACTCCAATCATAGACGCTAGTTTCCGTAATGCCCCTCAAATGGAATCGGGACACGTTGACGGGGGGGAAGATGGATTTAAATCTTTACAGATTTCTTGGATTCTCTCCACCTTCAATGGTTTAGTTTCATAACCATTCATTCCGGCATCAAAACAGGCTTGCCGATCCTGGGGTAAAACGTTGGCCGTGAGGGCGGTAATCCAGGGCTGTTTAATGGGGGCGGAACGGATCAGTCTAGTTGCGGTTAAACCGTCCATTTCCGGCATTTGCATATCCATTAAGACTAAATCATAATTTTTCTGCTGTACGGCTTCGAGGGCTTTGCGCCCATTTTCTACGGTATCAATCACGTAGCCTAGTCGTTTAAAACTAAACTGAATCACTTTACGGTTGATGGTATTATCATCCGCTAGCAAAATGGTGAGGGGATGGCGTTCTGCTAGTTGAGGATCGATAGGACTGGAATGGGCTCCGGAAGACTGGACTAGATCAGATTGTCGATCGCTTTCCAAAACGATCGTGAAATAAAAGGTTGCTCCTGGAACATTAACGGAATCAATAGAAGGTTGCCAGTCGGCAGGGGGAGAACCGGCAATGCTGCCCCCACTTTCCACCCACAGGGATCCTCCCATCAATTCCACCAACCGTTGACTAATCACTAAACCTAAACCTGTGCCGCCATATTGGCGACTGATGGAACTATCTCCTTGGCTAAAGGGAGCAAAGATCTTTTCTAACTGTTCCGATTGAATGCCAATGCCGGTATCTTGAATGCTAAATAAGAGTTCATAGCGATCGATGGGGGTAGCTTTTTGTAGCGATCGTTCCCGCACAATGACCCAGATACTACCGGTTTCTGTAAATTTAATTGCATTGCCTATCAAATTTAAGAGAATCTGGCGAAGACGGGCTGCATCCCCCAATACTGTGGTCGGAAAGTGCAAGGGGATAGAAGATTTTAAGACGAGTCTTTTCTCCTGGGCAGAGGCTTCAAAGAGTTTTAAGATTGAGGCGATTTCTTCCGCAATAGAAAAAGGCTGTTTTTCGAGGCTTAATCCCCCAGATTCAATTTTAGAAAAATCTAAAATATCATTCAAAATCCGTAGCAAAGTATTACTGCTATAGGACAGAGTTGCCACTAAATCCTGTTGTTCGGGTTTGAGGTCTTCTGTGTTGAGTAACCCTGCGATCGAAATGACACTACTCAAGGGAGTCCGAATTTCATGACTCATATTAGCTAAAAATTCACCCTTGGCACGGGTTAGGGCTTCTGCCTGTTCTTTGGCCTGCTGCAGTTGATCTTGAGTTTGTTTTTGTTGACTAATATCCCGTGCCGCTGCGTAAATGATATTCCCCACCATGACCGATCGCCATTCTAACCAGCAGTAATTCCCCGTTTGACACCGATATCGATTCACAAAAGTCGGTAAAATTCCTTCTTCGGTTAAATGCTCCACCGCCTTTAGGGTATTAGAGAGATCATCAGGATGAACATAGTCTAAAAATCGAGATCCTTGGAGTTCGTCTAGGGGATACCCTAAGGTTTTTTCCCATTGAGGATTGAGCCGCAGAAAATATCCTTCGGGAGTGGCAAAGCAGAGCAGATCCAGCGCAACGGAAAAGAAACGATCGATTTCTTGAGTTCGTTGCATTAACTCTAGTTCTACGACTTTGCGGGCCGTAATATCTAGTCCCGTTCCCTTCAGCCCAATGATATTTCCTTGGTGGTCTCGTTGGACTTCTCCCCGTCCTTCGTGAAAGCGCACAGAACCATCCGGAAGGAGAGCTTTATAGTCAATTAAGTAAGGTTTACCTTCTGTAATGGCTAATTTAATTTTTTCCTGTAAAGCCAGCCGATCCGGTGGATCGATTAAGTCTAAATACTCTGAATAACTTGGGGGGGGCGTACTGGGATCTAAACCAAACATCCGAAAGAGTTCTTCGGACCAGTCAATTTTTTGAGTTTCTAAATCAAAAGACCAATTTCCAATATGGGCGATTCGCTGTGCTTCTGCGAGGGTTGCTTCACTGGTCTGGAGTTTTTCTTCCGCTTTTTTACGATCGCAAATATCCATGGTGATGATCGTAACAGACCAGGCTTTTCGGGTTTCATCCCAGTGAGAATGATTGGTTTGGGCAATCCAACAAATTTGATTATCTTTACGTAAGAAGCGATATTCGTAGGTATTCGATCGCTCCATCACAATATCTTCAAAAGCCTGCTCTTTGATGGCATCCCAGTCCTCTGGAACAATGCAGTTGGGCCAAAGGTTAGGAGTCTTTAATTCCGTTTGACTATAGCCTGAGATTTCTTCTGCCCCGGCAGAAACATAGTCGATCTCCCAGTCCTGATTCGGATAAACCCAAAGATGAGTGATGATAGCGGAAGCACTATTGAGAATTCGCTGAAGTTTAGCTTCAGAAGATTGAACCTCTAATTCCAATTTTTTCCGATCGCTAATATCTGTATCGACAACCGTGATATTCCAATAATTTCCGATTTTATTCCACTGACAAAAACAATTGGCTAAAATCCAAACTATATCACCATTACTACGATAGAGACGATATTCCATCGTGCGACTACAGACCAGATCTTGCTCTTGTAAAACACCCTTCATCACAGGCAAAACAGTCTTTTCCCAATCTTCGGGATGAATTCGAGATTGCCATAACCCTGGGTTTGATATCAGATCGGCTACCGCAAAACCAAAAATCTTTTCACAATGGGGGGAAATATAGTCATATTCTAGGTGAGCATCACCATAAAACCGAAGGCGAATAATGCCAACGATCGCTGTATCAAGAACTTCACTAAGTTGTTTTTGAGAATCGGCTAAGGCAATTTCTAATTGTTTGCGATCGCTAATATCCTGTACAACACCATGCCAAGCCACTTCGCCATTGTCCCGAAGAACAGGACGAGAATCTCCTTGTAACCATTTAATTTTCCCTGAAGGATTGATGACGCGCCATTCATAGTGAAAGGGTTCTAAGCTATTCATACTCTGGAACACCGCAGCATCATAGCCAGGACGATCGGCGGGGTGGATTCGATCGAGCACGATTTGGGCATCTTGGTGAACGGCTTCGGGGGAAATCTCTAGGAGGGGTTCAATGGCCTGACTCAGGTGTTCAAAGTAAAATGAACCATCAACCCGACGCACAAAAATATAAATGTGTACCGGCGAAGATTGAGAAATTTCCTGTAACTGTAACTCACTCGCTTTTAAGGCAAGTTCAATGAATTTCCGATCGCTAATATCTGCCACGGTTCCCCGATAGCCCAGGATCTCTCCTCGATCGTTAAAGAATGGGCGACCCTTCGCTTGGATATACCGTAAATTTCCTTTTTGGGTGATAATCCGTAAGTCACAATCGAAGGGCTGTCCAGCGGCAACACAATCAATGATTTCCTGTTGGTATTTAGCTTGATCTGCTTCATAAATTTTTTGAATTGTCAGGTGAGGGGTTTCCGTCGGGCATTGCTCTGTGGCTTCATAAATCCGGTAAAGTTCTGCAGACCACTTTGTTTTTCCCGTTGTGACATCAAAATCCCAGCTTCCTACCTGGGCAATCGCTTGTGCTTCCGTTAATTCAATGGTTTTTTGTGCAACTTCTGCCTGCAGCGTATTCTGATAGTTTTCCTGTAAATGCTGGGCTGCCTGCAAGGCGGTTGCCATGGTGCTAAAACTAGAAGACAACTGATCTATTTCTCGAATAGAACTCCTGGACATGGTTGTTTGAAAATCTGATTCTGCCAGGGCTTGCATTCTCTTTTGTAGTTGCACTAAGGCATAACTGAGACGACGAGCAGTCCACCCTCCAAAAATTAGAGAAGTGACTAACGCCAGTCCACAAAATAGTAGGGTCTGCCGTCCATTCGCATAGATCTTTGCCATAAACTGATCTTCAGAAATCACCGTGACAATCAGCCAATTAAGTCCATAGTCATCTTTAAAGGGCGTGACCTTAACAAAGGGATGGGACAGTATCGTAGAATCATCAAACCTAGGGCGTAGCAGCAATGGTTCTTCAATGTTGTTTAGGGAGCCAAAACGATCGTTTAGTAATGCGGTGACTTGTCGAACCGTTGGATCGCCGCTAGCGATTGCGGCAATACGGGTTGCCGTTCCCTCAACAACGGGGGCGCTTGGAAAATCACTAGAACTTGCTACGAGATTCCCCGATCGTTCTACAATAAAAATAGACACATCATGAGACTGGCTAATCTCTTTGAGAAAGCGACTGATTGCATCCAGTTTTAAATCAATGCCCAATACCCCCAATAATTCCCCTTGATCATCATAAACAGACTGACTCGCAGAAATACTAATTTGGCTAGGCAGATCTCCCCAAGTGTAAATAGAACTCCAGATGGGTTTAGTCGTCTCGATCGCTTCCGTATACCAAGGTTTATGTTGCACATTGCTATTGGCAATTCGTATAATTAACTGTTCTCTTTCACCGATTTCATTGACCTTGTAGGCATTAATTAAGTTGGGATTTTTAGGAGAAATTTCAGCAATGTCTATGTTAGAAGAACTTAATCCGTAACCTGCACCAATAAAACGCTTATCGACACCACAAAAATTGATATAATCAAACTTAAATTGTTTGACTTGGTAATAAAAATATCTGCCTAATTTTTCAAAGTCTTGTAGGTCGATCGTTCCCGATTTAATCGCTTTTAAGTTGAGCTGATTGACGGCTTGGGCTTGATCCAGATACTGGATGAGATGGGTTTCCACATTATCCGTGAGGCCGATCGCTAGTCGATCGAGTAACTCCTGTACTGACTTTTCTCCACTGCGATAGGAAAAGTATCCCACTAACCCCACAATGCCCAACACTTGCAGGACAAACGGAACCGAGATAAAGAGATGGAGGGGAATTTTAAGGCGAGAACGGAGCATAAGCAGGGTCGTTAGGCTTAGGCGAGGGAGCATCTACAGCAGTCCTCAGGTCATTTTGAGGTGCCTAATGGATAAAGTGAATGGGTAAAGTGTATATACTATAAAGCCTATCTCTTCAAGACACTCCACGAATTACAGGCTTTGCCCAGAACCCCGCAGGATTGAGGTGGCTGCCTACTCAGGCTCTGGCTTTCCCTAAATTAAATCTCCGCTCCTCTAGCCCAAAGGATAGTCCTAGGGTAAGATGAAACCTGGTAATTTTCAGCGCCTCATCCCTATGCGATGGAAATCTCTTCCTCAATGGTTTGCCGTTTCTCTCCTATTCAACGGTCTGTTGGGGATGTGGATTTATCTCGATCGTCCCGCTGTTCCCGTATTTCCTTCCCTTTCACAGTTAGCTTGGGATCCTCAGCAATCCTTGGCGTCCTGGTCTCCGGCCCGGCCCGATCTGTCTAGTCACCATTCCCGAGAAACCCAGGCGGCCTTGAATCGTCGGCATGCCCTTAGTTATGAAGGCTGGGTGTCCCTGTTGTCTCAAGAAGCCGCAGCCCTAGCGGCAAATCCCCCCCAAAAGTTATCGGTTTTAGCGGGAGATTCCATTAGTCTTTGGTTCCCCACGGATTTATTACCCCCCGATCAAACCTGGCTTAATCAAGGGATTTCTGGAGAAACAACCGACGGTTTACTGCGCCGCATTGATGCTTTTTCACAATTGCAACCCCAAAATATTTTTGTGATGATCGGCATTAATGATCTGTTGCATGACACCTCATCCCAACAGGTTTTTAATAACCATAAACGTCTCATTAAACGCCTGAAACGTCGTCATCCCCATAGTGATATTATCCTCCAATCCATTTTGCCCCATGGTGACCAAGCCTCCACCTGGGAAGGGCGCGATCGTTTATTACAGTTATCCAATAATAGTATTCATACCTTAAATAATCAGTTAAAGGCATTGGCGGCTGCAGAAGAAATTTATTATTTAGATCTGTGGCCCTTATTCACCAATGCTGAAGGGAACTTGCGACCTCATTTGACCACCGATGGCTTACATTTAAATGCCAATGGCTATATGGTGTGGAGTGCGGCCCTGCAGTTGTTTACGGAATGGAAAGATCAAGGTTCTGACTTTAATCCTAACCTTGCCCAGCGGGAGCAACCGGTCTCCTTTGATGTTCAACATCACTTGCAACGGCTGAATTTGGCAGGAAATCTCCAGCCGGATTTGCCTTAAGCCCTTCAGCTCTCCGTCAAGGAATCGAACAGTCCCCCCGATTCGGGGGTTTCCTTGCCGATCGCAACGGTAAGTAAGGCAAACTGCTGATCCAGGGCTGTAATTAAGGCTTGAATTTGCGCTTTGTGGTGGGCTGAATCCGCGATTTGGGCTTGGGCGAGTTTTTCCAATTTATCAGCAATTCTTTTCAACTGTTCAGCCCCAATCATGCCCGCAGACGATCGTAAACTGTGGGCTTTTTGCTCGATGGTCAACCAATCTTCACCGTCTAAGGCATGGTGCAATTTTTCCAGTTCAACGGGGGTTCCGTTGAGAAAAGCTCGACAAAAGTCTTCGGCTAAATCGACTTGGCCACAGACCCGCTCCAGTAAGCTATCCCGATCGAAGATGGCGGGTTCTGTCACTTCTGTTGGGGCTTTGGCTATCTTCGGTTCTTGCCCAGGGCTGTCATCGGTTTCCAAGGGAACATCAGAGGCTAACCAATGGTGCAGGACTGTGGAGAGGGTCTTGAGGGCGATCGGTTTAGTCACATAGTCCGTCATCCCTGCATCCAGGCAACGTTGACGATCGCCCGCCATTGCATAGGCGGTCATGGCAATAATAGGAATGGATTGGTTTGCGGCTCCCGCCTGTCCCTCACGGATTGCGCGACTGGCCGTATAGCCATCCATCTCAGGCATTTGACAATCCATCAATACGAGGGAATAGGGCTGATGCCCAGGTCTCAGCGATCGTTGCAGAGCCACGAGGGCCTCTTGTCCATTAAAGGCCACATCCACCTGGGTCAACCCCAACTCCTTGAGTAACCCTTTGGCCACAATTTGGTTCACGGGGCTATCTTCCACTAAGAGAATGTGGACATCTTTGACCCACTGCCGTTGCGGAGGCTCGGGAGCGGAGGAAAAATCAAAGGATTGAATATAGTGCTGGGTCAAAATTTTGCCCGCTTGGGTGAGGGTCTGCCCCCCATCCCGGACCATGAGTAAGGCTTTGAGCAGGGCTGACGGACTCACGGGTTTGATCAAATAGGCACTAAAGCCTAAATCCGCAAAGTTACGGGCTTCATGATCTCCCCCCAGGGAACTCATCATCAGTAAGGGCATCTTCTCAAAGCGAGGATCGGTCTTAAAGCTTTGAGACAACTGACTGCCATCCGTCTCTGGCATTTTCATATCAAGAATGGCCATATCAAAAGGCGGCTGGTCGGAGGCATTGAGTTGAGCTTGAACTTCACAGAGGGCTATGGCCATTTCGGCATTGTCCGTGGTGACGGTCTTGGCTCCCCAGAGCCGTAACTGTCCAGCTAAAACGTCTCGGTTGGTGGCATTGTCATCCACCACCAAAATCGTCAGATTCTGCAAATCCCCCGTCAGGGGCAAGCGGGGCGAAGCAGTTTCGGACTCCCCAGGTTGTAAGAGCAAGGTAAAGGTAAACTCACTCCCCCTCCCCGCTTCACTGGTGACCGTGATCGTCCCTCCCATGAGTTCGCATAATTTCTTACAAATCGCTAAGCCTAGCCCAGTCCCCCCATAGTTCTGGGTGGTATGAACTTGGGTAAAGGAGGAAAATAAGTCTTCAATTTTGTCCGCTGCAATGCCAATGCCCGTATCCTGCACAATCCCTTTAAACAAGAGGACTTCCCCTTTGCAGGTCAGGCTACACTTCACCAGGACTTCCCCCATTTCTGTGAACTTGAGGGCATTGTTAATCAGATTGGTCAAAATCTGCCGCAGCCGTCCCGGATCGCCTTTGACCATGCCGTGGCTGACGCTAATGTCTCGCAGATCTAGCACGAGTTCTAGATTTTTTTCTAAGGCTTTGAGGGCCAGACTTTGCACACAGTCACTAATGTAGTGAATGAGATCAAATTCCACGACCTCTAAGTCCAACTTACCGGCTTCAACCTTAGAAAAATCTAGAATATCGTTAATGAGGGTGAGCAGAGATTCCGCGCTGGAGAGGGCAATACTGGCTTGCAGTTGTTGTCCTTCGTCTAACGGGGTTTTTTGTAATAAATTGAGCATGCCAATAACGCCGTTCATAGGAGTCCGAATCTCATGACTCATCATGGCCAAAAAGCTGGATTTAGCTTTTAAGGCCTGCTCTGCGGTGTTCTTGGCCTTGATCAGTTGTTCCTCTACCGCCTTACGACCGGAAATATCCTGAAACGATCCATAAAGCCGTTGGCAAACTCCGTTTTCTATCTCTGCTTGGCCCGTGGTGGCTACCCAAATGCTTTTACCCTTTGCGGTTGTCAATTCGGCCTCAACGTACCAAGGCACACCAAACTCGATCGCTTCTTGGATTCCCAGTTTCACTTGCTCCTGGTACTCGGGCTTATAAAACTCAATGGCGGCTTCTACCTTGGGTTCATAGTCTGGAGCGACTTCATGGAGGATTTTGGTCATGGGAGACCAATATAATTGTTGAGACCTTAAATCGACTTCCCAGGCTCCGACTTGGCCGAGTTCGCTCATATTTTCTAACATTCTTCGTTGGCGGAGCAATTTAAAGGCGGCTTTCTTTTGGGCGGTAATATCTCTATTGACCCCAATCATACGAATCCCTTGCCCCTGGGCATCCCGAAGGACGACGGCATGGGCTTCAATGTGGCGGGTTTCCCCCGTGGGCCACACCACCCGAAATTCCGTATGAAAGGGTTGACCGCCCTCAATGGCTACCCAAAGTTCCGCTTCCGCCTGGGCGCGATCCTCGGGGTGTAGCCCTGCTTGCCACGCTTCGTAGGCTCCGCAAAACTCTGTGTGTTCAACGCCATAGAGTTCAAACATGCGATCGTCCCAAACCAAGGTATTTTGCACAATGTCATAATCCCAAATGGCTAACTGGGCCGACTCACAGGCAATGGAGAGGCGCTGGGTCATCTCTTTCAGTAGCCTTGCATTGTGCTTCTGATCGCTAATGTCGTAAACAATGATCTCGTAATAGAGGGGTTCTCCCCGTTCATTTTTGACCACTCGCCCCGACTCAGACACCCATAGGGTGGAACCATCCCGGCAATAGACTTCCGACTCAAAATTAATTAAAAAGCCCGTTTCTCCGATCGTTTTTTGAAATAGTGTCCAGCGATCGGGATCTACATAGAGATCGGCTTTTAAGTCAATCTGTTGGGCCAGTAAATGCAGGGGAGAAGCATAGCCATAGAGATGGGCTAGGGCCAGATTCACCATCAGAAATTGGCCCTCTAAACTGCTTTGATAAATCCCTTCGACGGCGTGTTCATAAATTTCTCGGTATTTGGCTTCCGCCTTCTGTAAAGCCTCCGTTCGTGCTGCCACCTTGGCTTCTAATTCTCGATTGGCTTGCTCCAAAGCGATCGTGGCCCGTTGCCGTTCTAATTCTGCCGAAGCCCGCGTTGCAAAGCACTTTAAGATTTCTTGGATGAGGGGATTGTCTAAAGGGCGAACATCCAAAATTCGGAGGGTACCGATGAGCTTGCCCTCATGATTTTCTAACATTACCCCCAGACACCTGGTTCCTACACCGCAAGCAGGGGTTGACTGGATCTCGCCAAGACTGTTGCCAAGACTATCGCCAAGGCTCTCGGGCAGTACCCCTTGCTGCAAACAAGAACAGACCCCCTCCTGCAATTGGTGCAGACAGGGTTCACTGATGTTATAGGAAAAGTTGGGATGAAGTTGTCCATCTTGCCATACGGCCAAGGTCTCGAATTGCTGCGTCCCTTCCCTGAGTTCTGCCACCAGCACACAGGACACCTTCAGGGCTTCTGCCAAATGCTGCACCAGCGCCGGGAAGAAACTGGGCCCCGTTGCGGCGGAGGTTCCCGCCAACAGGTGCTGGAGAATGGCTTCGGATTCTTGGCGCTCCCGCAATTCCTGTTGTAGCTGTTCATGGGTGTGGGCTTGCTCTAAAGCCAGACCGACATGCCCCGTGAACATGGAGACAAATTCAATCTCATCCGGTTGCCAGGTGCGCGTCGATCCCCCTTCGGAAACATTGAGCAGTCCCCACAATTTATCGTGAAAGAGAATGGGGACAATAATTTGTGCTCGGGTGTTTATGCCCTCCAGCATTTCAATATAGGGCTGGGCTAAATTAGCACTATAAATATCAGAAACAACGCGAATTCTGCCCTGATAATATAATTCTGCATATTCTGTTTTGAAACAGGGATTTTGCAGTTGAACACCCATCAGTGAGCGGCCCGAAAGACTAGACTCTGCAATCACTTGAGCATCCCAGTCTTCATTCATAAATTGCCAGATGTTGACCCGTTCGCACTTTAAGACCTGCCGCAATTGACTGACGATCGTATTTAAGATTTCGGATAACCCCTGAGACGATCGGATATACTCCGCCATGGCGGACATGAGTTGTTCTTGTTCTATCCGTCGCTGTAAAACCTGATTTTGGCTTGCGAGCTGCGCTTCCAAGAGTTGAGCATGGCTTTCTAACAGGGCTTGTTTTTCTACTTTTAAGCGAGACACTTCCGTCTCCAGCACTTCCGAGAGGCGATAGAGTTCTACGGGGTTTAAGACATTTAACAGACTCGTTTGAGTGACAATGCCCTGCAATTCTCCGGCTTCCCCCGTCACCACAACCCGACGGATAAAGCGTTTTTGCATTAAATCGTGTACGGTCCAGAGGGAATCGGTGGAACTAACGGTAAAGACCGGGCTGCTCATGAGATCACCGGCTGGAAAGCGTTCAAAACCCAAGCCGAGGCCTAAGGTCTGAAATTGAACCATATCCCGCTCGGTTAAAATCCCCACCGGATATTGACCGGATTTTCCGTCCTCCCCGTCCTCCACCATCAAGACGGAGCTAATGCGATGCTTTGCCATCAGTTGGGCAACCTGTAACAGGGAGGTATGGGGAGATGCAGAGATCACCTTCGTAGTCATCACCTCTCGGACGCTTCGGGATCTGAGTAGATTAATGGGTTGGGTAACGTGGCGGAGACTCTCGTGGCTAATAATTCCCCGTACCTGGTGCTGAGCATCGAGAATGGGCAAATGACGAATGCGGTTTTGTTTGAGCAAATTTACCGCCAAAAAGAGATCCTTTAACTCTGTTTCTACAGCGGTAATCACCGGAGAGGTCATGACCGTTTCCACCGGTATCTGAGCCAGATCTAGTTGCTCTGCACTCATGCGGACAATATCCCGTTCGGTCAGAATTCCTGCAATGGCACCTGAATCCATGACCAATGCACAACTAGAACGAATTTCGCTATAGAAAGTATCTATGTCTTCGTGGGCATCCGTTCTACATTGCCCAGATAATTTTGTCATCGCACTGATTACGTCTATCACCCTTGTCCCCATGGGCACTCTTAGCGGATCAGGAACGATCGCTAATTGGAGGTGTTCTTGGCTTAGGGCTGACGAGGGCAGAGGCATAGGATGATCAGAATTAAAGTCCTCTCAGGTTTTAGAGAAGAAGGAAAACCAATGCAACGGAATCTATTTCGACCGCTAACCACGGTGAAGGTTTGTCATGAAAACTGATTCGTACTCTAACAGCGGCCGAGCCATTGCATGACCTCTAGAAGGTCTAGGCACAATGACTTACGGCTAATGGAGTGCTTATGACTGAAATAGTATCTTCCAGTACCATTATGACTTAAATTACCATCTAGAGCCTTGTTGACCAATAAAGAAATGTGTCAATTGTCACAGCATTTCTTACAGTTCTAGGGTTCACCTTCGCAACTTCAGCCAATTGGCTTACCGCTTGCTCAAAAGAGACAGAGAATCCACGGATTACTCGGTTAAAAATGAACTCGATGAGCAAGTATTTTTCCGGTTGTCCCTGAGAAAATATTACTTGCAGACGATAAACGAAGCATAGAAATCGATCGATGACACAGCCCGATCGCCATAGATGGAGTTTGGGGACACGCAAATAAATAGTGTACCGACTAGACAGGGATAATCGACACGTCCCAT
>JBMTZC010000087.1:0-13612 GCA_049455215.1 Prochlorotrichaceae cyanobacterium
CCCTTGCTGAAATGCCTCTACCCCTCGTGCGATCGTTTCCCAGTGGACTAACGATCGTTGCAGAGCAGATCCCTGTCCCTTCCGTTAGCTTAGATGTCTGGATTCGAGTCGGGTCGGCGGTGGAAGGGGACGAGGTGAATGGTATGGCCCATTTCCTGGAGCACATGATCTTTAAAGGCACTGAGAATCTTCCCCCAGGCGCTTTCGATCGTCGGGTCGAAGCTGTCGGGGCAAATTTGAATGCAGCAACGAGCCAGGAGTATACCCATTACTATTTCACGGCAGCTCCTCAAGATTTTGCGGAGTTGACTCCTTTGCAACTGGAGGTGGTGACCCAACCCAAGCTGCCACCCCAGGAGTTTGAACAAGAGCGTCAGGTGGTTTTAGAAGAAATTCTCCGCTCGCAGGATAATCCGGAACGCCGCATTGCCCGCCACAAATTAGAAACGGTGTTTGCCACCTTGCCCTATCGCCGTCCTGTCTTGGGGCCGCGTGAGGTCATTGAACAGCTACAAGTGCAACAAATGCGATCGTTCCATGACCAATGGTATCAACCCGCTCAGATGACCATTGCAGTGGTGGGCAATCACCCCGTAGAAACGTTAGTTGAAACGATTGTTCAGCATTTGCCCCAGTCTTTTTTAGAACATTCACCGACATCCCCAGCCCCCTACCCGACCTTACACCCTGAACCTCCGCTCAGCGCCCCCCTTCGTCAGCATTACCAGGATCCAAAACTGGAACAGGATCGGCTGATCATGACATGGCGAGTACCGGGGCTACAGGACGTAGAGGACACCTACGCCTTAGATGTGTTAGCGTCCATCCTGGCCCATGGGCGAACCTCCCGCTTAGTCCGCCGTCTGCGGGAAGAACAACAATGGGTGCGGAATGTAACGGCATCCAACAGCAATTACCAAGTGCAAGGTTTATTCAGCATTCAGGCCAGACTCGCCAGTACCCATCGAGAACGGGTGGAAGCCGCGATTTGGGAAGAAATTACCAAAATTCAACGGGGAGAAATTACCGAAACGGAATTAAACCGAGTGCGCACTCAGGTGGCCAGTCGTTTCGTTTTTGCCAATGAACAAACCCAATCCCGAGCCCAACTTTATGGCTACTATCAAACTCTTTTTGGAGAAATTACCCCTGGACTGCGCTATCCCCAAGCGATCGCAGCGGTGACCGCCGAAGCGGTACAAACTGCCGCCCAAACCTACTTAACCCCGAACCAGTCCATTACGTTAACGTTTTCCAACTTAGACCGGTAGCGATCGATTTTCCCGGGGTCTGGAGAGTTGCAGTGATGCGGCCCAGATGCCCAGACAAAAGACTTGTATAAATCTCGGGTCTTCGCTATAGTAAAGAACCTGGAAGTTTATAATGCTTCTCATTGGAGAGGTGGCCGAGCGGTTGAAGGCGCAGCACTGGAAATGCTGTTTAGGGGTAACTCTAACGAGGGTTCGAATCCCTCCCTCTCCGTTTTTCAACGGAGTTCATCACAGTCCTACACAGGAGCGTCTTTTCGTAGGAGCCCCTTGTATAGGAAAGTTTTGTTTATGATGAGTTTGAGTGGTTAGCATCGGGGGAATGAAAATTGCCTCAACTCAGCTTTAAGGATAAAACGATCGCCATTACGGGCGCGTCTGGAACCTTGGGACGATCGCTCTTAAGCGCATTCCATGCCGAGGGCACACGGCTCATTGCCTTAAGTTCTAGCGAGACGGAGATTAAGGTAGAGGGAGTACCGGAGAATGCCATTCAGACGGTTGTCTGGAAAATTGGGCAGGAATCGGAGCTGGATGCGCTGTGGGCTGAGGTGGATATTTTGGTGTTAAATCATGGCATCAATGTTCATGGCGATCGGTCTCCAGAAGCGTTGCAAAAGTCCTATGAGATCAATACCTTTTCCCACTGGCACTTGCTCAATCATTTCCTCGCCGTCAACGCCGATCCCCAACGGGCTGCCAACAAAGAAGTGTGGGTGAACACCTCCGAAGCGGAAGTTGGCCCCGCCCTCAGTCCTCTGTACGAACTCAGTAAACGAACGATTGGGGATTGGGTGACCCTCCGGCGGTTAGATTCCCCCTGTATCCTGCGTAAACTCATTTTGGGTCCCTTCCGCAGTGCCTTGAATCCCATTGGTGTGATGCAGCCAGATCACATTGCCCAGCAAATTATTGTCCAGGCCCAGCGGGATGTCCGGAATATTATTGTGACCATTAACCCCCTAACCTGGATCTTCTTTCCCCTCCGGGAAGCCCTAGTTAGCCAGTATTTTCAATGGTTTACTACGCCTAATGTCTAGGGAGATTCCAGAAGGGCTTTCTGCGGACAAGGAAGCAATGGTGGATTAGAGAGAAACGGTGTGCAACGTGTAGAATTTCCTTCAGTGTAGAGCGTTGGGAGCCTAGGGGCTGTCATCATTTAGCGCTGAAGTGTTTATACAGCAGTCGTTTAGCCCCTAGTTATGTTTGCTGGAGCGGGCGCGGTAACCTTGATGTCGCAAGGCTTCTAGACCGAATTGATGACGCGCCCTAGACTCCCCTCAGCCCACAGACTTCAAACCCACCATTGTTCACCTCTTGCTCATGATCAAAATTCTTTTAATTGGTTCCACTGGCCAAGTGGGCTGGGAACTGCAACGGAGTTTACAACCCCTGGGATCGGTGATTGCCGTTAGCCAATCGACCCCAGATTTAGCGATCGATTTAACCTCCACCGACCAAATTTCTACCCTAGTCCGGCACGTTAAACCCCAGATCATTATCAATGCCGCAGCCTATACCGCCGTGGATCGGGCAGAGTCGGAACCCGATATCGCGCAAGCCATTAATGGCATTGCCCCCGGAATTTTGGCGGAGGAAGCTAAAGCCTTAGGGGCAATTTTGATCCATTATTCAACGGATTATGTTTTTAATGGTCGTGCCCAAAGTCCCTATGTAGAATCGGCGACCCCGGATCCCCTCAATGTTTACGGCAAAACCAAGTTAGCCGGGGAAGAAGCGATCGTTGCGGTGGATGGAGCCTATCTGATCCTGAGAACCAGTTGGGTTTATGGTATCCGCGGCCGCAATTTCTTAAAAACTGTGCTGCGCCTAGCCCAATCTCAACCCCAGCTTAAAATTGTCAACGATCAATGGGGCGGCCCCACCTGGAGCAGAACGATCGCGGAAAGCACCAGTTACCTCTTAACCCGATCGCTCCCAGATCTCGCATCTTTTCTGCAAGACGTTAAGGGCATTTATCACCTCACCTGTGGGGGAACGACCACTTGGTATGAATTTGCACGGGAAATTCTCACCCTCGCGCCCCCCCAAGCCACCGATCCCTTTCAAGATCTGACGGGAATTCCGACCTCTGAATATCCCACCCCCGCCGAGCGGCCTCGCTACTCGGTGTTAGACACCGGCAAAATTCAGGAAACCTTTGGCTTACATTTACCGGATTGGCAAGCGGCCTTGAGTTGGGCGCTAGCTGAGTCGTAGACATTAAACGGTCAATGAGCCGTGTAGATTAGCCGTAGTAAAAGGCGATTTCTTTTTCCTTTAAGGGAGCAAAGCCGGCCGCCAGCAGTTTTTGATTGAGATCGGCTTGGGCAATATGTTTCGCACCAATCCGCACAATGCGGGAGCGCATGGTGTTGCTCACACCGCTGCGTTGTCGTCCGGCTTCCAGCCCCATCACTTCTTGGTAGAGAGATAATTTTTCCGGTGGAATGGGGCTACCATCAAAATCTAAACCTTGAGCGATCGCTACATCAATAGCATCTGCGCCAGTGGTGGCAGTGGGTTGAGTGGTCATAGTTTGTTAAGGGAATAGAGGTTAAAGACAGAGAAGAATCTATGTTTTGAAGTTTTGCAGGGTTCTTTAGGAGAAGTGGATCAGCCCTGCAGACTAGAGCTTCATGGATGATGCGCCCTAGCCTGTCCACCTCAAAATTACAAGACACTCGATCGATCTTGATTGTAAGGGACTAGCGCCCCCTTCCCTCCTGCTTAAGGAAACGATCGATAGGAACGATCGCTATTGAAGTTATAGTCTTCGGTTTCCGTTTCTTCCCGATCGTCTAAGGGACCGCCCGTACTGCCCCCACTGACTACCCCGAGATCAATCTGTTGACGGTAGTAATCCACGTTTTTCACTTCGACTTCAACCCGATCGCCCAGGCGATATTGTTGGCGATTTTTGCGGCCCACGAGGCATTGTTGCCGCGATCGATATTCGTACCAGTCATCCTTAAGGGAACTGACGTGGACTAACCCTTCGACCAACAGATCCTCAATTTCGACAAAAAAGCCGTAGGACTGTACCCCGGTAATTAAGCCGTGGAAAATACCGCCGGTGTGGGCTTTCATAAATTCTGCTTTTTTCAAGCCAATCAAGTCTTCCTCGGCCTCCAGCACCAGTTTTTCCCGTTCGCTGAGGTGAATGACCAACCCCGCCACCTGCTCTTCCAGTTCGCTATGGATCTCTGGAGGGAGGACATTCCAGTTGACCTGATCATGACAGGTGCTATGGCGCAAATTCACGGATTCTTTTGAGCGCACGGAACGACGATCGCGCCCTTGATCAAAGAGGGTATGCAGAATCCGTTGCAGCACAAGGTCGGTGTAGCGACGAGACGGGCAGGTAAAGTGGGTATAAGCATCATCAATGGCCAGACCAAAATGTTTGCCGGGAGCCGTTGCATAGGCCGCAGGCCGCAGCGTTTCCTGGAGCAGATAGGTTAATACCCGTTCAGCGGAAGATTGGGTAAATTCTTCGAGTAGGCGTTGGTAGTCTTTGGATTGCACTCCATCTTCGCTGTCAATTTCAAGATAAATCCCCAGGTTTTCCACCAGTTTCAGCAACTCTTGGGCTTGGATGGGCTCGGGGGGACGATGAATCCGATAAATGGCAGGCAAACTCAGGGCACTGAGATGCTGGGCCACCAGGTGATTGGCCAAAATCATCACTTCCCCTAGGGCCGCCCGAATCGGCAATTCCTGAGCCACCAGCATGGCCCCCAGGCTGCCCTCATCGTTATAGGAAAAACGGCTAAACCATTCACTGCCAATTTGACTCACCGCAGGGTTGCTATCACTAGAAAGGTGCTCCGGCAGGTTTAACTCAAACGCGCCCCGTTGCCGACGGTGCTGCCGAAGACGATCGCTGAGGAGCATCAAATGATCCAAAATCTCCACGACATCCGTAAAAGGTTCAAGCTCCTCCGGTAAGGGACTCTCCCGATCCCGATCCAGTAGGCTCTGGGCTTGACGATAGGTGAGGGCTTGATCCACCTGCAACATCGAAGGCTGCAGTTCAAACTCCTTCACTTCCCCCTCGGGGCTGAGGGTCACTAACAGGGAAACCGTTAAGCGTTCCTCCGCTGGCTTCAGACAACAGAGATCATGAACCACAGAGGGGGGAAAGAGGGGAATAATGGTGGTGCCGAGGTAGGCGGTCGTCCCCCGTCGTCGGGCTTCAAGGTCTAACTCAGACTCGGGGGGCACATAATAGGCCACGTCAGCGGTGTGAATTCCGAGTTTCCAGTCCCCTTCCTTGCTTTGGGTTAAGGACAGGGCATTATCAATAATGCTCTCGGCTTCCGCCTCCACACGGGGATGGGCAACGTGAATGGTAATCACCCGCTCTGCCCGTAGATCAACGCGATTTTTTTGATCCGTTTTGCGCAACCGGCCGGGAAGATTCTCCGCTGCCGCTAAAACCTCGGGGTTAAAATCCGTGGGTAGGCTGTGCTTGCAGCGCACAATATCAATGTCCGAAGCGGCTTCTGCTGTACTGCCCAGCACTTGGGTGACGTGACCTAAGGGGGGCTTTTGAGCAATGGGGTACCGCCTCACGGACACGTTCACCAAATGATCAATCGCAGGGCTGAGGTCTGTTTCATTCCCTTCCAATTCCAGTTCAAAGAGAAGACGATCGTCTAGAGGTACTGCGCGGAACTCTTGCTCCTCCGTTTGTTTGACCCGTGCTAAAACGGAGGTATTAGCCCGTTCTAAAATTAATAACACTTCCCCCTCAGGGCTGCGGCGACGACTGCCTTCCTTGGTAACCTTGGCTAAAACCCGATCGCCATTCCAGGCATGGTGCAGGTGACATTCTCGGATATACACATCTTCGGCATCCTCATCATCTTGAATCGCAAAACAAAAGCCCTTGCTGGAGCAGCGTAACCGGCCTTCCACATAGCTTAAATCCCCTTCCTTGCGGTATTTGCCCCGATCCTTAACTAAAATGCCAAGACGCTCCATAGCATCTAAGGCGATCTGAAGTTTTTCAGCACCCGCTTCATCTTCACACCCTAACTTTTTTTCTAGTGCTTTTGGTGCAACAAGTTTATCTTCGGTAAAATTTGCAAGTAACGCTGCAATGGAAAACTTCATGGAATCAATCCTTTATCTTGGTGATGAAGAGCCAATAAAACACACTGCGGGTTGCTCCTTTCGTGCTTGAGGGACGGAGCAATTTGTTTGTGATGGAGGTGTCATTGAGGAGAACTCAGACAACTCTAACCTTATCGTGTTCACCTACTATACAGCAACATTTAACACCTTCTGCGCCCATGAGTGTTTTGACTTACCGCATTCCTGCTTTTGAAACCAATTACATCTTTTTACTCTACGATCCAACGACTCAGACCGCAGCAGTTGTTGATCCCGGTGAAGCGGCCCCAGTGCAACAACAATTAGAACAGTTAGGGGCTCGATTAACCGCTATTTTCAATACCCACCACCATTGGGATCATGTGGGGGGAAACCTGAGCCTCCTAGATCAGTATCCCGAAGCGATCGTCTATGGGGGAGAGGTCGATCGGGGAAGAATTCCAGGGCAAAGGGTTTTTCTCGCCGAAGGCGATCGGGTCAGTTTTGCGGGGTATGAGGGGGAGGTGCTCTTTGTGCCGGGTCATACCCGAGCCCATATTGCCTACTATTTTGCCAACACGGACTGGAACAGTGGCAACCGAGAGGAGGGGGGAGTGCCAGGAACGATCGGTGATCCCCCGTTTTCCAGACCCAGTGGCCATTTATTTTGTGGCGATACCCTCTTTGCCGGGGGCTGTGGACGCTTGTTTGAAGGGACTCCGGCCCAGATGTTGACGGCCCTCGATCGCTTCCGACACCTACCCGACCCCACCCTGGTATGGTGCGCCCATGAATATACCCTCAACAACTTGCAGTTTGCCTTGACCGTAGATCCCGAAAACCCAGATCTACAGGCCCGGTATGGACAAGTGCAAGCCCAACGGCAACAGGGCATCGCCACCATTCCCAGTTCCATCGGCATCGAAAAACAGACCAACCCTTTCCTGCGTTGGGATCAAGTCGCGCTACAACGGGCGATGGACAGCGAGGATGCCGTCAAGGTCTTGAGCCGATTGCGGGGCAAGAAGGACTTATTTTAAGGAATCGGGTGTAACACTCCCGCCGCCGCCAAATCCTCAATCCGGGACACGCCGGTACAAAATAACACCGTTTGCAATTCCGCCAGAATCACTTCGATCTCCGCTTGCACCGCTTCCTCCGACTGATCCGCCGCCAAGAGTAACGATCGGGCAAAGCCCGCCACCGTCGCACCCAAAGCGATCGTTTTAGCCGCATCGAGGCCATTTTTGAGACCACCGGAGGCAATGAGGGGTAGGGTAGGGGCAATCTGGCGAATTTGCCGCACACTCTCAGCGGTGGGAATGCCCCAATCCGAGAAGGTTTGCCCTAGGCGATATTGGAGGTGGGTTTGGGCGCGGGCCCCTTCCACCTTAGCCCAGGAGGTTCCTCCAGCCCCCGCCACATCGATCGCTTGTACCCCAGCATTGATCAGGCGCTGAGCCACCGATCCAGAAATACCATTGCCCACCTCTTTAACCACAACGGGGACAGACAAGTGACGACAGAGGGATTCAATCTTGTCTAGCAAACCCGCAAAATTACGATCGCCCCGAGGCTGAATGCATTCCTGCAACGGGTTTAAATGCAAAATCAGAGCATTCGCCTCAAGACCGTCCACCAATCGCTCACATTCCGCTAGACCATAGCTGTAATTAAGTTGCACCGCCCCCAAATTAGCTAACAGCACAATATCCGGCGCAACATCCCGCACATTAAACGTTTGCATCAACTGGGGATTTTCGATGGCAACCCGCTGGGAGCCGACCCCCATGGCTAAACCATACTGCTGAGCGATCGTCGCCAAGTTTCGGTTAATGCGTTGAGCTTGCTCCGTACCTCCCGTCATCGAGGAAATGAGGATGGGCGCTTGGAGGGTATACCCTAAAAAGTCTGTGCGAAGATCCAGCCGATCCGCATCCAGTTCCGGCAAGCAACAATGCTCAAAACGATAGCCTTCCAGTCCAGTCGTGGTTTGCTGAAAAGCAACATCCTCTTCTAAACAAATGCGAATATGATCCGCTTTCCGGGATTGGGTTTGATGAGCGATCGAAGCCGGGGGTGGGGCAGTCGGGAAGGCAGCGTGACCATTCCTAGCGGGACCTTTAAGGAAGGAAGAGTTCTGCATGGATTAAGCTGCGATAGAGGACGGAAAAATAACTTCATAAAAGTTAACATCACAGTCCAGCTTCTGTCCTCTTTTTCCGCTCACCTATCTTGACAATCGGCTGAGCGATCGCTTTCTCGTTAACTTTTTGGAAGGATATTCAGATTGGTCTTCCACCAATCTGGTACGGCCATTTGTCTTTCGCTCCAACCGGGTGGGTAGGTCTCCGTTGAGGAGATGACTACTATAGGCACAAGCATTTCTTGAGGATTGAGGCCACCATGATAACCATTCTTTTTAGAAGCGTATCGTAAGCCTTCACTCCAGGGTGCAATAAGCTGATGAGAATCTGGTATTACAACCCGCTCACCTTGTATGCGGAGTTCCTGATTTGTTAACTCATTCGTGTCAGACCGCCATCTTTCGCCCTTCATTCCATCATGGGCGAAATACTTAGTTTTTGACTCCATAACATGACCATGATCGCTTAGAAAAATGACGAGCCGCTGAGCTTGCTGGGCTTCGTAGAGCAAGGATTGGAGGGGGATAATTGCATCAACAGTCCATCTAATATCAATTTGAGAATCTTTATGGAGATGGTCATCTATAGCATTGACAATCACGCTAACAACCTGCTGTTTCGGATCAGCGATCGCTTTGCGGACTTCAGGGGCCAGCCCTGCATCTTCTTCATTTTTCAAATCAGGTTTATGGAATAGAACAGGGTTAGTGTTTTTCTTGCCTCGCTTTAGCAATTGAGGATGGGTTGAAAATTTGGTCTGTTCTACTCTGGAAGTTCCTTGAATGAGAACTCCAGACAGCAAGCTGGTTCGGGAAACTTCAGTTACTGAGGGAATGGTGGCTAATCCTGGCCAAACAAAGGATTTTTGATGCTCTGGAGCGATCGCTATCCAGCCAAAGTGTTCAATAACATCTAGAAGCAATTCGTAACAGACAGCCAAACTCATGCCATCCATGACGATCGCTAATACAGGGGCATGTTCCGCTAGGGGAGCAATTACCGTTTCAATGACATCTTCTACGGGTGTAATAGAGGAGGGCAGAGATCCCAGTTTCGTTGATTCCTGAAGGAATAATGCAAACTGATCAGCTCTTTGTTCGCAAAACTCCGTCACCTGCTGAAAGAGTGTATTGTAGGCTTGAGAGAGAACGGGCACAGGATCTCCAGACCGTAGTTTTAAGCGTGCCCAATCCAGGTAAGCCCCGGTTTTTAGGTAATGAGAGACAGCCTGTTCCAGGAAACGGGCCTCCGTAGTTTTTTCAGTTTGTGATTGCTGAGCTAGCCAATTCATTAGGCGCAAAGCCATTTCAGTGCGATGAATCCGATGCACTTCTTGGCGGGAAAAGTAATGGTTCTGAAGAGACTGGAAGTTTTTCACTAACTCAGTGAAATTTTGGTTCTGGGGGTGATCCAGTTGTTCCAGTACCTGTTGACCAAAGAGAGCCAGTCTCTGATCCAATCCCTTTGGTAAAATGTCACTGAACTGAATAGAGTCCTCTGCTCCTAACAGGCATAGAATTTCCTCCGCTGCTCGAAGCTGTTCCAGTTTTAAGTTTGAGTCTGGTAGTTGGAGTTTGATTACCTCTGTTGCGGCATGATACCAGGATAAAGCGTCCTCTTTTGAGAGAGAACGGCCTCCCAGATAACGTTCTTCCAGTTTACCGATCGCTCGATCAACCTGATTTTCGACTTGTTCATGGAATAGTGCGCCTAGCGCTAATCCCAATGGCAATCCAACTGGGACTTCGTGACGAGCAATGCACTGTAAAACCGGACGTGCTGCAGTCCCAGCTAGTTCGACTAAGTGTTCAATAGCTCCTGTCTGGAGTGGTTCAATTACCGTTCTAAATTGACGAATATGATCGGGATTCATAGACCAGCGGAGAATAGCGACAAGATCGGGGCGGTCTCCTTTAAGTCCCAGACCTTTATCCAGTAGAATTGACCAAACAGTATCCGCATCTAAAAAACTACCCAATGCAGGCGGGTATCCACTGGGGGGAGCCCACTCCATCAGACATTCTGCAATCCACCGATGTTGGATGAGCCGAGGATCAATGCGACGGGCCTGAAACAGGTCTTGAATGACTTGCCAACTCTCAATTTGAAAAAGGCGTTGTTTGGGTAGACGCAGGAGAATATCTTCTTCTAGGTCTTGTTCTTCTAAATCCGTAATCAGTACTTGAATAACGGATTCTGGAAGTTCTTGGCGTAGGGCTAATCGGATCGCCAGAGGGGAAGGGCAAGATTGTACTCGATAGGTTAGGTCTGCCTCTTCATAGTCTTTCGACCACTGGCCGGAGGCCCGAATGGCAATTCTCTGGGTATTTGGGCGTTTCCGGCGAATCGCATTCACCTGCGCTTTAATTTGACTGAAGGTAGGGGTCATGAGGGGCATGAATCAGAGTATTGAGGGAGCACTTGCCAGGAAATGGTGAGTTGAATCTGTTCTGTCGAGTATTGTTGCTTCAAATCAGACAAGAGTTTTGCGGCTTGTTCCAGATTGAGATTCGTTTGAGTTTCCCCTGAAATTGGTTTGGTTTGCGGCTGAGCCTCAACTAGAGCAGGCGTAATAGAAGTCCCATGGGAAGGGGGTTGGGGGTGTGTTGGAAGTTCTGTTTCAGGCTTGGGCGATACAGGAGGCGGCGAAGTTGGTGGTGTTGATGGAGATGATGGAGACGGCTTTGCCGCTTTCGCAATTTTGCCAAATAACTTCGTGGCATGCTCAGTCCCCTCTTTCACGGCAGTCTTGAGCGATCGAACATGTTCATCACTATTTAGGGCTTCCATGACAGCGCGATAGATGTCCTGCGCCTCTGTCTGATAGTCCCCTTCTAAGTCCCGCATTTGTTCAATGAGAGCCCAGTTTGCATTTTTGATGACGGGAGCTAGGGTAGCCGCTTGAGTCAGGCAGGTTCCCATTGCCGTTTCTGTGGTGGCAATGGTTGCTTCCGTGAGGGTGTCCAGAACCTTTTGGGGCTGAGCGGTACAAATTTGTTCCAGTAAACTCAAGGTGGCATTGGCGGTCAGGAAGCGATCGCTCTCTACAGTTAAATCAAATCGATTCAAGCCAGATCGCAGGGCTTCGAGATAATCCTGACAGTCTTGGCGAGATTCTTCTGCTTTTTGTTTGACCTGAGATTCCAGGCTTTCCACGGTGCTGGCTTTCCGTAAAGGAGATACGGAGATCTTAAAAATATGTTCCGCACGTTGCAGCGCTGTTTTCCACTGGGCTTCTTCGGGAAGTTTTTGTTCTTTCAGTTCACACTCATCATCAATGGACTTCAGTGTCGGTTGGGGGTGAAGGGCTAGACCGTGGCGGTGGAAGGTACGAGCCGTTTGTTCTGCATAGGCCAGGATAATCAAATTTTGAGCTTCGAGGGGCAGGCCCATGGGTTGAGGCTGATCCATCCACTGACGCAGGTTTGAGACCTTGAGGGGCTGTTGTCCTAGTTCTGCTACTTTGCGATTAAAGTGATTCTTCCAGCCTTGTCCTAGGACAAAATGAGTGGCATCATGCCCCATCTCTCCCAGTTTCAGGGGAACTGCAATTTGTCGCACTAGCGGCCTTAATTTTGGATCGACAAAAATCCGACTATCACTTGTCTGGGCTGCATCGTTCACCACTTGCAGGATCTTTTGTAGATTTCCAGGTTTGACCTCTGCCTCAAAGTCTGGCGCAGCGGGAAAGTCATTTTGCAAAGCCTGATTCAGCAGATCATGGAGTGCATCTAAAAGATTGCTGGCAACGGGTGGTTTTGGCGTAAACCCAGGCTTGAGGGAGGAGAATTGCTCATTGAGTTCTAGGTTATGGGTGAGATCGATCGCTTCGGCGGTGGGAGCACTGAGACCATAGGCGGTTTCTAGATGACTTTTAACCCGGTGTTGCAGAACACTGCGCTGATTTTCCAGGAGGGATTTGGCAGTTTGACGATCTTGAGGGGATAAATGTTGGGTGCATTGGGCAAAACGCTGATCGCCGGTCAAAATATGCTCCAAAATCACCAGCTTTCCCAAATCTTTGAGAGCACTTTCACTCAAAAATTGAGGGAGCCAGCACAGGGTTTTAGCTCCTTGGGGAAAGGTATCCTGATAGCTTTGCAGCCGAGAAACATCATCTCTGGGGTTGCGGTCTGGTTCGTCAAAGGGAAAATCAATAATTAATTTCCAGTCCGCATCCTCTGGATTATCCAGATCTCCATCGGGTAAGCGATCCTCATCCCTAATATTCCGGAAAAGAATGTTGCAGGTGCGTCGGGTATTCTTCCAGTCAAAGCTATGCTCCTGTTCTTGTAGGAGATTTTTGTCATCAATAAGCTGCAGTTCTCGACAGAGGAATTGGCGGATGTAGCGTTCCCGGTTTCCTTTGCTATCTTCTCGATCGGCCTGGGCGAGAATGCTTTCCGTATCCACTCCAGAGAGTTGAAGAGAAATGGTGGGGTTACTGGACTCTTCCCCAATCCGAATCTCCCCAACCCGAGCAGCCCATTCTCGACAGCGCCGCAAGACTTCCCCGGATTCTCGGCCAGGAATAGGGGTTTTAACGGTGCCATGATTGAGGGCGGCTAAGCGCTCTGCGTTGAGGTTTCGCAAGGATTCTACTTCGGGCACTAGGGCAGACAGCAACAGGGTTTTAACTAAGCGATCGTCATTGCGAAAAGCGATTCGTTTGGGATCGTTGGGGGGCAGCGTTTCCAAGGTTTCCCAGTTACCGTGTTTTTGCTCTAGTGCCGGCAAAAGTTTGTGATGATAGAGCCGTTTCGCATTATCGAAGTGGCGGGCCATGTCTGGGCTAAAGGCTTCGTCCCCGTGGGCAACTACATCAAACAAATCCCCGACGGGCACAATATCGCCAACGGTTAGCACATCCCGGTGATCCACCAGTAATTGCATCATAATCTTGAGGGCGGTACGTTCCCGTTGCAGCACACTGGAGACAGCAATGAGGGTTTGCACCAGGGCGGGACTGAAGGGATAGACCTGGCGGAACATCTGTCGATCGCCCTCACTGGTGAGCAGGGTTGTCATGACCGACTCCCGCATTTTCTGATTTTCAAAGGCAGCATTGAGCAGTTGACGAGCTTCCTCATTTTTGGG
>JBMTZC010000088.1:0-13533 GCA_049455215.1 Prochlorotrichaceae cyanobacterium
ACAGTATCACGTTGGCTCAGGGAGATACCCTGTTCTTACCTGCCAGTGAGTGCACCATTGTTCATGAAGGTGACCTAGGCGGTCAAAATAATGGACACGGTAATGGTGACCAAACAGCACCCGGAAAGTCTGGCGACAAGAACAATGCCGAAAATAGTGAAAATTCGGGAGAGGGCAATAGCGGTCAGGGGCTTGGCGGTAACACGAACGGTAATACGGGCAATAATGGTAACGGTAATACGGGCAACAATGGTAACGGTAATACGGGCAACAATGCTAAGGCCAACGCTCAGAGCAAGACTGCTGAGAAGCTCAGGAAGAGAGATAAGCTTGAAAGACTATGTAACAAAGTTGCCCGTTCAGTTGTATATGGCGATGATGATCCAACCTCTATCCCTGAACCCAATAGCGCTTTCCCCGTCCTGGGTGGGCTGATCATGTGGGGGGCTGGAATCCTGGTGCGTAAGCGGTATTAAGCTGCTCTAGCCTATGAAAGCTTTTGTTGCAGGAGCGACCGGAGCAACTGGACAGCGCATTGTCAACCTTCTTGTCGATCGCCAGATCCCTGTTCGTGCCCTCGTCCGCGATCGCTCCCAAGCCCAAAATATTCTCCCTGGGGAGGTGGAACTTATTCAAGGTGATGTTTCAGATTCCCTTGCCCTGCAAGGGGCCATCGGAGACTCCACCATTCTCCTCTGCGCCACTGGGGCAAGACCTAGTCTGAACCCTAGCGGCCCTTTGAGTGTGGATTATCTAGGAGTGAAAAACCTAGTGGAAGCCGCTCAGGCAAAGGAAATTCAACAGTTTGTGCTGGTGTCGTCCCTTTGTGTTTCTCAACTTTTTCATCCCCTCAATCTCTTTTGGTTCATTCTCTTTTGGAAATTGCAGGGAGAAAAGGCTCTACAGCAAAGTGGTATTCCCTATACGATCGTTCGCCCCGGTGGTCTGCTCAATGAAGATCGACCCGGTAACGTAGTCCTGCAGGGGGCTGATACTCTCTTTGAGGGCAGTATTCCCCGAACTCAGGTGGCGCAGGTTTGTGTGGAGGCGTTATTTTGTCCTGAAGCCCGGAATAAGGTCGTTGAAATTGTCAGTCGGAGCGACGCGACGGCTAAACCGTGGTCTGAGTTGTTTGCCCAAGTCTCTTCCGGTTAGGCTATCAATTGGCTTCAGGGTTGGCTAGCTCCCGCGCCGATCGGATTTGGTCTTGGGCGGCTTCGTGCTCTGCTAAGGTGCGACTAAAGACATGGGTTCCGTCATAGCGGGCCACAAAATAAAGGTAGTCGTTGCTTTCTGGAGTAAGAATGGCTTGGAGACTGCCTTGGCCGGGGCTGGCAATGGGGGTAGGCGGCAAGCCTGGATTGATGTAGGTGTTGTAGGGTGATGGGGTTCGGACTTCGTTTAAGGTGAGGGGACGATCGGGGGTTTGTTGAATGCCAAGCCCATATTCTACGGTGGGGTCTACTTGTAAGGGCATCTCCAAATCCAAGCGATTGAGCAAAACTCCCGCAATGCGATCCCGTTCTTCCGGTAAGACCGCTTCTTTTTCGACAATACTGGCCAGGGTGACCCATTCCTGCAGGGTAAAGGGGGAAGGGGTCGTCTCAAGTAGGGGAAAGGCTACGGTCTCAAATTGTTGCAGCATTAGGTTGATGACTTCCTCGGGACTAACGCTGTCGTAGCTTAATTGGTAAGTATCCGGGAAGAGGTACCCTTCTAAGTGGGGAATGTTGGCGGGAAGCCAGGGGAAACGATCGTAGGGAATTTGGCGGGCAGCAGCGAGAAAGGCTTCCGCTGAAAATAATCCCTGTCCCTGAAAATATTGCCCCATCTTTTCTAAAGACCAACCTTCGGGAATGGTAATGGAAATAGATTGGACTTCGCCCCACCAAATTATCTCGGCGACTTCCGGTAAGGATTGGCTGGGGGACAGTTGATAGACTCCAGCTTGAAAGCCGCCAGTATGCTCGTCGGTACGCCAAGTTTGCCGCAGGTGTAGCCAATGGCTCCAAAGCTCCCAGGCGGTTGCAGAGCGAATGATACCTAAGCTATGGAGGCGATCGCCAATGACGCTGGAAGGTGTTCCCACGGGAATTTTGAGTTGAATCGTGGCCGGAACTCCTGCTTCGATCGGGTCTGAGGAGCGTACCGGTTCTTTCGCCCAAGTCCACCAGCGCCATCCTTGCCAACCCATGCCCCCAAAAATGAGCAGCAACACCAGAACCACCCAACGCCACGGGAGCGATCGTTTGCTGGGGGCTTGCTTCCGGGAACGGGAGGTTTTGCGGGGCGAGTCGGGTGGGGGGGAAACAGGTTTCATAGGGTGCTGGGTAACGTAAAACGCAAAACGACCTCCTGCGTCATTTTTAGTCAGGGTGGAGCGGCTTTAACCCACCCTTCATGGCTACGGTGTACACATAAGTCTCGTTGCACTCGCAAAACTTGAGTGGATCCCCCCTAGCCCCCCTTGAAAAAGGGGAGAACCGGAAGAAATGGCTCGAAAGTCCCCCTTAATAAGGGGGATTTAGGGGGATCCAGCTAAATCGATCGGTTTGATCAAGATGTGTGTACACGGTAGCCCTTCATGGAGGGGGCTCATGGAGAGGCCCCTGCTATTCCTCCTCATCAAAGTCCTCTTCTTCGTCATCTTCTTCGATCATATCAATCACTTGCCCCGCTAGGAATTCTTCCAGTAAGGGTTGAATCCGTTCTAACTCGTCGTCTTCTAAGACTTGGGGTTGACCTTGTACCATGCGAGCCAAAATTAAGACGGGATTTAGGGGGGCACAGATAGCGTATTCCTGGTCTTCATGGAGGAACTCTGCCAGTAATTGGAAGGCTTCGTGGCTGGTGCCATTGGCATCCTCTGGATCATAGCCGTAGTCTTCTTCTTCCTCCTCCAGATCCGGTACATCCCCAGACACCGTTAGGATAAAGGCACTCCAATGCAGGGCCATATTTTGTTCTTCTAGAACCGCTTTGGCGATGGGGTAGAGGGCGGCAATGTCATCATCCGCTTCAATAATTGAGGGATCTTCACTGTCCTCATCATCGAAGGCAAAGAGATAGACCGGTGTCTCTACAGGCATTAAGACCACATAGGACGCTTCCTTTAATTGTAGGGAATGCTCGATATAGCAGGAGAGCGATCGGCCTGCGTCATCCTTTACCACCACTGTGGGCAGATCCATCTCTTCAAATTCTATGTCCAATTTAAGTATTCCTCCAAAAGCGGCCCATTCTATATTCTCTGGGGCCCTGCAGTTCGCATTGAAAGCATCCAGAGATGATAATTTTACCTAGATCTGATCCCGATTGGGAAACGGGTTTCCAGCGGGATTGGCTTAAACTCCGGTGCGGTAGTTCTGGGGTTTGAATTCCCACTAGGGTGAAATCTGTTGTGCAATGCGCAGTTTAGCAGAGCGCGATCGTTTGTTGCTCTCAATTTCTGCAGCGCTGGGGACGATCGGTTTTTTGGTGATGACCTGCAGGTGGGGGCATTCACGAAAGGCGTATTTGACTCGACGATCTTCTAAGCTGTGAAAGCTAATGATCACCAAGCGACCCCCTGGCGCTAACCATTGGGGGGCAAGGCTTAAAAAGCGATCGAGGGCGGTAAGTTCACCATTGACGGCGATGCGCAGAGATTGAAACACTCGGGTTGCGGGATGAATGCGGCCATTGCGGTAGGCATTGGGTACCGATCGTCGAATTAGATCCGCGAGTTCCCAGGTTCTCTGGAGGGGGCGCTGCTGCACAATCTGGCGGGCAATGCGCCGCGAAAACCGTTCTTCACCGTATTCATAAAAGAGATTGGCGAGATCCGTTTCGCTCCAGTGGTTCACGATCGTGGCGGCGGTTAAGTCCTGCTCCGGATTCATACGCATATCTAGAGGGGCATCCTGACGAAAGCTAAAGCCGCGATCGCCTTGATCTAACTGAGCCGAATTGACCCCCAGATCCGCCAAGATGCCCTGAAACCGAAGATCCCCGGGATCGAAGTCTTGAAAATTACCCCGCCAAAAGTGAACCCGATCGCCATAGGGGGCTAAGCGCTCCTGGGCAACGGCGAGGGCTTCGGGATCCTGGTCGAGGCCCCAAACCTGCGTATCCCCATAGCGATCGAGAATGCCAAGACTATGGCCCGCTCCCCCCACCGTTGCATCCAAATAACAACCACCGGGCTGAAGGTCTAAGCCTTCTAGTACTTCAGTCCAGAGAACCGATTGATGCTCAAATGCGATCGGCAATGCTTTAGCTCCTTGGAGATCTACGGTTGATCAAAGCCGCTAATCAAACCAGCCAATATCTTCATCAGACAGATCTGAGGGGGCCGGGGGGATAGCCCCCGTAATGACGAGGGGCCGCCGGGGAATGTCCCAGGGCATCGGGCGATTGACAATGGGACGGGAAAAGGCACGGGGTAGGGCCAAGGACTGAAAGTGGGCACTGCGGGGTAAAACCGTCAGGGCGGTGGAAGGAGCTGGTTGGGCTTGGCTCTGGGCAGTGTTGAGTTCTGCTTGCAGATGGGCCACTTGAGCCTGGGCTTGGGCCTTCAACTCGGCTTCCTGACCGAGATTTTTGGAGAGGGTTTCTAAACGTTGTTCGAGATTCGCTTTTTCAGTGCTTAAAGCGGCATTTTGCTGTTGAGCCTGTTCGAGTTGCGCCTGTAAGCGCTCTAAGTTTGCCAACATTTCAGTATTTACCTCAGGGGAGTCTGACTCGGAACTTGGACTGGCCACTTGAGGCTCAGGCTGCGATCGTTGAGCGGTATTCCGGGACGATCGGGTCTTGGTGGGGGCTTTCTCCGGAACTGCAGCTTCTGGGGCTTCCGGTTCCCGGGTGTGGTCAGAGTCTTTTTGCACCTCTTCTCGGAGGAGATTGCCTAAGCTCTTCTTGGCCGTACTCTTAGTCGTGCGTCTAGTCGTCATGAGCGTTTCCATTCCCGCTGTAATTCATTAGCCACCCGGCGGTAATCCCCCTGGGCTTCTCCTGCGTTTTTACCTTTCCATAAAAAAATCGACACCCCTTCCAGTGCAGCACGCTCATGGGCTTTGTAGGAACGCACAAAGGCATTACACACAGGGATCCCTAACTCCATCAAGGTATTTTGCGCTTCAAAGGCATCCTTGAGGCTACGGGCATCGACCCGTGTCAACACGACCCGATGACTCACCCCTAAGGGTAAAACCGCTTCCCGTACCGTTTCAATTAAGGCTGCTAAGTCCATCGGGGCCGGGGGAGTGGGTAAAACCAGATAGTCCGCAGCGGCAATGACGGCGGTCAGAGACTCTGACCCCAAAGCAGGGGGAGTATCCACCACAACGACATCAAAATCCGAGCGATGGTGAAAGGTTTGTAACCGATGGGGATCGGTTTCCTGCTCTACCGTAAACCCAAAATCCACTTCCGATCGTTGATACCACCAATGGGCTGAGCCCTGGGGATCAGTATCCACCAAAACCACACGCTGTTGCTTCTTCGAGGGCTCCGAAAAAGCGGCGGCGAGGTTAATGGCGGTGGTCGTTTTGCCAACCCCACCCTTACCGTTAAGTACAGCGAGCACGAGGGGAGATGAACGGGAAACGCGCTGGGTCACAGCTAGAGTTGAAGGTAAAGATCTTCACCACAATACCGTTTCTGGGCACCCTAGAACCGAAACTTTAGCTTTTTTAACTCAATGAGACTTAACCAGATCAATCCAGATGAATATCCAGATCAATATTGATACGGGGGGCTCATGCAGTGGATCCGGGCTGCTCCAGTTAAAATTAGTCAGGCTTTGCTTTCGATGACTGGACAGTGCCAAGTTCTCATGTATTAGGTAATCTTCACGAGTCGAGCCTAACCCGCGACTAAGATATTGATACAGAAGAATTTTGCCCCCTAGCGGTTTCTGTGGGATGGGCGCGGTAACTCTGGGGCAACGCTTTGAGATTGAGTTGATGATGTGATGATGTCTATTGTGTCTAAGCTATGCTAAGTCTTCCCGGTTACGAAATTACTGAGCAAATTCACGAAAGTCATAATTCTTTAGTGTACCGAGGGTATCGCCTGCACGATCGCTTAGGGATCGTCATTAAAATGTGCAAGCAGATCTATCCCGATCCCGTCAGAATTTATCGCTATCAACAGGAGTTTGAGATTCTCAATACTCTTAAAATTCCGGGAGTTGTCCAAGTTTATGATGTGGTATTGACAGACGATCGTCCCTATCTGGTTCTGGAAGATTTTGGGGGCATCTCTTTGTCCAAGCTCAATATCGCGGGAACTTTTGATCTGGTTGATTTTTTAAGAATTGCTATTTCAGTGACGGAGATTGTTGGCAATATTCATGAGCGTAAAATTATTCACAAGGATCTGAATCCTAGTAATATTCTGCTTAACGTAGAAACTCAAGAAATTAAGATTATCGATTTTGGCATTGCCACGGTTTTAGAACAAGAGACTCAGACTTTTGTTAATGCTAATCTTTTGGAAGGGACACTTGCCTATATCTCCCCTGAACAAACGGGCAGAATGAACCGTCAGGTGGATTATCGTAGTGATTTTTATGCTTTGGGAATTACTTTCTATGAATTATTAACCGGCACCCTACCCTTTAAGACTGAAAATGTGTTGGAACTGATTCATCATCATATTGCCCGTACTCCCATTCCCAGTTATTTGGCGCAGAGCAATGCGAATAAAGATCCACAACAAAGGCAAGATCTGCAAAGTATTTCGAGAATTATTGATAAGCTTTTAGAAAAAAATGCTGAAAATCGCTATCAATCTGCCTATGGGCTAGGCTGGGACTTGAAGTTCTGCTATCAAACCCTGAAGCAAGGCAAGCACTTGCCGTCATCCTTTCCTCTGGCTCAACAGGATTTTAGTCCTAACTTGCATATTTCACAACAACTGTATGGACGAGAGTCAGACCTCCAGCAGATCTTAGCTGCATTTGATTCAGTGATTTCAGGAGAGGTTGAGACTGAACCTATCACCAAGTTAGTCTTAATTTCAGGGTATTCAGGCGTGGGCAAATCTGTGCTGGTGCGAGAGCTTTATAAACCCATCACTGCGCTGCAAGGCATTTTGATTTCAGGGAAGTATGATCAATACAATCAAAATATTCCCTATAGTGCTTTGAATCATGCCTTAAATGAACTGTGTACCTATTTATTAACAGAGTCAGAAGATGTTTTAGCCCATTGGCGGGATCTCATTCAGTCTGCCCTTGGGGAGCATGGTCAAGTTTTGATTGACTTTATTCCTAAACTGGAACTGATTATTGGTCCACAAAAAGATATTCCAGCCTTGAGTGCGATCGAGTCTCAACGTCGCTTTAATCTCTTCTTCCAAAATTTCATGGAAGTGATTTGTACGCCAGAGCATCCGGTGGTTATTTTTCTCGATGATTTACAGTGGGCGGATCTTGCTTCTCTTCACCTCTTAGAAGCGATCGTCAACAATCAGAATATTCAATCTTGCTTACTCATTGGCACCTATCGGGATAATGAAGTGGACAGCCTCCATCCCTTATCCAAAACGATCGCTCAGATCAGAGAGCATCAGAGCTTAGTCGAACTGCATCTCAATGGCTTAAGTCGTGACGAAGTAAACCAATTGATTGCCGATAGCCTATCCCTCGATCTTACGGTTTGTAAACCCCTAGGGGATCTCGTTTTTCTGAAAACGGGGGGGAATCCATTTTTTACTATTGAGTTCCTCAAGTCATTACAGCGCAAAGGCTTATTATTTTTTCATTTACCCTCTTCATCAGAAATAGAGAAAGGAACTTGGCAATGGGATATTGAAGCGATCGATGATGCTAGATTTATGGCTAATATTGTCGATTTAATGGTGGAGAAAATCAATAATTTAGATCCGGTCAGTAAAAGTATCCTCAGAGTCTCCGCCTGTATTGGTAGTACTTTTAACCTGGAAAAGTTATCACTTTTTTATAGCAATAAGTTTCCTGATGTCTATCGTTATTTTTCAATTTTATTAGACTTGAATTTGATTATTCCTTTGACTAAAAATTATCAGCTGAGACCACAATCAATTTCTGGTATTACTGATCCGGAATATTTTCTTCAAGCTCAGCAAATTCAGTTTCAGTTTGCTCACGATCGTGTTCAACAGGTGGCTTACTCTCTGTTGGAGCAACGAGAAGAACAAACGATTCATTTAAGGCTAGGAAAATTACTCTATAATCGATACAAAAATACTGACATCGATTCTGAGCTTTTTGATATTGTCAGTCATCTCAATCAGGGCATGGCTTTACTTAAACGATCGTCTGGCTTTCTTAAAACATTAGCGAACTTGAATTTGAGGGCCGGTCGTAAAGCAAAATGTTCGACAGCTATTAGTGCCGCCCTCGATTATTTTCAAATGAGCTTAAGGTGTCTTCCCGATGATCATTGGCAACAGAATCCCGAATTTAGTCTAGAACTTTATCAAGAACTGGCAGAAGTTCAATATCTCAATGGCGATCACCATCAATCCCGGCAAACCATTGATATTTTATTTGAGCGAGCCCAGTCGTTACAACAGAAAGTTACAACCTTTAGTTTATTCAAAAATTTACTGGTGACGGTTGGACAAGATTATCGAGAGGTTTTACAAGTTGGCTTAGATCTGATGCAGCAATGTCATTTAAACTTTCCTTCCCAACCGCAACAACAAGAGGAAGCCATTCTGGCACAGCTTGAAGCTATTCGCCTTAAACGATCGCAGTATCAAGCTGTCTCTGATTTGATCACGTTACCTGTTCTGGAGGATCCTCTACAACAGGTCAAAATGAAGCTGTGCATGGAGTTTTATGAAGCGGCTTTTTACAATGGTGAGACTAGCCTGATCCTTTTAACAGCCTTAAATTTGGTTGCCCTTTCCTTGACCTATGGTAATAGTAAAGAATCTAGCTTTGGCTATGTGTTGTATGGAATGTATCTTGTTGAGGAGGAGGATTTTCAGCAAGGATATGACTTTGGTAATTTAGCATTACAGGTTTTAGAGAAATTTGATGATTCGGTAATGCTACCTAAGGTCAGAAATCTATTTTGTAATTACATTAACTACTATCTTAAACCTTTTAGTAGTAATGCTATTTTTTATCATGAAAATATTGCCATATCCCAAGCCAATGGAGAAATAATTTTTGGGGTTTGGGCCACTATCTTTTATCTATGGTCTCTCTTTCTCAGTGGTAAAAAGCTCAATGAGGTTTATCAAGCCTCTGAGCACTATTGGCAATTTACCCAACAGACCAATGACTTGAAGATGATGAAGGTGTTACAACTCCTACAATTGGTGATCCTAAGTCTTCAAGGTCAAACCGAAGCACGGGGCAGTCTACAAACCTCCTCTCTTGAAGCTCAAGAACTGGTCACCTTTTGGCAAGACCATAATTTTATTAATGGCTTAACCTGGTATGCAATTTTACACTGTCAGGTTTTGTATACTTATGGGGCGTATCGGGAAGCGATCGAGGTTATCCAAACCTATGCTCAAGAGCTATCCCCGAACATTATTATGTTCCCCGTTAGTCAATACTATGTTTATTATCCTTTAGCCTTAATTGCAGCCTATCCCTCTGCTTCGTCTCAAGAACAACAGGATTTTCTTGAGGTCATCGAAGAGGCACTGCAAAAGTTAGCACTATGGCAAAATTATTGTCCTGAAAATTTTAGATGTCACTATTTATTACTGCAGGCTGAAATTGCTCAACTGCAAGGGGAAAAAACGATCGCTATGGATTTGTATGATCAAGCGATCGCTACGGCACAAGTGTATCAGATTCTACCTCAACAGGCGTTAGCGAATGAACTCACCGGTTTATTTTGGTTAAAACTCAATAAAGTAGAGTTTGCGGGCATTCATCTCAGTAAGGCCTATTATCAATATCAACTGTGGGGGGCAACTGGAAAAGTCCAAGCATTGGCGGAAAAATATGGCAGCTTATTGACTGAATTATCCACCCCAAGATCAGAGCGATCGGTAAAGTCCATTCAAGACAGCAGCAGTAGTGAATCCATTAGTACTCGCAATGTTGGTTTAGATTTAGAAAGTGTGCTACAGGTTTCCCATACCTTAGCCTCTGAGATGAATCTCGAAAACCTTCTGGAAAAAATCATGAGAGTCGTGATCGAAAATTCAGGGGCAGAAGTAGCCTACTTATTAGTTGAAGATCAACAACGGTGGAGGATTAAAGCTTCAGGGAAAATTCACAATCAAGCTGTTGTCGTAGATTGTCCCGTTAGCCTAGACGAAAACGATCGAGATATTCTGCAGCTAACGGCTGAGCAGTTACCCCGTACCGTTCTTAACTATGTTTCTCGTACACGAAAGCCCTTTGTATTAGATCAGGAAACCCTCAATTATCATTTCTTAAATGATCCTTATCTGAGAAATAACCAACCACAGTCTGTGCTCTGCTTACCCCTCACCCATCAGAGTCAATTGTTAGGATTACTGTATTTGGAAAATAACACTCTGAAAGGCATTTTTACGGACGATCGCTTAAAAACCTTACAGATTATTACCACCCAAGCCGCTATCTCTTTAGAAAATGCTCAATTGTATAATCAACTGACCAGTTACTCTAAAACCTTAGAAACTAAGGTCAAACTGAGGACTGAAGAATTAGAATTAGCAAAAGATGCTGCCGATCGTGCTAATCAGAGTAAAAGTGAATTCTTATCTAATATGAGTCACGAATTACGCACGCCATTGAATGCCATTTTAGGCTTCACTCAGATCATGATGCGAGACTCGAACTTGAGTCCTGATCAGCAAGAAAATCTAGATATTATTAGTCGTAGTGGTGAGCACTTACTGGCACTGATCAATGACATTTTAGATTTATCTAAAATTGATGCCGGTAGAATTACTCTACAGTCAGGAAATTTTGATCTCCATAGTTTACTCAATACTCTAGAGAAAATGTTAGGGGTTAAAGCTAGCCATAAAAATCTAGAGCTAATTTTTGATTTATCCCCTAATTTACCGCAATATGTCTGTGCAGACGCAAACAAACTGCGGCAAATTTTAATTAACCTCATCTCAAATTCTATTAAGTTTACCCACCATGGTGGTGTCACTTTACGCGCATTCTATGTTACTCAGCTTGATCTTAAATGTGATAGTGTGTCGTATTGGGATGCCACTCATGATGATACCGCTGGTCAAAATTCTAACTCAACTCAAAGTCTTATCAAGTTTGAAGTTGAAGATACTGGCATTGGTATTGCTCCAGAAGACTTAGAGAATATCTTTGAACCCTTTGTACAAACCCAGGCAACCCAAAATTTTGTGGAAGGGACTGGTTTGGGATTAGCCATTACCCGTAAGTTTATTGATTTAATGGGAGGGGATATTAAAATTTCTAGTCATTTGAATCAAGGAACAACCGTCACCTTTCATTTACCCATCACTTTAGCTCAGGCAGAGGAAACCCCGGTTACTACGCCGCCCAAACGAGTTCTTAAAGTTGATTCCGATCAGAACTATCGTATTTTAATTGCAGAAGATCGGATCGAAAGTCGTCATTTATTAGTCAAACTACTGAAACCATTAGGGTTTGAGGTAAAAGAAGTTCCTGATGGTCAAAGTGCGATTGAACTCTGGGAAAGTTGGTCTCCTCACCTCATTTTAATGGATATGCGGATGCCGGTAATGAGTGGTTATGATGCGACCCAGTATATTAAGCAACATCTCAAGGGTCAGGCGACCATTATTATTGCGCTGACGGCGAGTGCCTTTAGTGACGATCGTTCCGTGATTTTATCTGCAGGCTGTGATGATTTTCTCGGTAAACCTTTCCGGGAAGCGGTATTATTAGAAAAAATTTCTCAACATCTTGGTATTCGCTACATCTATGAAGAAATGACACCAGCGCTCTCGGCCTCCCCCGCTAGCGCCTCGGCGCTTTTAAGTCCCACCGATCTACACAACATGCCCTCGGATTGGATTCAAGCCTTGTATCAGGCTGCCAGTCAAGCAGATTCTGACGCTTTATTAGAACTGATTCAAGAGATTCCCCTCGATAATCGTGACCTTGCCAATGCATTGCGGCGTATGGTGGAGAACTTTAGTTTCGATCAAATGATTAATTTAACCCAAGTTGAAGGGTAAACCATGAATGACACCTCAGCCTCTAACAAAGGAATAATCCTGATTGTTGATGACATTCCAGAAAACCTGAAGGTTCTGTCTAAAACCCTAAAACAGGAGGGCTATGAGGTGCGGGCGGTCACCAGTGGCAGCATGGCCCTCAGGGTTGTTCGTAATGCAACTCCGGATATTATTTTACTGGATATTAAAATGCCAGAGATGGATGGATATGAAGTGTGTCGAGTGCTGAAGGCTGACCCTGAGACCAATCATATTCCTATCATTTTTCTCAGTGCTTTAGATGAGGTTGTTGATAAAGTCACTGCATTTTCCGTGGGAGGAGTAGATTATATTACAAAGCCGTTTCAGTTTCAGGAAGTTTTAGCCCGAGTCAATAATCAACTACAACTGCAAGCCGCGAAAGCAGAAGTAGAGCGACTCAATGCGGAGCTAGAAAAACGGGTCATTCAGCGTACAGCCCAGCTAGAACAAGAAATTGTCAAACGGCAACGAATTCAAGAGGAATTATTGTACATGGCTTTGCATGATTCCCTCACGGAATTGCCGAATCGTGCCTGGCTGATGGATCGGTTGAAGCAAGTGGTGAAACGATCGCAGCAAAACCCCCATTATCTTTTTGCCATTCTCTTTTTAGATTGCGATCGTTTTAAGCTGGTCAATGATTCCTTAGGTCACATGATTGGGGATCAACTCTTGATTTCTATTTCTAGACGTTTAGAATCTGCACTCAGACTAGGGGATACCATTTCTCGCTTTGGCGGTGATGAATTCGTGATTTTGCTGGAAGAAATTAATCAACCGGATGATGCAATTGAAATTGCTCAAGATCTACAGGAGCAAATGAAACTCTCTTTTCATCTGGATACCTATGAAATTGTTATTGATGTTTCGATCGGGATTGTTATTGGGAATCAAGAGAATCAACAACCGGATCACTTACTCCGTAATGCTGACCTTGCCCTCTATAAGGCGAAGGAAAAAGGAAAGGGACGGTATGAAGTTTTTGAGCGAAAAATGCATTCGATCGCGTTACGAAATCTCCAGACTGAAACGGAGTTAAGACGAGCCTTGGTTCAGTCCCAATTTGTCGTTTACTATCAACCGATTATTGCTTTATCGAACCGTAAAATTGTTGGTTTTGAAGCCTTAGTACGTTGGTTACATCCCCAAAACGGTCTGGTTTTCCCTGATCAATTTCTAAAAATTGCTGAAGATACAGGTTTAATTCTAGATCTCGATCGTTTTGTCTTGAAGGAGTCTTGTCAACAAATCAAGGAATGGCAAAATAAATTTGATAAATCTTTAACCATTAACGTTAATTTTTCTACCCAGCTATTTTCGCAAACGATCGTTAGTGAATATCTCAGAAACATAATCTGTCAAACACAGCTTAATCCCTCACAGTTAAGAATA
>JBMTZC010000089.1:0-13454 GCA_049455215.1 Prochlorotrichaceae cyanobacterium
TGAAGTGTTTATACGGCAGTCGTTTCAGCCCCTAGTTATGTTTGCTGGAGCGGGCACAGTAACCTTGATGTCGCAAGGCTTCTAGAATTAACTGATGACGCGCTCTAAGCCACTGAAAGCAGAAAAATTCAATGACAGAGTGGGGCGCTCTGCGGCGCACTCTGCCGCCTGACATTGGTAGTTGAACTAGGGAAAGTCTACGGTATGGTTTTTGGGATCGCCTCTATTCCTCGATCGCTGTGGTTAGCGTTGCGTATTGGTCTAGTGGCCTATGGCACGCTTTTTGCCTATGCCCTCCTGATCAGCGATCGACAAATTTATTTACCCCCAGAGCGATCGTTGCCGGTACTCAGTGGCGGACTGACCTTGGAAACTGCCTCCGGCACTACGATTTCTGTCCTCTACTGGCCTGCGGAAACGGATCAGGCTCAAACTATTCTCTATAGCCACGGCAATGCCGAGGATTTATTTGCCCTGCAAAACACCTTAGCGGGTTTTCAAGACCGGGGGTACGGGGTTTTAGCTTACGATTATCCTGGTTATGGTCAAAGTGAGGGGAAGCCCTCAGAGCGTGGGGTTTATGAGGCTATTGATGCCGCCTATCAGTATTTAACGATCGTCGAGGATATTCCGACCGAGCAAATTTTGGTGTATGGACGCTCTTTAGGGGGTGGGCCATCCGTGGACTTAGTGTCCCGACAGCCCGTGGGAGGTCTGATTTTAGAAGCCACCTTTGTCAGCATTTACCGCGTGGTCACGCGGATTCCCCTGCTCCCCATCGACAAGTTCCTTAATCTCGCGAAAATTCCCCAAGTGGATGTGCCCCTCTTGATTATCCATGGCACGGAGGACACCACAGTCCCCTTCTGGCATGGTGAAGCGTTGTATGAGGCCGCTACGACCACTTCTAAACACTTAGAAGTGGTTGAGGGTGCTGGGCACAATGACCTACAAGCCATCCTGGGCGATCGATATTGGGAGGTGATTCAAGCCTTTAGCCAGGAGATTTCTGAATCTTCTGAATAATCCTCACGCGATGTGCAACTATTCTCAGATCCCCGGTTTCTGGGGAATAGCATCAAGAGATTGGACTTCGTTCTACGAGAAACCGGGGATCTTGGCACTTAAGTTGCAGCATTGCGGAGGTTCCCTAAAATGTGTTCCCCATCAACACAAAAGCTGCCCAGTCCGTGGGATCGTCATAGATTTTCATGGTACTGAGCATTGCTTCGCGCAGAGCCGCTGCCTTATCGGGGGTTTGTTGTAGCGCGTTATAAAACGCCACCATTAAATCAGCAGTGGGCGCATCGGGGACGGCCCAGAGGGAGACAATAATACTGGGAACACCCGCCGCCATAAAGGATCGGGATAGACCAATGACCCCATCCCCGGTGATGTTCCCTTTGCCGGTGTTGCAGGCACTCAGGATCACCAGATCCGCCTGGAGGTCTAAGTCAAGAATTTCATTGGCCGTTAAGAGTCCATCGGGGGCCGTAAAGTCCCCTTGATACTCTACTTCTGGTGCCAGAGCGATCGCCCCAGGAACTACCATATCGAGGTACTGGAGTTCATCAATGAGCCCGTGGGTAGCGAGGTGAATCAGATCTGCTTGGGGCATTTCTTTCACAATCGTACTTTCTAGGGCCTCATCTTCAATCCAGGGCGTGGTCTTCAGGATCTCAGCGATCGTTTTGGCTTCTGTTCCCGCTCCGGGCAGGGGAGACAGAGGCACGGGGACTGAGCCTAGTTCCGGCGGTAGGGCGGGCATGGTGGGGTTGCCCACAATGAGGGGACGACGGGGGGCAAACTGAGCCGATCGCGAATTACCCTGCTGGAGTTGCAAAACCTGCAGGGCCGGCACCACACTGATGGTGTACTCCTCAATTAGGCGTTTGCCGGAAGCAGTGGGTAGGGCGGCAAAGGGAATGAGAAAGAGACTGCGGTGAGGCACTAAAATTAATCGCGCTCCGGTTTCCTGGGGCAGCAGGTCGGCAATGGGAGCAATCAAGAGATCCGCACTGTGCTGGTAATTGGCTTCTAACTGTTGCCGCCGTACCTGCTCGGAAAGACTCAGATTCCCCTGGGGCGCAAAGGCCGTTACCCCCTGGGTCGTTTGTTCGCGGGTGGCCACCACTAGGGTTTCCACGGGCTTCGTGATCCGAAAGCCTCGACTGGGGCTATCCCCACCGTTTTCCCCTGGAGAACTTTGCTCTGCCGAGAGGGCTGTGGTGCGTAGGTTCACCACGCCATTAGGTTGAATCACCCAAATCAAAAGACGATCGTCTCCCTTGGAGCTAGAGAGGATTGAATATTCCACTAAGGTTGCCTGTTGTTCTTGCGCAAGACGGCGAATCTCTTCGATGCGGGGGGGCGCAAGCTGTTGGAACTGCTTACTGGTTTGTCCCCCCAAACGATTGGCCAACAGTTCCACAAAGGCCCGAGCCCGGCCCTGTTCCGACACTTCTAAGGCTGCTTCAATTTTATTCTGCTCCACTAAGGCTTCCTGCAGACGCTCGTAGGTGACACTCTGGGTTTCAAAGAGGGCAACTTTACTTTCATCCGTTAAACCTGGTCGTAGGGTCTCCCAAATTTCCACAGCCTTGAGCAGGGCTTCCGTTGCCTCAGACCAGCGCTGCAATTCCACCAGAGTATCCCCCAGGTTGTGCCAGGTTAACCCGGCTCCGGGCTGGTTCCCCGTGCGATCGTAAATGGCGAGGGCTTGCCGGTAAAATTCCAAGGCTTGAGGGCGATCGTTCTGGGCGCGGTAAGCATCCCCCAAATGACTGAGGGCCGTGGCTTCCCCTGATAAGTCCTGAAGCGATCGGGAGAGTTCCAGAGACTGCTCTAGGGACGCAATCCCCTGTTGCATTAACCCGAGTCGGGTGTAGGTGACCCCTTGGGTATCTAAACTGCGTCGCTCTCCCCCCCGCTTAGCCGGGTACTCATCGGGAATGATTTGGTAGAGTTCCAGGGATTTTTGGATGGAGCGGCGGGCCGCTTCCGAGTCTCCTTTTTTGTTTTGCAACACTGCTAGTTGGTTGTAGAGCACCGCTTGATCCAGCGGTAACTTATATAACCCCCCGTCCAGGGGAATGCCACCGGAACGATCCTGTTCCGCCAAGTTTGCTAGGGCTTGTTCTAAATAATCCTCTGCTTGATCGTACTGTCCTAAGCGATCGTAGGCTTCCCCGAGGCGAATTAAACTCAGACCTACACCAGGTAAATCCTGGAGTTGTTGCCGTAGTGCCAAGGCTTGCTCCGACAGAGACAGGGAGCGGGCAAACTGTCCCAGGTTCAACGCGGAATCCGCCATCCGTTGCAGCGCATCTCCTATCCGTTGCTGATCCTGTCCATCCTGGTAAATCTGCAGAGCGTCCTGAAACGCAGTAAACGCTGCTTGAAACTGCCCCTGGTCAAACAGATCTTCCCCCGCCGCAAAGCGATCGGCTCCATCATCCGAGAAAATGCAAGTGGTGGTGGGTTCCACTGGACAAACCTTCTGGCGAAGAGGATTGGCCATCGCCTGCAAACTATTCAGGTTGGTCATCGTCGCCAGGGGACTCAAAGTCTCAATCCGGTTATTATCCAGCACCAAATAACCCATTTGAGTCATCCCAGCCAAGGGGGAGACATCCGTGACCTGATTCCCAGCCAGGAGCAAAAATTGCAGTTGCGTTAACCCCTGTAACGGCCGCAGATCCCGCACCTGATTGAAACTTAAATCCAAACCCTTGAGGTTCGGCAAACTGCTGAGGGGCGTAATATCTGTTAACCCCTGGTTAATCAGCACCAACACTCCAGGATAATTCTCCAAGATCTGACTCGCTTGGGCACAATCCGTAGTCCCAGCCTGAGCTAGTAGGGCATTCACCGTGAGTTGCTGCGCCTCCGACAACCGATCCCGTTCCTGACACCAATCTTGAAACGATCGCCCTTGGGCTAGTGCCGGAACCGATACGCAAAGTGAGCCCAACAGTGCCAGACCGAGTCCCCTATTGAAAAGACTCAAACGATCGCGAAGCAGTCTAAGCATTGGTGATACCTTCAGGACGGAACATTAGTGTCAAAAGATACGGGGGAGTGCCCCAAACAGTAACGATGAAGCTATCCTAACTGTAAAGAGGCATGGTAGCGATCGATAAAGATATGACTTCAGCAATAGTAATGGGCTATTCTGAGCCCTCACTCTCCATGCTGGAATTGCTGACAACGTGAGGATTTGTCTCTCCTCCGTTAGAAGACCAGTGCCGACGGCATGAAAATCTAACTTTTCAGAAAATGATATATTGGGAAGAGAAGGCTTGTAAGCTGTTATTCATGTAAATTCCCAGATCAATCGGCTTGTAGTTAGGGCTTCAGTCCTCAAAATCTGCAGTCTAAAGGCCGATGATGGCGCGTCATTAATTCAATCTGAACGCATTGCACCCCTAGGGTTTCCGTGCCCCTTTTCAACAAACTATAAGGGGCCAAAGTCCTTCTGTATCTACATCTTAGCGCCAATTGATAACAGCTCTAGCTTCACCTTGATCTTGATTCGGTATTATCTATGTCTCTTGTTCTCTCTACCATTATCAATAGCTCTGAGCGTAATGACCTGAAACAGTTTATCAGTGAGCTTCAAAACCAAGACCAGTATTATTTACTCCGAAATGACATCTTAGGAGCATTTACAGCCTATTGCGATCGATATAATAAAACTGAAGAATTCCGAACGAAATCACAGGTTAAACGATTTATCGATCAAACCCAAGAGATCATCATTTGCCAAGAAAATCTCTGCTGGATTATTCGTCCCAAAATAGCCCATCAAATTGCATTTTTAATTCTTCCTGATCTGAGCTTCGAGCAAATATCGGCTCAGGAAATCCTCAACATCCGCGATCGCTTTGTGGATCGGTATCATCCTGAAGAGGGGAGCATTTTAAGTTTAGATTTTAAACCCTTCTACGATTACTCCCCCATCATTCGTGATCCTAAAAATATTGGTAAAGGCGTTCAGTTCCTCAATCGTTATCTTTCCAGTAAGCTCTTTCAGGATGCTCGGGACTGGCTCAACTGTCTCTATCGTTTTTTGCAATTGCACAGTCATGAGGGCATGCAACTGCTGATTAATCAACGAATCCGAGATGTACAAGAACTCTCGGATCAGGTGAAACAGGCCTTGGAATTGGTTGGCAACTTACCCCCGACGGATCCCTACGATCGCTTCCGGTTTGAATTGCAGGATCTGGGCTTTGAGCCGGGGTGGGGCAATACTGCCGGTCGAGTGCGGGAAACCCTGGCCATGCTCGATGAATTAATTGATTCCCCCGATGACGAAGCCTTGGAAGCGTTTCTTTCGCGGATTCCCATGATTTTCAAAATCGCCTTGGTGTCCATCCATGGCTGGTTTGCCCAGGAAGGTGTGTTAGGTCGCCCGGATACCGGCGGTCAAGTGGTCTACGTATTGGATCAGGCCCGGAGCTTGGAACGGGAAATGCAGGCGGAGGCCCACCTCACGGGGCTGGATGTGTTGGGGGTTCAACCCAAGGTGTTAATTCTCACCCGCTTAATTCCCGAAGCGGATGGCACCCAGTGTAATCAACGCTTAGAAAAGGTTTGGGGCACTGCCAATGCCTGGATTTTGCGGGTTCCCTTTCGAGATCTCCAGCCCGGGGGCACCCAGGCATGGATTTCCCGCTTTCGGATTTGGCCCTATTTAGAAACCTTTGCGATCGATGCAGAGCGAGAATTATCTGCAGAATTTAAAGGCTTACCTGACTTAATTATTGGGAACTATAGTGATGGTAATTTAGTGGCCTTTTTACTATCCCGCCGCTTAAAAGTGACCCAATGTAATATTGCCCATGCTTTGGAAAAATCGAAGTATTTATTTAGTGATTTGTATTGGACAGACTTAGAGAAAGATTACCACTTCTCTTTGCAATTCACCGCAGATCTGATTGCCATGAATGCTGCTCATTTCATTATTAGCAGTACCCATCAAGAGATCGTTGGCACAACGGATAGCATTGGACAGTACGAGTCCTATCAAACCTTTTCCTTGCCGAATCTATACCATGTGCTCCATGGGGTTGAACTCTTTAGCCCCAAGTTTAATGTGGTTCCCCCTGGGGTGAATGAAAGTATCTATTTCCCCTACTACAATCAGGACGATCGTCCCTTCCCCGATCGCGATCGGCTGGCCTATCTTTTATTTGAGCAGGAAGATCCTCAACAAATTCTGGGAAAACTAGAGGATCCGGGCAAACGTCCCATTTTTTCCATGGCTCGGCTCGATCGTGTTAAAAATCTCACAGGGTTAGCCGAATGTTTTGGCCAAAGTCCTGAGCTGCAAGAACACTGTAATTTAATCCTCATGGCAGGAAAATTAAGCGTCGAAGATTCCAGCGATCGGGAAGAAATTGCTGAAATTGAAAAACTCTACCAGATTATTGACACCTATCAACTTCAGGGCAAAATGCGGTGGTTGGGTATTCGTTTACCGAAGGTGGATTCCGGGGAAATTTATCGAGTTATTGCCGATCGTCAGGGACTATTTGTGCAACCTGCCCTCTTTGAAGCCTTTGGCTTAACAGTGCTAGAAGCGATGGTGTCCGGGGTGCCCACCTTTGCAACCCGGTTTGGGGGGCCCTTAGAAATTATTCAGGATGGCCACAACGGCTTTTATATCAACCCTACCCAACTATCGGAAATGGCCGCTAAAATTCTCAATTTTGTTCAAGCCTGCGACCGCGATCCTGCCGTATGGCAACGGATTTCTCAGGCTGGCATCGAGCGGGTTTGCAGCACCTATACCTGGAAGATCCACTCCACTCGATTGTTATCCTTAGCGAAAATCTATGGTTTTTGGAATTACGCTTCCCAAGAAAATCGTGAAGATTTGTTAAGATATATTGAAATGCTCTTTCATCTCCTCTACAAACCTCGCGCCCAGGAACTGTTGAGCGTTCAGTAACCCTGAGATCTTGATTATGGCTCCCTATCCCTTAGCGTCTTCTCCCTACTGGCCCTCTCAATACTGGCAATGGCGAGAGCAAAGCATTCACTATGTTCAGGCTGATTTGCGAACGGACAAAACTTCCGCCGATCGTCCCCCTTTGCTCCTGGTGCATGGATTTGGTGCCTCTACGGATCACTGGAAAAAGAATATTGCCGACCTACAGCAATACTACGAGGTCTGGGCGATCGATTTACTGGGGTTTGGACGATCGTCTAAACCCAACTGGGACTATAGCGGTACGCTGTGGCGAGATCAGTTAGCAGACTTTGTGCGGGAGAAAATTGGACGGCCCGCCATCCTAGTGGGAAATTCCCTGGGCGCTTATGCTTGCCTCTGTGCGGCTGCTCAGGTAGCGGGAGTGGCTCAGGGCGTTGTGCTCATTAACAGCGCCGGGTCCTTTACCCCCAGCGAACCGCCCCCAGAACCCTCGGCTCTGGAAAAATTCTGGAAAACCTTAACCCGTCGGATTGTCTCCCATCCCTGGATTACCCGCTTGGTCTTCTGGAATTTGCGTCGCCGCTCTACTGTGCGCAAAACCCTCGAAAAAGTCTATGCCGATGCCAGTACGGTTACGGACGAACTCGTAGAAGATATTTTACGGCCCGCCTTCGATCCCGGTGCTTTTGACGTGTTTAGCTCTGTTTTCCGAACTCCCCAAGGCGCAAAAGTGGACGAACTGCTTGAAGAATTAACCTGTCCGCTCCTTTTAATTTGGGGAGAAGCAGATCCCTGGATGAAGGTGAAGGAACGAAGTCAACGTTTCAAGGAACATTACCCCAACTGCACAGAATTCTTAATTCCCGCCGGACATTGTCCCCATGATGAAGCTCCCCAGCAGGTGAATGAATGCCTCGATCGCTGGATCCGATCGCTTTCATCGCCAACATCCCTGGAGTCTTTGAGTAATACTCTCCGTTAGCCTTGTGCTCACGGAAGTGAGCACTACAAATTATCGTGTTGCAGATAAAGATCCAGCGGATCGAGCCGCAAGACTCACAGCGCTTGCACTATTACCATTGCGACTTAAAGTAGCTACCGCAAGGGACGAAACTTCGGTCACAGTAGATACGGCTACTTTGCTCTGGAGATCTTCCCCTTCCCCTTCTGTGGAGCGGGGCTGGTACATCACATCAGGGTTAAACCGATAGCCTACGTTCCGCACAGTTTGAATTAAATTGGGCTGTCGAGGATCAACTTCCAATTTCTTCCGCAAAGACAAAATATGAGTATCTACCGTCCGGGGATTATCAATTTCATCGGGCCAAGCTCGCTGCAGTAGCTCTAAGCGAGACAGGGGTAACCCACTGGCCTGTGCTAAGACATAAAGCAAACTAAATTCTTGAGGTGTGAGGTCAATACTCTCCCCTTTAAGACGAACACGGCGTTGCACTAAGTCCACGCGCAAATCACCATAGTCTAAATAGGCAGGGGGAATAGGAGCCCGAATTCGGCGAGTTAAGGCATTGATTCGCGCCAAAAATTCTTGCATTCCAAAAGGACGACAGAGATAGTCATCGGCTCCGGCCTTGAGCCCTTCGACAATATCGCACTCTAAATTGCGGTTTGAGAGAATCAAAATCATGACTTGAGATTGTCGCCGTAACCATCGACAAAATTCTAGTCCTTTCCCCTCTCCCAGATCGCCATCTAAAATGACTAAGTCTGGCTGTCGTTTCTCAAACAGACTTTGCCCTTGCATCAAGTTGGCAGACTGACAGACCCCGTAGCCAATTTGCTGCAAATGCCAACCCAAAAGCGATCGAAGATGGGGGTTGGCTTCAATAATTTGAACAGTGACAGAATTCACAAAGTACTCAACCCTAAAAAAGGAGTGCGTCATTCCAGTTGTAGTCTTAAGCTAACAGAACTGTTCTGGCTGTTTTGTAATGGATGCTACTTTCAGCCCTCAGGCTCAGAGATCTCATCTTGGGAGCAGGAATGAGCGGCAGCCAACCAATTGAGGCGATGGAGAGCAATTCAAGGATGCAGGGAAGGATGGGTTCAGCTTTTTCCCTGAAACGCTTCAGGGTCAGGGGAAGTAGCCTTGGAAAGTTCAGTGGTTTTTGCCCATCTTCTTCACAAAAGTTTACACTAGGGACAGGGTTGCCCGCAACAGTCCCAATATGGCTCCTGTCTGGCAATCGCCCTGTGCATTGTGTTTCCTGAACCCCTATGACCTCTTCTCCTTCCGAAATCCTAGTGGTATCGGAGTCTGTACCCCGTTGGAAAGCTTGGCTCAAGACCTATTTACTCTTTGACCACGAGCCCACTCCAGAATTGATTGCCATTCTGCTGGTGTACTTTGTCCAAGGGATTTTAGGACTATCCCGCCTGGCGGTGACCTTTTTTCTCAAGGATGATTTGGGGCTCAGTCCGGCAGAAACCGCTGCATTAACCGGACTGGGAATTTTGCCCTGGACCCTGAAGCCTCTGTTTGGCTTTTTGTCCGATGGTTTTCCCATTGGGGGGTATCGCCGTCGTCCATATTTAATCCTTTCGGGTCTCTTAGGCTCTGGTGCTTGGGTGTTTTTGGGTAGTTTGAAGGCATTACACCTGCCCCAGGAAAAATGGTTTGCAACCCTGGCGATCGTTTTGACTTCCCTGGCGATCGCAGTGGCGGATGTGATTGCCGATTCCATTGTGGCGGAGCGGGCCCGACAAGAGACCCAAAGCGGGGCCGGTTCCCTACAGTCTCTCTGTTGGAGCACCCTGGCGATCGGGGGATTGCTGACTGCCTATTTAAGTGGCTTTTTGCTGGAACGGTTTGGCACCCAAGCGATCTTTTTAATTACCGCCTCTTTTCCCCTCTTAGTGTCCTGGGCTGCGGGCTTAATTAACGAAGAACCCTCCGATCGCAAAAACTGGCAGGGTCTCAAAGATCAAACCGTTGCCCTGTGGGGGGCCTTGCGTCAGAAGCAAATTTGGATGCCCGCCATGTTTATTTGTATCTGGCAGTCCACCCCTTCCGCTGAATCAGCTTTTTTCTATTTCACGACGAATGATCTAGGCTTTTCGCCGGAGTTCTTGGGACGGGTTCGTCTCGTCAGCAGTATTGCCGGTTTAGTGGGAATTTGGAGTTTTCAACGGTTTTTTAAGGCCGTTCCCTTTCGTCCCATTTTGGGCTGGACGATCGTCATTTCTACGCTACTGGGTCTAACCACCTTAATCTTAGTCACCCATGCCAATCGACAACTGGGGATAGACGATCGCTGGTTTAGCCTAGGGGATACCTTAATTTTGACGGTTGCGGGTGAAATTGCCTTTATGCCGGTTTTGGTCTTAGCGGCTCGAATTTGTCCGGCCGGCGTGGAAGCGACCTTGTTCGCCCTACTGATGTCCCTGTTTAACCTATCTGGTCTGGTTTCTCGGGAAATCGGCGCTTTACTGACCCAATGGCTGGGAGTTACGGAAGTGGACTTTACCCATCTTTGGGTACTCGTGTTAATCACCAACCTAAGTAACTTAATTCCCCTCCCTTTCTTGGGACTCTTACCCACCGCATCCGCGAGGCAACCTGAGGTGGAAGGAACGTCCTAGGGGCTGTCATCATTTAGATCTAGAAGCCTTGCGACATCAAGGTTACCGTGCCCGCTCCAGCAAACATAACGAGGGGCTGAAACGACTCTCGTATAAATACTTCAGCGCTAAATGATGACAGCCCCTAGAGCTTCAATATTCTGCTCATTCGTGAACAAACAAGGCTCCGATCGCTTGTCCGAAGGCAATCCCTCCATCATTGGGGGGAACCTGCTGGGGCCAATGGGGGGTAAAGTTTGCCCGTCGCAACTGAGTAATGGTGTGTTGGAGGAGGTGCCGGTTTTGGAAACAGCCCCCACTCAGAAAAACATTGGAATGACCTAGGGTGTGAGCGACGGTAAGGATTCCTTCGATTAAGGCTTGATGAAAAGCGGTGGCAATTTCAGAGAGCGATCGTCCTGCCTCTAGGTCTGTTAATACCGCTTGAATTAAGGGGTGCCAATTCAGTTCCATCAGTTCCCCAGCGATCGTTGGTTGCAACGGTAAGGGATAGGCGGGGTGGATGTCGGTAAACTCTCCATTGCGGGGCAGCAAATATTCCAACCCCTGCGCCGCCTGGCCTTCAAAACTAATTTCCTGAAATAGGCCCAATATTGCCGCTACCCCATCAAACAAACGCCCCATGCTAGAGGTGAGCGGCACATTGAGGTGATTCTGCAACATTTTCCCGAAGATTTTGCGCTCCTGGAGGCTGCAACTTTGGATCGGGGCTAAATGAGTCCAGTCCCAGATTTGCGCCCCAAAGACACTATGGAGTAGCCCCAAGGCCGATCGACGGGGTTCCCGTGCCGCCCGATCGCCCCCGAGTAAAGGAAAAGGACGCAGATGGGCGACCCGACGCATTTGCAGCTTAGTCTGCCCCTGTGACGGGGGACGCAATTCAAAAAATTCTCCCCCCCAGATCTGGCCATCTGTCCCCAAACCGGTACCGTCCCAAATAATCCCTAAGGCAGGCTCTAGAACGGGATGTTCTCCCCAACAGGCGAGGAAATGGGCCTGATGATGTTGCAATGAAACGATTTTTGATGAGGGCGTTGGTGAGGGTGAGGGTGCTGATTTCGCTGGGGATGGGGAGTCCTGTGGGGAGGACTGAACCCACTGTTCCGCAAATTGGCTAGAGGCATAGTCAGGATGGGCATCCCGGACAATAATCTGCGGGCGAAGATCATAGAGTTGGCATGCTTGAGCGATCGTGGTTTCAAAACGATTTAAGGTTTCTACACTATCCAGATCACCCAAGTGAGGACTGAGAAAAACTTGATCATCACGGGTAAAGGCGATCGTATTTTTGAGGTGTCCTCCCACTGCCAAAATCGTTGGGGCAGAAGTGTGGCTCAAGGACTGATGTAAGCACTGTGGGGCAGTTAAAGGCAAAGGGGCATAACCTCGGCTGCGGCGCATCATCATTAACTGGCCGTCAACCACTCGCACAATGGAATCATCAAGGGGACGGGCAATGGGACGATCGTGAATCAGAAAGGCATCGGCAATGCTGCCCAAACGCTGCAGTGCTTCGTCATTGTCAATACAAATGGGCTCGTCGGAGCGGTTACCACTTGTGGCAACGATCGGCAGAGCTAGGCGTTGCATTAAGAGATAATGCAGGGGGGAGTAGGGCAACATCACCCCCAAGTTAGGATTACCCGGTGCAACACTGGGGGCAATGGGGGAAGCGATCGTTCCCAAATGGGGATTCTTCCAGTTCTCCCCCATCTCTTCTAGATGGCGGGTCAATAGGACGATCGGGGCTTGGGGAGCGGAGAGCAGGTCGGCTTCCACTGGGGAGATCTGACAATATTGCTGGGCGGTGGCGAGATCCTTGACCATGAGGGCAAAGGGTTTATGGGGCCGTGCTTTACGCTCCCGTAGGGTTTGCACCGCTTGCTCATTCGTAGCATCACAGACTAAATGAAAGCCCCCAATGCCTTTGATGGCAACAATTTCCCCCGCACCGATCGCTGCCACGGTGAGGTGTAGTGGATCCCCTGAGGATCCGGGTAGGGAAGACGATGAGGGGCTAGGGGATCGAGAAAAACTTAATTGTGGCCCACAGGTCGGACAGGCATTGGGTTGAGCATGAAACCGTCGATCCCTGGGATTGTCATACTCCTGCTGGCAGTCCGCACACATCGGAAAATGCTGCATTGTGGTGTGGCCACGATCGTAGGGAAGGTTTAATAAAATGCTATGGCGAGGTCCACAGTAGGTGCAGTTGGTAAAAGCATAGTGGTAGCGGCGATTTTGAGGATCGAAAACATCCCCTAAGCAAGCTGGGCAAGTGGCCAAATCGGGCAGGACTAGCGCCCGCTTTGTACTACCTTTCGCAGAGGATCGGATCTCAAATGCCTCAAAATCAGCACAGGGCTTCAGCACTTGTTCCACCAGCTTAAAGTCCGATAACGGAGGCTTTTCTAACCACAAGCGTCGGGAAAAGTCAGCGATCGTTTCGATTTCCCCCTCTACTGCGATCGTGACCCCCTCTGAAGAATTTTGCACCCACCCTTTCAGATTTAAATCTGTAGCTAAGCGATAGACAAAAGGACGAAACCCTACCCCTTGAACAATCCCGGTTAAATAAAACTGTTGATGAATCATCTACCGTTGCCCTTGTCTGCGCAATAAATTTTTTGAGGTGCCCTTTTTAATTGAAAAATAAGATTTTCTTAAGGATTCAGTTATCAATCCTGATCAGACTCAATAGGTTCTCCTTAGTCTAGATGGTCTGCCCTTTCCGGAACAGGAAAAAAGCCGTAAAAAAGCCTCTATCCCCCCGGAGCAGGAGATTGAGGCTAGTCGGACATCGCCCTAGGGTCTGTCATCATTTAGCGCTGAAGTGTTTATACGGCAATCGTTTCAGCCCCTAGTTATGTTTGCTAGAGCGGGCGCGGTAACCTCTATACCGCAAGGCTTCTAG
>JBMTZC010000090.1:0-13452 GCA_049455215.1 Prochlorotrichaceae cyanobacterium
CCTCCTCTGGAGGGGTGGCAGGCGCAGCCTGACGGGGTGGTTCTTTTGCCTTGCCCCTGTATTTCCCCCATTCCCCTCCTCTGGAGGGGTGGCAGGCGCAGCCTGACGGGGTGGTTCTTTTGCCTTGCCGCTGCATTGGCTAAAATTCTCAAGAACGCATTTCTAAACATCATGGCACAACCCTTTACCTACCCTCCCGTTTCCCTCAGCGATCGAGTGGACGATTATCATGGCACGATCGTGGCGGATCCCTATCGCAACCTAGAGGATCCCGCATCATCGGAAACCCAAGCTTGGATTGCTGCCCAAAATACCTTAACGGATCAATTTCTGGCGGATGCCCCCCATCGCCAAGCTATCCACGATCGCTTAACGGCCCTGTGGAATTACGAACGCTACAGTACCCCCCGCTGGCGCACCCTAGAAAATGGGGAAAAGCGCTATTTCTACTTTAAAAATGATGGCTTGCAAAACCAGAGCGTGCTCTATGTCCAGGATGGCTTGAATGGAGACCCCCGGATCCTGCTGGATCCCAATACCCTTTCGGAGGATGGCACGATCGCCTTGGGAAATTGGAGTGTCAGCAAAAATGGAGAATGGTTAGCCTACTCCCTTGCCGAATCGGGATCTGACTGGCAGACCTGGCAGGTGCGGGAAGTCAACACCGGGCGGGATCAACCGGATTGTCTGCGCTGGAGTAAATTTTCCGGGGCAACCTGGACACCGGATCATCAGGGCTTTTTCTACGGTCGATACACTGAACCCGATCCCCAGCGATCGTTAGAGGAAGTTAACTATTTTCAAAAGCTTTACTATCATCGCCTCGGCACAGATCAAAGCCAGGATCAGCTTATTTACGATCGTCCCGATCAAAAGGAATGGGGCTTTGGCAGTAGCGTTAGCGAAGATGGACAGTATTTAATCATCTCCGTGTGGCTGGGAACGGACTCCCGCAACCTCATTTTTTATCAAGATCTGCGACAACCGGAGGGCAAGGTACAGGAATTGATTGCCACCTTTGCCGCCGGGTTTCATTTTCTGGAGAGTGAGGGCTCCACTTTCTGGTTCTGGACAGACTGGAACGCCCCCAAAGGCAGAGTCGTAGCGATCGATCTGGCCCAGGTCAGCAGCGGTACGGCCCTCGAAGATTTACCCTGGCAGGAAGTCATTCCCGAAGCAGAAGAAACCCTGGAATTTGCCCATCTCGTCCATCAGCAATGGATTACGGGTTACCTCAAGGATGCGGCTTCTCAAGTCAAGCGCTGGACTTTAACCGGACAGCCCTTGGGAACGGTAGAGCTACCGGGCATTGGCTCTGTGGAGGGCTTTGGCGGTAAACGGGAGGATAGGGAAACCTTCTACAGCTTCACCAGTTTTACCACCCCCACCACCATTTACCGTTACGACTTAACCACTGGGGAGAGTACCCTGTTCCGCCAACCCCAGGTTGACTTTGACCCTGCCGCCTATGACACTCAGCAGGTCTTCTGCACCAGCAAAGATGGCACCCAGATCCCCCTGTTTCTGACCTATCGCAAAGGACTGCAACTCAACGGTGAGAACCCAACCTATCTCTATGCCTACGGGGGATTTAATATTTCCCTAACCCCCAGTTTTTCTCCCAGTTTGCTGGCTTGGCTAGAGCGCGGTGGGGTTTATGCCCAGGCGGTGTTGCGAGGCGGCGGCGAGTATGGCGAGGCCTCGCATCAGGCGGGGATGAAACACCAGAAACAGAATGTCTTTGATGATTTTATTAGTGCGGCGGAGTGGCTCATCGCCCAAGGGTATACCCAGTCCCGTCGCTTAGCGATCGCGGGGGGGAGTAATGGGGGCTTGCTGGTGGGGGCTTGTTTAACGCAGCGCCCGGAATTATTTGGGGCTGCTTTACCCGCCGTGGGGGTGATGGATATGTTGCGGTTCCATCAGTTCACCATTGGCTGGGCCTGGTGCAGTGAGTATGGTAGCGCCGATAATCCCGAGGATTTTCCCGTACTCTACGCCTATTCCCCTTTGCACAACATCAAGGCGGGGGTGGAGTATCCCGCCACGTTAGTCACCACTGCGGATCATGACGATCGGGTGGTGCCGGCCCATAGTTTTAAGTTCACCGCCGCCCTACAAGCGGCCCAAGGCGGCGATCAACCTATTTTGATTCGGGTGGAAACCAAGGCGGGCCATGGAGCGGGTAAACCCGTCAGCAAACGCATTGAAGAACAAACCGATCGTTGGGCCTTTTTGTTTAAGGTCTTTGATGTTTGAACACAGGAGCAACATCCTGTTTTGAATACAAGGTGAATACAGGGACAAGATCCCGCAACCGATAGCTGAGGTCACTTAAAACAAAAGCGGGGCATTTGGTTTCCCCAATACCCCGCTTTTTTCAAACCAGTCCTAACCGGAGACGGTCTAGAAATTCATTTCTGCTAGTTGCACTTTCTCGATTTGTTTCTTCTTGAGCACTAAGAAGACTTGAGCAATGACCACTGCCCCAAAGAAAGCTAACAAGCCACGGATCCGATTGGCACTTTGAAGCACAATCTCCGTATCTTTCTGGCCAAAGCCGCCCACGTTGGGATCGGTGGTAATGACTTGATCCTTTGTGACAACATCGCCAACGGAAACCAGCAACTCAGGACCCGGGGGAATGCTGTCTACGACTTCAGTACCATCTTCAGTGGTGATGGTGACATCAAAGCCAAACCCAGAATCAACAACATCGGTGACGGTTCCCGAGGCAGAAGCGTTATAAGACGTATTATTGGTCTTATCCCCTGTTGGATAAACCTGTCCCCGACCCCGGTTTCCACCTACATGGATGGAGTATTTACCAAAGTGAACGGAGCTATCGGTTGCGGGATCCGGAGCTTTCACGGGGAAGACTAACTCTTCAAATTCTTCACCGGGAACGGGACCCGCCAGGAGAATGTTTTCTTGATCTTCGCTATAAGGAGTGACGTAGTAGTAAAAATCTCCCACTTCTTCCATTAGCTCTTCGGAAAGGTCTTCCATATCCGCCAGCTTGAAGCCTTCCGGAAGTACAACAACGGCTCCCACCGCTAACTCACCCAGAGAGCCATCGGCCCAAACTTCTTGAATGCTATGGTCGTAGGGAATTTTGACCTTGGCGGCAAACACGTCATTGGGGAGCACCGCTTGGGGAACTTCAATTTGGACGGGCTTAGCGGCTAAGTGGCAGTTCGCACAGACAATGCGGCCAGTGGCTTCCCGAGGGTTATCGTAGTTTTCTTGGGCCCAGAAGGGGTAGGCATGGGCGACAGGGGTGGAAACGACGCTCGTAAAGAACCATAGCCCCATTACCGCGATCGTTAAGGAAAAAACTTGCAGGCTCTTGACCCAGGCTGCCCCAAAAATTTGGGACCAACGCGGGAGGGTAACTCGTGACATATTCATGGATTCAAAAATATTAAGGATGCTGAAAACACTTTAGGAGATAAGGGACTCCCACCATTCCAAATTTCGAGTTTTGAGGGTTAAGTGGTGAGTTTCAAGTTTGATCGGTCAGGGCTAACTCAAAATGCAAACCTTAAAACCAAGGAATGACCCTTCAGTCAGTGCCGAATTTTGTCAGATGAGTTGAGGTCGAACCCGAGAACTCAAAACTGAGGACTTAAAACTTAAAACTAAATTAAGACCACCAGGGTGCTTCGCCGGTGCGGAAGTCGGTTTCGGTCCAGGGCACGAGGTTTACGTTTCCTTCGCTGACTTCGACATGGGTTAGAGCCAAGGACAGTGGCGCAGGCCCCCGCACGACTTTGCCTGTAGCATCATACTGAGATCCATGACAAGGACACTTAAATTTATTTTCACTTGCATTCCAAGGCACAACGCAGCCTAAGTGAGTGCAGACGGCGTTGAGTCCGTAGCTGGCCAGGGCTTCATCCCCTTCTACAATCAGGTACGTGGGATCCCCTTTTAACCCTTGGACTAAGACCCGCTCGCCAACATTATGAGCGGCTAAAAAATCTTCTACGACTACATCATTCCCAAGGGCATCTTTGGCTGCCACGCCCCCACCCGTACCACCGGAGGAGGGGGGAATAAAATAATTCACAACCGGGTAAAGGGCTCCGGCCGCCACCCCAGTAATTGAGCCGAAGGTGAGCAGATTCATAAACTGACGACGACCCATATTGGGAGCATCAGAAGCTGGAGAAACTTGTGTCATAACTTGTTTATTTTGAGCGTTATTACTTATGGTTCAAGGGGACGACGATCGGGGTGATTATTCCGACTCGAATCCGCGCCCCGTCATTATACCCCAGGAGGGGCTAAAACCCTGGGTTGGTCTGGTCAAGCTAGGGACTCAACGGGAAGGGTAACGAAGCCCATTCTTCCGGTGTCCGGGTCTGGTTCCCCTGTAGACAGAGCCCCCTTGTGAGGTAGGATTCAGGGGGTAATTCTTCAACTCAGCCCCCTGTACAGTCATGTCCACGGAAATTTCCGACCATTCTGACCGTCTTGCTTCTTCTGATGCCGTTGCTGCTCCGCAGCGGGAACGGGAACCTTGGATTTCCTTGCTGTTATACAGACTGTTTAAGTGGGGGTGTGTTATCCCTGTCTTTCGCTTTTATTTCAGGGGACGAGTCCATCGCCCGCAGCAGTTTTTTGAGCGGGGCCCGCTGATTGTGGTGGCCAACCATGCCAGTGATGTTGATCCGCCTTTTGTGGGGGCAACCTTTGGCCGTCCCGTTGCGTTTATGGCCAAAGAAGAACTGTTTCGGGTGCCAGGTTTAGGAAAATTTATTACCTTATACGGAGCCTATCCTGTGCGCCGGGGGGCGGTCGATCGTCGTGCGCTACGGGCTGCAGCGGAACGACTCCGAGACGGTTGGGCGGTGGGCCTCTTTTTGGATGGAACCCGTACCCCTGATGGACGAATCCATAACCCTCGTTTGGGGGCAGCCTTTTTAGCAGCTCAAACCCAAAGCACGATTATTCCCGTTAGTGTGTGGGGGACAGACAAAATTGCAAAAGATGGTTCTGCTCTGCCGCAACCGGTTCCGGTCACCATTCGCATTGGTGAGCCGATCGCTCCTCCCGCCTCTACGGCCCGGGCTGATCTTGAAACTGTTACGGAACGCTGTGTTCAGGCTGTTCATGCCTTACATGATTTAGGACGCTAGGGCACGTCATCAATGCGGTCTAGAAGCCTTGCGAAATCAAGATTACCGCGCCCGCTCCAGCAAACATAACTAGGGGCTGAAACGACTGCAGTATAAACACTTCAGCGCTAAATGATGACAGCCCCTAGTCTGTCTCCTTCTTTTCCCAAGCCCTATGATCACTCGCCTCCTTGCCTCCCCTGCTTCTCCTTTGCCCTGTCTGGGGTATCAACCCACCCACATTACCCATTTACACTCGGTTCGGAGCGATGGCACCGCTACACTACGGGTTCTCGTGTATTGGCCCGAAGCGAAGCTACCCCCAGGGCGATCGGCTGCCGCCGGGGTGCAGGCTCTACAGGTGAAAGTGGGGCGTAAACCTTGGTTTGACCTCAGTCCAGAGGAGTCTACGGGATACTGGCGGGCGGAGATCTCTCCCGTTACCCCGGGGTTGGCGGTGCAGTTTCGTTACCAAGATGGTCAGGGGAACTGGCATCCTTTTACCCCGATCGCTGCCCTAGAGCGGGTTTATGCCACCCATTACATTCCCGATCTGCGCTATACCTGGCAACACTCGCCCCCGGTTTACGATCGCGCTAAGGTGTTGCTCGAAACCACTTTGGAAGGGCTTTTATCCGGTTATGCGGGAGGACGCTTGGCTCCCCGATCTCGGGAAGAGTTATTTCAAAACCCAATTGGCCGCACGATTCTGAAAACGGATATTCCGGGCATTTTATCGGAATGGGGCATTGATCAACTGATGGTGCCCCTCACTTCCTCCGTGGCGGATCGCTCTTATTTGAATCCCAAGTTTAACTACCTGACCTATGATGTTGCGGATATTGATTGGCAACTGGGGAAACATCGGGATCTGGCGGCCCTCGTCGATCGCTTCTATGAAGTGGGCATTACGATCGTACCGGATTTGATTTTTGTCCATCAGGTGAACCAATGCTTTGAAGGATCCCTCGATACCTTAACCAGTGTCAATGGCAAGGGGGACGCATCCCCCTTCTTTGTTGATGAAGGGGCCTTTCAGTTTCGGGACTATGGCACCTGGATGTTTCGCTTAGAGGATCCGGCGATTCGTCAGCAAATGATTGACAAGATTTTAGCCTTGGTGGATTTCTATCATCTCAAAATGATCCGCCTAGACTACATCGATGGACTGCTGCTGCAATATTCTCAACGGGAAATTAACTATGGTGAAGTCTTCCTGCGAGAACTGCGCAAAGCCTTAAAAACCTATGATCCCCAACTGCTGATTTTAGGGGAAGCCTTCGCCGTAATCGATCATCCCACCGTGAAAGGGGCGATCGATATTTTTTATGCTCCCTCGGGTTTTGCCATTACGGAAGAGCTTTATAAACCCAGTGATCAACGCGATCGTCCCCTCTTCCCCAATTTGCATCGCATTGTCAGCGAAATTTATTACTTTACCCATTGGCCCCGTCGTCGCGCCGTTTATGCCCAACTCCATGACGAAACCTGTTCCGATGAACATGTAGCGGCCAGTCGTCCCCACGTTCCCTGGGCCTATGGCAACAATCCGGCGGAACTCGCCCGCCAACAGGGGCAATCCTTAGTCGAACTTGAGTTATTGCCGCCCTCCCAACTGCTGGATTATACGCGGCGCTTAGTCCGCAACACCGAAGCTCTCACCCTCTTTAGTGCGGATTTGCTCTATATGTTTAGTCCTGGGGTGGATGCCTTAACCCTGGATTCCTCGGACAAAACCGGAAACTGGCGGGTGCATTGGGATCGGGTCACCCTAGAGCAATTGCGGGTCTGGCAGGCAACGGGCTTAACGGAGTCGGAAGTGATTGCGCTGCACCACCAACATCATCGGGACATGATTGCCCTCCGCCAAATCTTTCGGCATTACACCTGGGTCAACCCCCAATTGGCTCAACCCCTCACAGAAATTACCGTGTGCCATGTTGATCATGACAATGCGGTCTTGGGGTTGTTGCGTCGCAGTATTGTGCCCAATGCGCCCCAACTCATTGTGCTCTTTAACCTAGGGGCTCAGTCTTTTCAAGACAGTGGCTATGAACTGCCCTTGGCGGACGGATTAACGGGAGCCTGGGAACTGCTCTTTCATGGCGATTATGCGGAAGTCCCTAGCCCCCCCGATCGTTTGGTTTCTGCACCGGGTTCCTTTTGGAGCGATCGTCCCGTCTTAAAACTGCATTTCCAGGCGTGGAGTTTGCTGGTTTTATTGCGAGCTTAGGTTCCCCTTAATGATTCCTATTTAAAAGACACAATCAACCTCTTACAATACAACAGCGATCCCCGTCTTCTTCTGGGGGGCCTCGATGCCCGTCCAATCTTAACGTTTTCCGCTATGCACATTCCCGCTGTTTTTCCCGTTGCCTTGACCTGGCCCAGTTCCACGGCACTAAGTTTTGGAGGAAGTAAGCTCTTTCAAGTCCTGGTTCCCCTCTTTACCTTCATGCTGCTGCAGGAATTGAGAGTCTTTAAGGATGCTCTGATTCGCATTATTCACTTTTTCCGTCCCCAAAGTTCCTGGGGAGACTGTGAAAATCTGGTGAATCTGCTGGTGGGGTTCATGAGTTGGAAAATAGGGTGTGATTTGGGCTTTTTAATTATTGCAACGGGGGCGGCCCCCTGGACGATCGCTTTTACCTTTGCGGGGCTGGTGCCCTATACCATTACCCAATATGTTTTGTATTACGTATTTGGTCAAAAAATTCTCATCGAAGGTCGCCTCAACCCCTTCAAACCTCAGGAATTTGTACCCCGATCGATTCGATCGCGGCCGCCCCTCTGGAAGGCTTTTATTTCTAAATTCTTTCATGAGAGCATGAATGCCACCAGTGCCCATGTGCCCCTGCGCCAAGTTTTTCTCAAACCCTTTTTAGACTATGGTTGTATTCTTTTAACCTGGCCGTTATATAACGTGGGGCTAATTTTTTCCCAGTCTGGAGAGTTAAATTTTGCACCGATCGTTCACTTTACGTTTCTCTCGATTTTTACCTTTTATGTCGTCAACGTCCTGGGCTATATCCTAGGCTATAACTTTGGCGAATTTCTCTATTTTCAAAGTATCTTTGCCCTGGAATGGGTGCAACGGTATTTCCGGGATCGGCAACGTCAAGAACAAGCCCAACAATCGCCCAAACAAATCGTCCTGAGCACACCTGAGCCTGTCCCCTCCCCCATTGTGTCTAAAACCTTTGGTGAACCTGTGCGGGACTTTTTAGCTCGCTACGGTCTCAATGTGCGTTGGCTACTGTCCACCAGTTTTGGGGTGATGGCGGTGATTACGATCGAGCCGTCGTTATCGGGGTTTATTTTTTCCAATGCCGATCTGATTCAACAATTTCTCTACCATCACTTTGGTTCTTTAGATCCCGTCCATGTCCAGCAATTCTTAGCGGCGAGTCAACCCGCTGACTTACCGAACATTGCGCCCCTGATTGAATATTTTCAGGATTAATCCAGAATAAAGGGCTACCGTGTACACAGATGTTGATGGAACCGATCGATTGAGCTGGATCCCCCTAAATCCCCCTTAATAAGGGGGACTTTCGAGCCTTTTGATCCGGTTCCCCCCTTTTTCAAGGAATCAAGGGTCTTAGTAGAGGGGATGGGGGGTAGCTCCGCCGCCCGCCATCTATCCTGAACAACCTGTATCTTACTCGTGTCGATCGCTACCCCGACCCGAGCCAACGTGATCCCGGTTGGAACGGGCTCGGCGGGGCTTCGGTGTGTCTCCAGAGCGATCGATGTAGCCCCGGGCTCCAGAGCGCTGCTCCTGGGAACGGGGTTTGCGGGAGGAACTGCGTTTGCGGGGTTTGGGAGTATCCAAATCGGGATATTCCAACACTTCATCATCCGGTGCTAAACGCATCCAAGCGGGACGGGTACGATCGTAGGACATCTGCAGGGCTGCCGCTGCAATGGTACGGGGATCGAATCCTTCATCGGTGAGTTGGGACACGATGGGCAGGAAGGAGGCGAGTCGTTCGCTGCTGAGGGCTTCCCGCAGATGGGACTTGAGGGAAACCAGATGATGGGCTTCAATGTCGGCCCGGTTGGGAATCGGACGAATATCTAAGTGCTGCCGGACATGGCGCTCAATATCCCGGAGACGACGACGATCGCCGCCCTGAATCAGGGCAATCGCTACCCCTTCTTTACCGGCTCGTCCGGTTCGACCCACGCGGTGGACATAGTTTTCTAAATTGTCAGGCAGGTCAAAGTTAATGACATGGCTGAGGTCATCAACGTGAATGCCTCGGGCTGCAATGTCCGTTGCCACCACTAAGCGCACTTGGCGTTGGCGGAAGCGCAGGAGTAACCGTTCCCGTTGGGTTTGACTGAGGTCGCCATGGTATTCATCTACGCTATGACCGGCGGCCTGAAGCTGACTGGTTAAGTCTGCAGCGGTGCGGCGGGTGCGGACAAAAATAATGGCGGAATCCGGTTCTTCCATTTCTAAAATCGGCAGCAAAGACCGAGCTTTTGTCCAGCCCCGAGGCACCATATAGGCATATTGGTTAATCCGATTGGGGGCAGCTTTGGGCTGTTCCAACTTAATGGTGACGGGGGAGCGGAGAAACTTGGTGACAAGCTCGGAAACCGTGGGGGGCATGGTGGCGGAGAAGAAAGCGGTTTGGCGCTCGGAAGGGGCTTTCGAGAGGATCGTTTCCACGTCGTCAATAAAGCCCATACTCAGCATTTCGTCCGCTTCGTCTAAAACCAACCAACTCAGTTGATCCAGTTTCAGGGCTCCTCGGCTGAGCATATCCAAAACCCGACCCGGGGTCCCCACTACTACTTGGCTGCCCCGATCGAGGCGATCCAGTTGGAGGTCAATGGATTGTCCACCATAAATACTGAGAATATAGACTTGGCGATCGGTATTAAATTGACGAATGGCCTGAGTCACCTGTACCGCTAGTTCACGGGTTGGTACCAAAATCAGGGCTTGGACGGCCCGATTGCGAGGATTAATCCGATCCAAAATAGGGAGGGAGAAGGCGGCGGTTTTACCGGTTCCGGTTTGGGCTTGGCCCACTACATCCCGGCCGGACAGTAAATGAGGAATGGCTTCACTCTGGATGGCGGTAGGAGCAGTAAATTCTAATTGTTCTAAATGATGAATACGGGACTCGGATAGACCAAGGGTTTTAAAAGAAAGGGTCATGTAATCTCCTAATGTGTAAAGAGTTCTAGAGAACTCAGGTCAAACTTTGCAAAGGAAGCGGGAGGTCGCTGAAGACTTAAACTGGGATTGATTCCGCATTCCGGGTTCCGCGTTGGGCTTTTTCGGTTTCTGTGACAACACGTCCTCTCAAGTCATACACTTCAGCGTCCGTGATTTCGACAGAGACTAAACTGGCTAGTCGTGCTGATCCTTCGACGTACACCACCCCGTCTACGTCTGGTGCAAAGCGTGGGGAACGCCCTACCTTAAGACCTGTTTCAGGGTGCTCTGCTTCAATGAGTACGTCCACGACCTTGCCAACTTCCTGTTGGTTGCGGCGATGGGAAATTGGCTGTTGCAAACTCATTAAGCGATGTAGACGATCGTCCATGACTTCGGGATCAACGGGATTGGGGAGATTGACCGCGGCGGTTCCCTCTTCTGGCGAAAAGGTAAAGGCTCCGACGTGATCAAATTGGTGCCGCTCAATAAAGTCCAAAAGGTGTTGGAAATGCTCTTCCGTCTCACCGGGAAATCCCACAATAAAGGTGGTGCGAATCACCGCTTCCGGTAAGGCAGCCCGAATATTGTCTAAAACCCGATCGTTCACCTGACTTTGCCAGGGACGGTTCATGGCTTTGAGAATGTCGGGGTGGGAATGTTGCAGGGGCAAATCGAGGTAGGGCAAAACATTGGGCACCTCGCGGATGGCTTCAATGACTTCCGGAGTTAAGCCGGTGGGATAGGCGTAATGGATGCGAATCCAGGGAACATCTACGGATCCCAGGGCCCGCAAGAGTTCCGCCAACATCGGTTTGCCATAGCCATCGAGGCCATAGTTAGTGGTGATTTGGGAAATGAGCACAATTTCCTGCACCCCCTCCGCCGCTAGGCGGTGGGCCTCGGTGACAATGGATTCAATGGAGCGCGATCGTTGATTCCCCCGAAGATGGGGAATGATGCAAAAAGCACAACGATAATCACATCCCTCTGCTACCCGCAGGTAGGCGACGGCTTCGGTGGTGGTGCGGTACCGAGGTAAGGCCTCGTCCGCAATATAGGTTGGGGTGGGGGTTATGGCGGTGACCCGCTCTCCCTGCTCAACCCGGTCAATCACATCCACGATCGTTTGGTAATCCCCCGTTCCCACGAGGGCCACCGCTTCAGGAAGTTCTTCCAGTAACTGCTCTTGGAAATGCTGAGCCATGCATCCCGCAATGACAATTTTTTTACCCGCTTCCGCCAGTTCCACTAGGGTGCGCACCGACTCTTCCCGCGCCGCTTGAATAAAGCTGCAGGTATTGACAATCACATAATCTGCGATCGTTTCATCGAGGGTGACGGGATAATCTGCCTGGAGGAGCAGACCCATCATGTGCTCTGTATCAATGCGATTTTTCTCACAACCTAAGTGAGCAATACTAATGGTTGGTTTTTGAACCATAAATGCTTTTCCCAGCAGACAGGGCAAACAACACGGCTTGAGGGCAAAGCTAAAGAAACGCGATCGCCGTAAACTCCCTCATTAAGCTGGAATGCAGTTGCTGTTCCTGCCCTAAAGGGACTTATTAGATCTTCAGATCTTCATTAGATCTTCAAGGTAAAGCACCTTGAGTTAGACTAGAAATTTAACCTTTGCCTCAATATCCTAGCGCTAAATGGCTTACGCAACATATTTTAACAAAAAAGCCGGATTTAATAAAGATTTATAACATTGTCTGTTATTCCAGAGCGATCGGTGATTGCTGCAAGCCCAAACAGGAAAGGGGGTACAGCGAAGCTGCGCCCCCTCAGACCCTGAGCAAATCAGACTTTTCCCGCCTGGGCGGGGAGCCGAGACTCAAGGTTTCCTAGAGATCAAAATCATGACGATTAAAAGGACCAGGTGGGCCAGTCTGCTTGACGGTTAAATTCCAGCATATTTTCAAACTTCCGGAGTTCAACCCGTTGCAACTGAAATTCCGGAAAGTCCAGGAGAAACACCTCATTTAAGCGATCGATGTGTTCACTCAGTTTCTCCACATCCACCGCAGCGCCATCACCGCCAGTAAAGTAGCCGAGGGTAATATGCCCGGTAAAGTGATATTGCTGATCAATGCCTAAGGCGAGTAGATCCGAGGTTTGGTAAATCGATCGTCGGAGTTGGAGAATTCTCTGATAATCCGCCTCCGTGTTGGGGGCTAAGCAAACGGCGATCGCTCGGGTCATGACAATAAAACCTAGCGCCTTCAAGCCGATCGCTGTCCCCGTAGTGGGTTGCTGGCTTAAAACCTCAGCAATCTGGGCCCGCAGTTTGGTTTCATACTCAGGTTGCGATTCTACTTGCTGTCGATAGGTGCTATCCCAAATCAAATCAGCGATGGTCAGGTGAAAGGTTTCCATCGGGAGGGGCACCGCCAGATCCGCCGGTACCCCTTGCCAAAACTCTTGCTTTACCGCTTCTAGTCGTTGGAAAAACTGGGCATTCCCCGGATCCTGGGAGCCAGGGGGAGTGGTCAAGGTATAGCCAGGAAAAAACGTAGGCTTTACTGACCCATTCGGAAGAACATCAAATTTAGGGGAAGGTTGAATTAAGGGCCATTGACTACGGTAATGCTCTAGACGAGTCATGCCCATGAGCCGATTAATGTAAACCTGATATTGATCGTCCAATGCTGATGACCTCAATGGAAATTCAGAGTAGCTGCCGCTAAACGAGCGACCGGGGCCAGGAGACTGGCGCAGCGCCATCAGCACTATGCCATCGCTGTCCTTGCCGTTCCTACAGCCTAATCGATCTTGAGACCGCTAATCCATCCATTAACGCTCTTTCATGTTTCGCGATCGTCTATCCTCCCCCCATCGTCTTTATTGGGCAATGGCGCGGGCTAAGGGTGGGGGCACTGGTTCGGGCACTGATTCGAGCACTGGTGCGCCCGGAGAAGCTATACCTCGTGATTCTGTCCTTCACGTCCTTCACTGACCTGAGGTACCTCGAAACATTCCAAAGCTTGCCCGAGTCCCCCCGTCAGAAGACCAATTGTGACCCCCTGCCACAATTAATCGAGGTCTCCCTTAAATCCTCTCAATGCGGTTTAGAATCAGAACCGAAGGGTCGAAGAAACCGGATACGATCGCTAATCTTGTCGTGGGCAATCTCAGCGATCGCCATTT
>JBMTZC010000091.1:0-13353 GCA_049455215.1 Prochlorotrichaceae cyanobacterium
GGGGATGCTTACTCCATACGTCCCTGGACATTCCCACCCATGCAAATGATGGGCCTCTCTTACTTTTTTCCTTGAATTGGACGTTACGTTTTGCGAGTCCCATTAGCTACTGGGATTCTCTTTATTATGGAACCGAGGTGTCGAGGGTGGAGAGTGGCTTAGCCATTTTCCTGGCGGCATATTTGCTGATTCCCTGGGTACTCAATAAAATGCGTCGCTGGCGCAATGGAGCCTAAGGGGGTAGGTCAGCATTCTTGCGCCATCTCCATCAGAATGGAAACCGTTAAGCCTTAATCTCTACGTTGCCCATCATGCCTAAATCTTCATGGTCGAGAATGTGGCAGTGATAGACCGTCTTTCCCACAAAATCTCGAAAGGGAATGCGAATCCGAACTGTCTCCCCACCTTTGACTAACACCGTATCTTTCCAAGCCCGATAAGGGGCCGGTTGTTCGTTACGAGTAATGACCTGAAAGGGATTGATATGCAAGTGAAAGGGATGATCCATCCGATCGGGGTCAACATTCACCAAGTCCCAATCTTCTACGGTGTCCAGCTTTACCGCTGCATCAATTCGTTCAGGATCAAAGGGCTGGCCATTGAAGGAAAAGAGCATGCCGTGCCCCATGCCGCCCATCGTCATACTCATGGACAACTCAATGCGACGGATCTGATCGGGCTCGGGTAACTCTGGTACGTCAATCAATGTTTTGGGTAGGGAGAGGGCATTTGTAGATCCTTGATAGGTCAAGGTGGCTAAGGGTTGGGGCGATCGAGATGAACTGCTTGAGTGATGCATCATCCCCATGCCCCTCATTCCTGGATTCATCATGCCCCCTCCCATTCCTCCACGATCGTAGGGCAAGTTTAATAAGCGACAGGACTTTGGTGGCAGATCACCTTTCACCAGAACCTCCGCCCGTTCCCCCGGTGCCAGTAGGAGTTCAGACAGTTGAACCGGTTCTGCGATCGCTCCGCCGTCTGTTGCGATGAGATAAAGGGGATGGTCTTCTAGCGCGAGTCGATAAAAGCGCGAGGAGGAGGCATTGAGAAGACGTAGCCGTAGTAGTCCCCCAGCCGCGATGGCAAGGGTGGGATTAACCTGTCCATTTACCGTAATCAAAGAGCCTTCCCGTCCCCTCATCAGGGCCATGGGATGGGGGGGATTGATGCGCCCGTTGCCATCTAGATCAAAGTCTTGGAGAATCAAAAACTCCTCTTGAGCTGCTTTGACCTCAGGAATTTCATCTAAAGCGCCTCGGATGACAAAGAGACCCGCTAAGCCACTAAACACTTGTTCGGCAACGTGTCCGTGGTGGTGCGGATGGTACCAAAATGTGCCCGCAGGGTGATTGTGGGGAATGGTGAATTCGTAGGTTAACTGTTCTTGGGGGGGAATGCTCAAAAAAACGTTATCCGCATGCCCTGTGGGGGAAATGTGGAGACCATGATAGTGAAGATTGGTTGCTTGGGACAGTTTATTGCTGAAGTGAATCCGTACCGTATCTCCTGGCTTTGCCTCTAGTCGTGGAGCGGGAGCCTGTCCGTTGTAGACCATGAGGGAGGCCGAGCGATTGGCGATGCTCACCCGCTCCAGCTTTGCTTCTAAATTTAGCTCCAGCAACCCTTCTGCACTTTGATAGACGTTTGGGGTAAAGGGTGCAGATAGTGAGGGGTTATTTTGCCCCACTGTCCAGCGAGAGAGTACAACGCCAACGGCACTCATGCCACTCAGAGCTAGAAAATACCGGCGAGGGAGTTTGCTTCGGACTGTGGGATTAGCGTTCAAGGTTATCGATCTCCTCACCCTTTCAGCGATCGTTAGTTTACTCGGGGCTGTGATCAGGGAAGTCCCTGATTCCATTATGGGCACAACGGCTTCATTCTGGCAGATCATTAATTTTCGGCACTGAACAGTTAACGGGGGATAAGTTCCTGAATGCCTACTAAGCAAAAGTTATCAGGGTGTTCACAGCAAATCGCCTGAGACGCTTACGGGATTAACTTTTCAGCCCTCTATCATCTCTTTAGAGACCAGTGCCTTTAAACCATAGTAGTCCATTTGTTTTTTGATCTGAGCTTCTAAGGCAAAGGCAGCGGCTGCAACCTCTGGGTTCAGGCTTAAGTCTAGGGGCTCTAAGCGATCGTTTTCTGACTCTTCAGGGGGAAACAATCCCGTGGCAATGCGATGTTTTTCTCGCGGGGGAAAGCAGCTAAAGGCAAGGCGCAGGGAGGGTAAGGCTTCTAGAAATTGTTGATCGGAGTAGCCCATAATCAGGCGATCGATCGTTTTGGCGAGGTCAGGATAGCGTTGAATAATTTCACGGGCGAGGTGAAATAAACCACTGAGAAAGTCCCCCAGTTGTTCTGGGGTGGCAAAGCCCTGGAGAACCCTTAAAATTTGCTCGGTTTCCATTGCGCCTAAGTGCCACTGTCCACCGATCGCTCCGCCCCGTAAACTTGCGTCTTGATCCCGATCGTGACTGATGCGGGACAAAATTTCTAGCAGTTCGCCACGATAGTCTGCAAATAAAGTTGGACAGCGATCGAAGATTTCTAAAATGGTTTTTAGTCCCCTTAGATAAGCACCAGAATGTTCAGTAATGCCCCCTAAGGTTTCCAATAGCCACAGCGATCGTTGAAAGGTTTCCGTGAGTAAGGCGGCGGTGGTTTCTGCGCGAATATGAGCTAAAACAAAATCATAGCGATAGATATAGAGTAAATGTCCCAAAGCACGACTCATTTGCAGAAAATTACTATCCTGGCGGATATGGTGTTGCAGTTGTGCCCCTAAGGTTTGACCGAGATCCCCTAAGCCCATTAAACAGGCTTCTAAAAGCACTAAAGCCGCTTGATCCGCAGCACGATCGAGGCGTTGGGCTTTCTCCACTAAGCGGTTTGTGACGGCTTCTACCACGGTGGATCCATAAATGGCCGCTTCAATGCAATTAGCTTCAAATTCTGGACTCCAGGCAATTTCCCACTGCTCCCACAATTCCGAAAGATCGTCCCGCTCGACAAAATCTGTGCCCGCTAAACGGCGATAGCCATGAATCCCTAAGCCCCGCAGTTGGTAGAGAAATTGAGATTTTTCCAGGTCTTCCGGGTGATGGAGATCGAGGTTGATACACCGGAGGGTCAGGTCGGGTTTTAAGTTGAATTGTTCTAATTGAGTTTGGATTTCGATGACCAAGGGCGGTAAAGGAGTTCCGACCGCTAATCGACCTCGATCGTTGCCCCGAAACACTTGATAAACGGCCTGGAGTAAGGGATGGGTGATGCCTTGGTTTACTTCTTCTTTGACGAGGGCAGCAATAATGCCATCAATTAAATCTTCCCTCCACACCTCAGCATGACCCCGTAAATTGGCGAGGGCTTGGGCCAGACTTTCCACGGCAATTAAATCGGCGGCACTGACTCCCTGTTGTTGCTTTTCCCGTAGGTTTACGACCACTTGGGCGAGGAGTTTACGATAGGAGGGTTCCCGGTGTGGCGGGGCAGGAAGGGGAACTGATCGATCGAGCCACACTTGATGATAAAAACCGGGGTTGGTCATGCCTGCATCGTAGCCCGTCAGGCTGTCCAAGCGATCGTAGGCGTAGGGGGTGAGGGCGATGCCCTGTTGCAGTAGGGTAACGGTGGTTTCGGGATCTGTCTTGGCTGGAGTTGCAAAGGCTGGAGGGGGCAAGGGGGCATCAGAGGATTCAAAGGGAAGCTGATGCAGTTGAGCAAAGAGGGCATAGCTATGGAAGCCCCCCGTGATCACTAAAATTTTGAGGCGGGAGTGGGTGGCGGCTAACTGGGCTTGAACTCGCTCAATCTGTTGCACCATAAAGGCTTCTCGAAAACGATCGCGGTGCAGGGGTACATCATCATGGCTGCGCAACTGAAAACAGAGACGATGACAGCGTTCCAAATAGTCCCTTAAGGAGAGGTGGGGATCAATTTCAAATAAGGTATCCCATAACCCATCAAAGTCTTCCACCCCTAACTTTTGGCAGAGTACCGTCACATAGGGATTTTGCGCTAAGGAACCATCACCATAGCGATGACTACTCAAGGCTTCCAGGGCTAAGTCGGCCCAAGGGCGATCGATAAATTCAACGGGAATCTCTTGCTCAAACGCCAGCCGTAGGGCCTGCCATTCGGGGGAATAGAGACAGAAGGGATAAAAGGCACCCCGCCGCCCCTGTTCTGCGGTGTGGAGGTAACTGTAGATGGCAATGGGAAGCTGATGGGGGAGTTTTAAGTCTGCTAAGCGATCGTTAAAGTCTGCGGGGCCTTCAATTAAGATCGCTGAAGGTTGGGTGAGATCAATGCAGTCCCTCAGTAAGCGGGCTGCAGCCGGGCTGTGGTGGCGTACCGGAAAGAAGACGATCGGTGCCTGGAGATCCAAAATAGCGGGGTTAAAGTCCCTTGTCTTGACGGGCATTTGTTCTATTCCCTTGTGTTAGTCCCAGTTATTCCCAGCCGTTAAAGTCCCTGGACTCTGAGTTGATCCGCCAGGGAGCGAAAGCGATCGAAGTTGCGGAGAATTGCGTTGACGACCTGCATGCGATTCTGCAGGGATCCGGTGAGGGTAATAAAGGGGATCCGCCGCTCCAGTAAATCCGCTGTGATTTGTTGCTGAAAGACTTGCCGCTGGGCATCACCGGATCGATCCCAGGTGTCATCATAGGGAATATCGGCGGCACAGAGAAAGAAGAGATCGTAACGGTTCCGGGTTGCCGCCGCCAGTTCCGCCAGTTGTGGCTCTGCCCTGCCGTGATAGTACTGGGAGAACATAAAGGTGGTGGTGGCATCCGTATCGATGAAGATCCTTTCTCGGGCTTCCTGAAAGCAGATCTCCTCCCGATCGCGGTGACCGACGGCTATTTCCACCAATTGCAACGGGGTCAGACGACGATCGCACTGATGGTTTTCCCAGTATTCCCGGCCATACTCCGGCATCCAGGTGGTGTGGTGAAGGGTGGCCAGTTCCCGCGCTAGGGTTGTTTTACCCGTAGAGGGAGCCCCCAGAAAGACCACTTTCGTGATTAGGTCTCGGTACACGAGGGGATCAAGATACTGGCGATGGACATAACTGTCCTGCCGGATGGCTGTTGCTGAAATGGGAAAACGCTGCCGATCGGGATCAAGACGACGATCGAGGGCACTGAGGGCTGCACTGACGTGAGTTCCATAGAACTCACTGGAGTAAAAGGCGGTAATCTCCTCCCCCTGCAAACGTTTGAGCAAATAGTCTTCATGGCGTTTGCGGATTGCCGCCGTGTTGCCTACTTCCTGGGGACCATCCCAGGCTTCCTGCACTTCCACAGAGGGATGCAACGTGCGGATCCAGTTCGCTCGCACCGGGAGTGGAATTGAAGTGACCTCGGGGGCATCGTAGATGAGCACAATCACCCGATCGTTTTCCTGCACTGCGGTTTCAATCAGGAATTGATGTCCCTTGTGCAGAGGGGCAAATTTACCCAGGACTAAGCCAGTGGTCACGATCTCCCTTCCCTTGCCCCAAGAGACTTCCGCCATTCCAGCCAGCCCAGGCTAGCGAGAACCAGAAAGACGGCATAGAGTCCCGACGTGAGATACAAACTTTTGTACCAATAGATGCCAATGGCCACCCCATCCACAGCAATCCAGAACAGCCAGGACTCCAGTCGCTTGCGGGCCATCAGCCACTGGGCCACCAAACTCGCCACGGTGGTAAAGGCATCTCCATAGGGAACCGCTGCATCCGTGAAATTGGCCATCAGGGCTCCCCAGACCCCTGTACCGAGGAGGATCACGATCGTCCACCCCATCTGGGACCGGAGCCCTAAGCGAGAGACTCGCAACGAGGATCGGGTCTTGCTGCCGTGCAACCAGTGATACCAGCCATAAATCTGGAGAAAGACGTACAGGATATGGAGAATCAGGTCTGAGTAGAGCTTAACCTGATAGAAAATGACGATGTAGAGCGTAACTTGAACCAAACCCGTCGGCCAGCACCAAATGTTCTGGCGCACCGTCAGCCAGACGCAGAGTAGACCGAAAACAACGGCGATGACCTCAATCCCTGTCATGGAAGCCCTTGACCAAGCCTTAAAACTCGTCAAGTGTAGCAACGATCCCTAAGGACTTGGAGAAAACTGAGGATACTGTTAAGTTTTAGGGGTCTTTCTGATCAATTTGGGTTAGCCATGATGCCGTCTTTTCGTCAAGTTGTGCCCCTGTTGCTGCTGCTGTCGCTGGGAAGTGGTGGTTGTGCTCTGTTGCAGAAAACAGGAGGGGGAGGCAGTTCCCCCGGTGGCTTTAGCCCCGATCAGGTTCAAGTCTTTCCGGTCAGCCTGCAAACCTTGGCGGAGGAACCGGTGGAGGATAGTTCCCTCTTTATTGGCACCTTGGAAGCGGCGGAACGGGTTGTGATTAAGCCGGAAACGGAAGGTCGCATTATTGAGATCTTGGTTAAGCCGGGGGACAACGTTACGCCAGGAAAAGCTTTATTGCGCCTCAGTCCCAATCGCAGTGAGGCGGCCCTCACGGCGGCCCAGGCACGGGTAGATGCGGCCCGGGCGGCCAAAAATACCGACGAAGCCACCTGGCGATCGTCCCAGGCTCGGGTTCAGGAACTCACGGCGGATCTGGCTTTACAAACGTCGGAATTTGCCCGCATTGATAATTTAGTGAAGGAAGGGGCCTTGGCCCAGCAAGCCCTGGATCAAGTGGTACGGAATCGGGATACGGCCCAGGCCGCGTTGAATGCAGCCAAGCAGCAGGTGCTGGCCAATGCGGCAGCGGTGGAGGAGGCCAAGGCGGCCCTCGCCCAAGCCGAAGCGGAGGTACGATCGGTTCAGGAAGATTTGGCGGATACCACCCTGAATGCCCCCATTGTAGGCGTGCTGGGCAATTTAGAAGTGAAGCAGGGGGATTATGTGGAAGTTGGGGATACCCTCACCACCATTACCAATAACCAAACCCTGGAAATTGAATTACCCGTGCCGGTGGAATACCGGGAACGCTTAAAGCCCAATTTAACGGTGGAGTTAAGGGACTACAGTACCGAAACCGTACTGGCGGAAGGGCAGGTGGATTTTGTCTCGCCCACGGTGGATAATCGCACCCAGTCGATTTTAGTCAAAGCGAAGGTAGACAATGCCCAGGGCACCTTACAGGATGCTCAACAGGTGGAAGCTCGTATCCTCTGGTCTGAGGCACCCGGCATTCTCGTTCCCACGGAAGCGATCGTTCGCTTTGGGGGGCAGACGTTTATTTTTGTCGCCAAAACGGAGGAGAATGCCCTGATTGCCGAGCAACGCCCCATCACCCTAGGCAACTTGCAGGGCAATGCCTACCACGTTCTCGAAGGGCTTAGTGCGGGAGAACAAATTGTGGTGTCGGGGATGTTAAACCTGTCGGATGGGGCAACGATCGCCGTTCAAGAGAGTAGTGGGGAGCAAGCAAACTAGGGCACGGGACAACCACATTCTGCCGTCCCGTGCCCACCAACGTCCCCAAACTTTAAAGCCCGCTACGGTTGAATTTGTCATTCCATTAACTTTTGCAACACTTAGGGATGACGGCCGCGTCTTGCCAGAGTATAAGGAGGAGGGATTTGATGGAGACCGTCACTCCCTTAACCGATATGCCACTGCTTATCCATGAATGTTCTCTCCTCAGTTCATGCCGATCTCTCTTGGGACACACTTCTTGCAAACTGTAATGCAGAGTTAGAGGAATTTCCTCAAAATGCAGGACTCTGGCGACAGCGGGGGTTAGCCTTAGCGCACCTCGGCCGACAAGATGCCGCCCTCTCCAGTTTCAATTGTTCCTTAGCCCTCCAGCCCGATGTCTATCAAACCTGGTGCGATCGGGCGGTGTTGCTCATGGAATGGGGACAATACGAGGAAGCCCTCCACAGTAGCGATCGGGCCTTGGCCCTTCAGCCTAATATTGCTGCGGCCTGGAATTACCGGGGCCAAGCGTTGCGGCATCTCAACTGTTGGTCGGAAGCGCTCGCGTCCTATGAACGGGCTCTCAACTGGGAACCTTGCAACATTGAAGTGTTAATTAATCGCGGTGAAGTTCTGTTCCTGCAGGGGAAGGTGCAGGCGGCTTTAACCAGTTTGGATCAGGCCCTCACTCTGGATCCCGAAGCTATCCTGGCCTGGTATCACCGAGGCAATATTTTTGTAGAGTTGGAACAATGGCAAGCGGCGATCGATTCCTATCGTCAAGTCATTGTCCTCGATGCCCATCAACCCAAATCTTGGACAGGCTTAGGCCATAGTTTATACAACTTGGGACGCTACCCCGAAGCCCTCGACAGTTACGATCGTGCCCTCAGTTTAGATGCGGAGCAATGGGAAACCTGGCAAGCCCGGGGGCATTGTTTAGGGCAGTTAACGGGATATGCTGAAGCCATTGAAAGCTACGATCGGTGTTTAGCCCTGAACCCCGCCGCCACCGATGCCGCCTTTTATCAGGGGGTAGCCTGGTGCGAATTAGGTCACTATTCCCAAGCGATTCAAAGTTACGATCGGGCCATTAATAGTTTTTCTCAGAATCCACTGTTTTGGTACAACCGAGCCAGTTGTTACGTCAAACTCGGGGATCTCGATCGGGCATTGGCGGGACTGAAGGTTGTTCTCTCCCTCGATCCAGAAACCTACACCCTACTCGCCACTCAAGATGAGGATTTTGCGACGGTTTGGCAAGACTGGCGATTTCTCCAGTTGGTTTATCCGCCCCGCACGGCGTAGTGTTTAGCTTAGCTTTTTAAGGACTGTTCCAAGACCAGATTGAAATGCACTTGGCTGGCATAGATCTCAAACACATCTTCCATGCGGGTCATTTTCAATAACATCTGAAAGCTTTCACTTAAACTACAGAGGGCTAACCGGGATTCATCCTGTTCCACCACTTTTAAGATGCGAACTAAAACCCCCAGTCCTGAGCTATCGACAAATTCTAGATCTTGACAATCCAGGAGAATCAGGCTTACCCCCGCATCTAACAGATCCATGACCTGGCGATAGAGAACCTTGCCCTGGTCTGCATCCAAAACATTTTTAGGGTATAAGACTTGAAGAAAAGGGGAAGAAGTCATCTAGAAAGCCCCCGCTAAATAGCTTGAGTATGACCAATTTTTAGAAAAATATCCTCTAGATTTTCCTGAATGGGCCGGAACTCCACTACTGGAAAATTAGCCTCCACCAGCGATCGCAATAAGGCCGCTAGGTCGGAGGAATCCCCCTGATGTTGAAACTGTACAATCGTAACGGCTTCTTCCGGTGGCGACAACCACTGTAAATCTTTGACCTGGGGTCGGTTCTCTAAGTGTTGACGGAGATCCGGAAGCTGAAGGGCTGACCCTAAGAGTTTAAGCTGCACCCATTGACGACTAAAGCGATCGTATAAGGCGTTCAGGGTCGTACTTTCCACTAAACAGCCCATTTCCATAATACCCACATGGGTACATAACTCCGCGAGATCGCTGAGCAAGTGGGAGGAAATTAAAATCGTGGTTCCCAAACTGTGCAAAATAGCCATCACTTCCCGAAATTCCTGCCGCGCAATGGGATCTAAGCCGGACACGGGTTCATCCAAGAGTAAAATAGCCGGATCATGAATGATGGTGCGGGCTAAGCCCAGGCGTTGTTTCATCCCTCGGGACAATTGGCTGGTGAGGCTATGGCGTTTGTGGGTTAAGTTCACCAGTTCCAGCACTTCCTGTAAACGGCGCTGGCGGGCTTTTCCCCGCAGTTGGTACAGCCGCGCAAAATAATCTAAATAATTCCAGACGCTGAGATCTTCATAAACGGGAAAGTCGTCCGGTAAATAGCCAATTTGACGCTTGAGGTGAGGCTGGGGACGATCGGTGCGTAACCGTTCCCCAAAAAAAGAAATTTCCCCAAGGGTGGGTTCCTGGGCAACGGCTAACAGTTGAATGAGGGTGGTTTTACCGGCTCCGTTCGGGCCGATCAGCCCATAGAGTGCTCCCCTCGGGATTTCAAGGTCTACCTCCCGCAGTGCCAAGGCCCGATCGTAGCGTTTGGTTAAACCCGTCGTTGCGATCGCCGTGGCATGAGCGTCCTTAATCATCCGGCATACCCAAAGGTCTAGACAATTTCACAGGACTCTTCCGGTGCCCCTAGCCGCGTCACGGAGAGCACATCGCTCATTTTTTTAAGCTGCAGGGATAACTGGCAGAGTTGCCGATGGCTCGCAATATCTAAACACAGATCAATGCGGGCGGGTTTGTTGGTGGTGGTGTTGACATGGGCATTGGTGACATTAATGCTTTGGTCAATGAGTCGATTGAGCACATCCCGTAACACCCCAACCCGATCAATAACCTCTAGGCGCAGTTGTACCGGGTAGGTTTTCACCCGTCCTTTTTGTTCCTCCGTATTCCAACTCACCGGGATCAGACGATCGCCGGGGATGGTATCTAAATTACTGCAGCCTTGACGATGGACACTTAACCCATGGCCACCCAAGGAAATAGACGCAATAATCGGCTCTCCCGGTAGGGGACTACAGCACCCCGCCAGTTTATACACCAAGCCCTCAATTCCCAAAATGGGAGACCCCTGGCTAGAGGAATGTCCCTGGGGAGCACGATGGGATTGCAGTAAGCTCTTTAAGACATCCTCATTGGATTCGGGAGCCACCACATTTAAGGAGGTTTGCTGATGTTGTTGGCGAACCGCTTCCTGAATTCGGTTGACTACGGCATTTAAGGTGATTTCGCCATAGCCCAGCCCTGCCAGTAGGTCTTCCACACAGGCATAGTTACAGCGCTCTGCAACGGTTTGTAAGGGTTGAGATTTGAGCAGGGCATCAAGACCGGTTTTACCCAGTTCTTTCTCCAGCATTTCCCGTGCCCGCGCAATATTTTCGTCTCGGTGAAACCGTTTAAACCATTGACGAATCCGGTTCTTTGCACTGGAACTGACGACGAAATTAATCCAATCCAGGCTGGGATGGGCACTTTTCTGGCAGAGAATTTCGACAATATCCCCATTTTTGAGGGGGGTATCCAGGGGAATTAAACGCTCGTTTACCTTAGCACCGGCACAGTGATTGCCTACTTCCGTATGAATTCGGTAAGCAAAATCTACGGGAGTGGCGTTCCGGGGCAAAGAAACCACATCGCCACGGGGGGTAAAGACGTAAACATCTTCGTCAAATAGATCATTTTTAATATTTTCTAGGTATTCTCGATCGTCCTTTAAGTCACTTTGCCAGTCCACCAGTTGCCGGAGCCAACTGAACTTTTCATCCGCTGAAGTAACTCCTTCCGTCAGACCACCACCCTCTTTATACTTCCAGTGGGCCGCAATCCCATATTCCGCCACCTGATGCATTTCCTGAGTCCGAATCTGCACTTCCATGGGACGACCCGACAAGCCAATAACCGTGGTATGTAGCGATTGATAATGGTTAGGTTTGGGCAGACCAATGTAGTCCTTAAAGCGGCCGGGAACAGGACGAAATAGATCATGAACGATCGCTAAAGCTCGGTAACATTCTTCAGCATCTTGGGTGATAATGCGGACGGCTGCCACATCGTAAATTTCATTAAACTGCTTCTTTTGGCTTTGCATCTTCCGGTAAATGCTGTAGAGATGCTTGGGCCGGCCACTCACATCCACGGGCTTAATGTTGGCATGGCGGAGCCGACCTTGAATCCGTTGCACCGCACTATTGATCCGCTCTTCACGATCGACCCGTTTATCCGCCACAAGACCTTTTATCTCTTGGTAGGCCTCAGATTCTAAATACTTAAAGGATAAATCTTCTAACTCCCATTTAATTTGACCAATCCCCAAACGATTGGCTAAAGGGGCAAAAATCTCGCGGGTTTCTAAGGCAATGAGGGCGCGTTTTTCTGGGGATAAATGCTCCAGGGTGCGCATATTATGCAAGCGATCCGCGAGCTTCACAATGATCACCCGAATATCCTTCGCCATGGCCACAAACATGCGGCGAAAATTTTCTGCCTGGCGTTCTGTTTTACTGGAAAAGTTAAACTTAGAAAGCTTGGTCACCCCATCCACTAAACTGGCAACCTCTGCCCCAAAAACCTCTTCTAACTCCTGAACGGTAATTTCCGTATCTTCCACCACATCATGTAAAAAACCCGAAGCAATGAGGGCGGCACTGCCCCCTAAATCCCGGAGGATTCCCGCTACAGCAATGGGGTGGGCAATGTAGGGTTCCCCTGAGGCACGATGCTGACCTTGATGGAGAGAGTAAGCAAACTGAAAGGCACGACAAATTAAATGATGATCTTCCTGCTGCGCTGCATCCCGGGGGTCAACGTCTGCAGTATTCTGAACAGACAGTTCCTGTTGGCATAGAAAATGGTGTTTTAACCAAGCCGGTAACTTTACATCCCATTCACTAGCCTGAATAATTTGTGACGGAGGAGACGATCGGGGTTTAGTCGGTAAAGAAAGAGGAGACATGGCAGATCCGGTTGCAAGGGCTGATGGGCAGGACAGATTCCCCCTCATCATAATCAGGAATCTCTAAAAATTCAAACGGGGCTTAATCCCAGAAAATGCTTGCGTTTCATGACTTTTAACCCCCTGAAAATCGGGACTCAATACCACAAGCGCAACAGGATCAGGAGCATGATTGGATAAGCCCGCGAGGCTGAAACCATCCGGTCTTGCTCCAAGGATGCACATCCTTGAATCTTATTTTGTATTAAAAGATACCATGTGATTGTATAATTTTCGTCAGAGGGATGAGCCCTCACCTAGCAAACGAAGGACGCTTGGCCATGGTACAGGACGCAGTGCGGGAAGAACGAATCACAATGGAAATTGTGGTAGATGCCTATGGGCCGGAAGAGCAAGCCATGGGATGGTACTACTACTTAGACGACAAGCTAAACTTTCCCTTTGTCGCCACCTGTGTAAATAAGCGCCGTATTTCTCCCCTGAAGATTGGGACAGACGTTACGGTGGTGGGGATGGCTCCGGAAGAGGAATGTGAGCAGGAAATGTTTGTGGAAATTGAGTGGGAAGACGATGTTTTAGCCGTACCGTTAAGTCAACTTCAACCCCTGGGATTTGATGAAGAGACCCAAGAAGCGATCGATGATTGGCACTATTGGGTCGATCAGGGCTATGAATTTATTTAAGCTTGAATGGCTAGCCCCTTAAGGCGGAGGAGTGCTGCACCCCTCCATTAAATTGGGAGCTTTTGACAGAGCAGAAATTACCCTGACACGGATTCATATCAACCAGGTGAGCTATTGGCGGATCACTCCGTTGTCTCCTTTGCTCAAAATGCTGCTAGGATATTTAGCGCTGCCAGAGAGTCTCTTCACTCTGGATAATTCGTCATAGTCTTAAAAAA
>JBMTZC010000092.1:0-13255 GCA_049455215.1 Prochlorotrichaceae cyanobacterium
GTTGCCTAAATTGGTCTAGGCAATCCCCGTACCTTTTAGGGCGGGGTTAGTGAAACTGAAGATCCCCGCTTTCAGACAGAAACCGGGGATCCAAAAAAGATTATCCCATCCAGGGACAACTCGAACGATCGCTTACATGGGATGGAAAAGCAGATCGGGGAAAAAGCGATTGAATTCGATCAAAATGCCGGCAGTGATCAGCATCCAAGCGGTAGCAATCACTGGAGCAGTAGACAAATATTTGAGAAGGTCTTGCATGGTTTAAAGACTCCAGACAAACACGAGTTGGGTAAAAGCGGTCAGACGGACTGACCAAACTGACACGGTGGTCAGATTAAATAAGAAGTTGAGGTGGGATGTCTGGGTAAAGCCATCCCATCCTCTTTGGGTACCGAAGGGTTTTGGATCAAAAAACTTCGGGACAAGTTCGCCTAGCGAGGAGAAACGGTAATTTCGCTATCGGGGGCAGTGAGCTTGCCGGTGGTGAATTCACCAAAGGCAGCAGCGGGCCAAGCCGCAGCACCTAAAGAGCACTTAACAGCGAGCGGAACATCAATGATGATTTCCTTCTCACGAGCATCCTTGCCACCGCGAACGGCAATGAGGTAGGAACGGCCAGCCCAGCCAATCCAACCTGCAATATAAAGGAACATTAAACCAGGGATCATAAAGTCTCCGGCGTGGCTCCAGCGTCCATCCACAATTAAGTGTGGCAGTCCATCTGCTCCACACAGCGCTTGGGAATAGCGATCGAAACGAGCTTGGGCTTGGGGAGTGGTGGCTTGTTCAGCCCGAGAAATAAAAGCTGCAGATTCGCTGCAAGGGGTTAGACCCGCAATATCTGCAGAGGCGCTTGGCGCAACGCCAAACCAGAGGCACACCGCCAAGACGAAAGCAAAGAGTTGTCTCATGGAATTGTTACCCTATGTTTTCATTAATTAAATATTGTTAGAGTGGTTCCACTCGTTACCACTAAACCTATCAGTGAATGGCTACAGTTTTAGCAATTGAAACAAGTTGTGACGAAACCGCCGTCGCAATTGTAAAGAATCGTAACGTTTTAAGTAATGTTGTTTGCTCGCAGATGGACTTGCATCGCCTTTATGGGGGGGTGGTGCCAGAATTGGCCTCTCGACAGCATTTAGAAGCCGTCAATCCAGCGATCGAGATGGCCTTGACAGAAGCAGGGGTAGATTGGACTGCGATCGATGGGGTGGCCGCGACCGTTGCTCCTGGACTGGTGGGGGCGTTGTTGGTGGGGGTGATGGCGGCCAAAACGCTGGCGATGTTACACCGAAAACCCTTTTTAGGGGTGCATCACCTTGAGGGGCACCTCTACGCCACCTATTTAGATCAACCGGATTTAGAGCCACCGTTTCTCTGTTTGCTGGTATCGGGAGGACATACCAGCTTAATCGAAGTTAAAGGGTGTGGCACGTATTTGACTTGGGGTAAAACCCGCGATGATGCGGCGGGGGAAGCCTTTGATAAGGTGGCTCGGTTAATGCAGCTAGGCTACCCAGGCGGGCCGATCGTCGATCGCCTGGCCACCCAGGGCAATGCCCAAGCCTTTCAACTGCCCGAAGGGCGAGTCTCTTTACCGGAGGGGGGCTTTCATCCCTATGACTTTAGCTTTAGTGGCTTAAAAACGGCGATGCTGCGGCTCATTCAACGTTTAGAGCAGACTCCAGATCCGCTACCGGTGGCGGATCTGTGTGCGAGTTTCCAAGCGACGGTCGTGAAGGTGTTAACGAAACGCACACTGCTTTGTGCCCAGGATCGAGGCTTAAAAACGATCGCAGTGGGGGGAGGTGTGGCGGCTAACCGGGGGCTGCGACGTTTGTTAAGCGAAGAGGGTGAAAAGTTAGGATTGCGGGTTATTTTTCCCCCCTTATCCCTGTGTACGGATAATGCGGCCATGATTGCTTGCGCGGCGGCCGAGCATTTAGAGCAAAATCACACCTCGCAACTGAGTTTAGGGGTGCAGTCTCGCTTGGCGTTAGAGGCCGTGATGGATCTTTATGACAGCATCCTGTAGAGACAACTGTTGCAGCGAATTGACCCGCCGGAGACAGGGGGAATTCCTTGCGGGGATCGCATCGTCGAGCAAAGTGCTCTAAGGTCAAGCTTAAAAACGGGACTGGCGGGAATCGAACCCACGGCCTACCGCTTAGGAGGCGGTCGCTCTATCCTACTGAGCTACAGTCCCATCAAGTCGGGATAGGGTTATGGTAAACTTATAGCGTAGATTATAACTGTTTTCAGTTCAGCACGCAGGCCCTCTAACGCCAATTCCTGGTAATCTTCAGAGTAATTTCAGAAAGCTGAGTTCCCTCTGAGCGATCGTTTAAAATTGTTTCCATAACTAAGGGCACCTCAATTCAGGAGGGTGGGCGGCGAAACTACCTGTCATTATCCCTAAGACGGCGTAGAAATAGGAACCCAATTTTTGATTTTGCGATGTTCTCAACGATTTTGCCCTGGATTTATGGATAGCGTTAGCCTTGGTGGGACTCCTTCCAAGAGGCTACGCCTTGGGTTTGTCCTCCATCGTGTAAGACTTTAATCAAATCAGTGTTATAGCTGAAGCGGGATCCCTCCCCGTAAGGTACCCTTAAGGAATAAGCCTTCGATAAAGTGCTATATCTCTTCCGGTCAGGAGCCATAGTCAGGAGGATATTGAGGTCGTCCAGTGCAGCATAATTTTTTCTATTTTGCCCTAATTTTTTCGTGTTCAACGGAAAGTATTGGTGACCTTTATTCACTTTTTTGAGAAAGATAAACTCGTTTTTTGTCTGAGTTCATGAAGATTGCAACGTGGAATGTTAATTCGGTTCGGAGTCGTCTTGATCACTTAATTCAGTGGTTAGAGCAAACTTCGATCGATATTGTTTGTTTACAAGAAACCAAGGTTATCGATACCCAGTTTCCTCTAGAGCCTTTGCAGCGTCAGGGCTATCATTGTTATATTTTTGGGCAAAAAGCATACAATGGCGTGGCCATCTTAAGTCGTAGTGAACTGGATAATGTTCGTTGTGGGTTTTCTAGTGTTTTAGGCGATCGTATTGATGCGGAATGGGATGATCAAAAACGTGTTATTTCAGCCCAATGCCAAGGGATTACGATCGTTAATCTTTATGTCCCCAATGGATCCAGTATTGGCAGTGAGAAATATGATTATAAATTAAATTGGTTGAAAATCCTGTTTCAATATCTTGAAGCCCTATTATTGGAAAACGATCGCCTTCATATTTGTGGAGATTTTAATATTGCGCCAGACGATCGCGATATTTATGACTCGGCGGACAAAGAAAATCATATTATGGCTTCTCTGCCGGAAAGAAACGCACTTCAGTCTATTTTATGCCTTGGTTTTTCTGATGCCTTTCGCCATCTAAACTCTGATGCCGATCAATTTACCTGGTGGGATTACCGAGCCGCTTCCTTTCGTCGCAATTTAGGGTGGCGTATTGATCACCATTACGTTTCCAAAGCCTTAGAAGCCTCTATTTCAAGTTGTGAAATCGATCGTCTGCCCAGAACATGGACAAAGCCGAGTGATCATACCCCCGTTATTTTAGCCCTGGATTCACAATCCTGAGTTTTGCTGTGAAAGCAAAACCGATCCCTCTTAATATGAATAGCTCTTTTCTTAAACTATGACCTTAGAACCTCTGACTCAAAATCCTACAGCACCCAAATCTCATCGAATTTTAGTAGTGGATGATGTCCCAGAGAATTTAAATTTAATCTCGACGATGTTGGGTCAAGAGGGCTATGAAGTCCGGCGAGCACCCAATGGGAAGATGGCCCTACAAAATGTGCCGCGTTACCCGCCTCATTTGATTTTGCTGGATATTATGATGCCAGGAATGAGTGGTTATGAAGTGTGTGAAATTCTCAAGCAAGATGTTGAAACAGCCCATATTCCCATTATCTTTTTGAGTGCTTTAAATGACTCTTTTGATAAAGTCAAGGCGTTTAAATTAGGGGGCGCAGATTATATTACCAAGCCCTTTGATCTCGAAGAAGTGTTAGCACGGGTCAATCAACAACTCAACCTACAGGACTTGCAGCTAACCCTCACCCAACAGAATTCAAGGCTAAAGGCAGAGGTTAAAAAACGAAAAATAGCTGAGAACAAAGCCTCCAAGGCATCCCTGGCTAAAAGTCAATTTTTAGCCCGCATGAGCCATGAGCTAAGAACCCCCCTCAGTACCATTATTGGCTATGCTGATTTGATGTTAGCAGATGGCGATCGGTCTTCCCAGGATTGTCGGAGTCTCAAGGCTATTCTTAAGAGTTCATCTCATCTTTTAACCCTGATTGAAGATGTCCTCAACATGACCAAATTTGAATCGGGACATATTCGCATTCATGAACGAATTTTTGATCTACAGGAATTCTTAAATGACTTAGAAGTCATGTTCAAGTTACAGTCCGATGTTAAAGATATTGATTTTCAGGTGAATGCGGTTTTGCCCTTGCCCTCACATATCCAGACCGATGAAATCAAATTGAGGCAGGTGCTCATTAATTTGCTCAGTAATGCCTTTAAATTTACCGCGAAGGGCTCGGTGAAGTTAACGGCCAGAGCCCTGCAATATGTCGAGAGTGTTAACCCAGAAACAGGGTATGAATGCCTGTTACAGTTTCAAATTGAGGATACCGGGCCGGGGATTCTTCCCGACGAGCAACCCTTGGTTTTTGAAGCCTTTGAACAAACAACCACCGGGCGGTTGTCTCAAACCGGTAGTGGTTTAGGATTGGCCATTAGTCGCAACTTTATCCGACTGATGGGGGGTAATATTTTGCTCGATAGTGTGCCCCAACAGGGAACTTGCTTTACGGTGGTGGTGCTCGTCAAGGTTCCTCCCGAGACGATCGCCACTGAGCCTCCAGTTTCTGACCTACAGCCATTGTTCAAACTGTCCTCTCAGAGTCGAATTTTATTGCTCCTGCGCAATCAAGACTTGCGACAATGGATGCCTCAATTTCTCAAACAGGTCGGGTATCAAGTCAGAAGTCCAGAAGTTATCAACGAAGCCAGTTGGCAGCATTGCCAAACGTGGCAACCTTCTCTTTGCCTGATTGAATGGCAGGATGACCAGGCTTATTGGGAAACCCTGATTCATCATATTTGCCATCAAGACGCTGAGTCCTCCCAATCCAGCGGTGAGATGCGCCTCATTGCGATCGTTCCAGAGCGAGATCCAGATGAAGAAAATGCAATTGTGACGCTACCGCAGGGGTGTGATGGCATCCTGTCTCCCCCCTACCATCCTCAGGAGCTACTCCGCCAAGTTCAGAATCTCGAGTGCGTTCCCTAGCGCGATCGTCTCTGTCCTGACAGGGGCTTTCCACTGAAAGTAAAAAAACTTAAGGGAAGAGTGCGGCGCACGCTTCCGCCTTAAGTTGGTAGCCCTAGAAGGGTATGCTACTATCAGGAAAGATCACCTTCGTTACGGTTCCGCAGGTACGAATGGATGGCTAAGGTCTTAGTTTTAAATGCGTCCTATGAGCCGCTAAATATTACCAGTTGGCGACGTGCAATTGTTCTCCTGCTCAAGGGAAAAGCAGAGCAGCTTGAGCACAATGGACGAGTGATTTATGCGGGCTTTCCTTTACCTACGGTTATTCGTCTACGCTACTACGTTCGAGTTCCTTATAAAGAAATTCCGCTAACCCGGAAAAATATTCTCCACCGTGATGGCCACGCCTGTCAATATTGCGGCTACACCGGCGAAGACTTGACCCTCGATCATGTGGTGCCCCGATCGAGAGGGGGGGGAGACACTTGGGACAATATGGTTACGGCCTGTGTCCGGTGCAATGTGCGCAAAGGGAATCGCACTCCGGAGGAAGCAAAGATGCCTTTAGACATTCCCCCCCATCGCCCTTACAGTAGTCTCTACTTTGAAGTGGCCAAGCAACTCAAAAATGGTACGCACCAAGAGTGGAAGAAATATGTGATTGGAGCTTAGAGGCTGATCACGGGTAAGGGAGTAGTGGAATGGTGGCGATCGCTTCACTTCTCCAAACCGACCTGATCTGGCTGCCGATCTAGGGATTTGAGAAAATCTTGAAAAGCGTTGATCAGAATTGTTACAATTTCTAAATAATTACGGCTAAGTTCCTTAGATCTTTCGGTCTAGCGGTTGTCTCCTATTCCCTCCTCACTCCACCTCCAAAACTCAATGCTAACTTTGCCTACGCGGCCTCGTAAACCCTTCAGAAAGCGATCGTCTCACTGGAGTCGATCGGTGCGATATTGGTATTATCGCTGGCTCAGAGTTGAATCCACCCCCGCTATCTTTGCCCGGGGCTTGGCGGTTGGCGTATTTGCAGGTTGGTTTCCTTTCTTTGGCTTGCAAACTATTATCAGTGTTGCCCTAGCGACGATCGTGGGTGGCAATAAAGTGATTGCTGCCCTAGGCACCTGGGTCAGTAACCCCGTAACCTATTTACCGATTTATTGGTTTAATTTCCAGCTTGGACGATCCCTCTTGGGTACTCAGGAACAGCCCTTTACCCTCAGCAGCCTACAATCTTGGGATACCCTTTCAAGGTTAGGGCAGGACTTTATCCTAGCCTTGTTCCTAGGATCCTGCGTAGGGGGGGTAGTCGCCGGTAGTGCAGCCTATGGCATTGGACTTTATGGGATGAGGCAATGGAAACAACGCCGTTGTCAACGTTAAGGCGCTGAACTTTCCCGCAAAAACCTGTCTTCTCTTCAGCAGAGAAAATCCTAGGTCTGTCGTCAATTCGGAATGACATGCCTAGGGCGTGATGGTCTCAGCCCCTCGCTGCAAAACTAGGCGGACACGGCTAATGCCGATACCCCAAGGGATCTGGACTCAATTTGATGATTTTAATGATGCGCCCTAATATCCTCGAGATTGGGCTAAATCCCGAATTAAGGGGATCTTCGTATGAATGTAGTTTTGGATGACGGATGCGTCCTGAGTCTCAATACAGCGATCGGCTTCCATCGAACCAACCAAATGCCGCGCTAAGCTAGCATCATCTAGGCTAAGCAACAAATTGGTTTGAGTTTGCTCTACACGAATCCAGACTTGGCGGAGTAGAGAAGGCGGCATAAGAACCTCGCTTCATTTTTTCTTTAGATTTTTACGCTTTTGTCCAGCATAGCGAAAAATCGTCCCGCACAGTGCAACATATATAACAATACAAGTGTTGAAATAATGCTTTAAACTTTGTACCAGAACTTTACACAAAGCAGAGTGGAGCTTTTTCCAGCCGATCGATGCTCCAAGTTTAGGTCGGAGTACCCGAGCCCGCAATCTCCGGTAGCTTATTATACTAGCGCAAAGATGCGTAAGATTTCCATAGAAGGGGTTGTCCAGCCCACAATGCCACCTTGGGCCCTGACCATGGCCAGGGTGGACTGCTTAAATTCAGGGAAATAACTAGCGGTACCATCTTCCACTAATAAACATTCATAACCACGATCGTTTGCTTCGCGCATGGTGGTTTGCACACAGACCTCCGTCGTGACCCCCGTAATGACAAGGTGGGTAATGCCTTTCTGCCGTAGCAAGGCATCGAAATTCGTCCCATAGAAGGCTCCCTTACCGGGTTTTGTGATAACCACCTCCGTTTCTAAGGGTTGCAATGCTGGAATAATTTGGTTACCGGGTTCTCCTAAAATTAAAATCCGTCCCATGGGTCCCGGATCGCCAATTTTAAGGTTTCCTTTGCCCCGCTGTAGTTTAGAAGAGGGACAGTCTGATAAATCCGGCTTGTGCCCTTCGATCGTGTGAAAGACCGGTAAATTATGCTGGCGAAAGGTCTCCAGTAGTTGTTGAACGGCAGGTACAATATCTTGCAACTGATGAACATCATTACCTAAAGCATCTCCAAAACCGCCCGGTTCTAAAAAATCCCGTTGCATATCAATGATTAGCAGGGCAATGTTGTTGAGATTAGGGAATTCATAATCATAGGGTTGAGCAGCAATTAAAACCATCTGAAGTACCTGTTAATGCTGTAAGTTGTCTCTGAAAGTCTCTTTGAGATCGAGGAGAGGGTATCTCGGAAAATTAAAAGTTTGCCCTCGTCCCCAAGCAGAAATAGGGATTGTGGCGAGCGGTTATGCTGCCTACTTCAATTAATCGAGGTGCCCTAGAATTTATTAATGTCCAGCCATACGTTTACCCAGTTCCAGAATATCCACTTCGGCGATCGTACTTTCATAAACAATCTTCCCCTCACTCATCACTAAGATGCGATCGGATAATTTTAATAATTCATCCAAATCTTCACTCACTAAGAGGACGGCAACGCCTCGATTTCGGGCTGCCATAATTTGGCTATGAATAAAATCAACCGCTGCGAAATCTAGACCAAAACAGGGATTAGCAGCAATTAATAAGTTGATTGCATCAGAGGATAATTCTCTCCCTAAAACCGCTCTTTGAACATTTCCCCCAGATAGATGACTAATGGGCGTTTCTGGTGAGGGAGTTTTAACCGAGAAGGTATCAATTAAAACCTTTGCCGCATTTTTAATGGCTTTTAGAATGAGTAACCATCCACCTTTCGATTGGGGCGGACGATCGAAGGTGCGGAGGGCCATATTTTCCGCCACGCTCATGTGCGGTACACAGGCATTGCGAAGCGGTTCTTCTGGGAGAGAAAAGACTTTATGGCGAAACATTTCTGAACGGGTGGCACGATAGCGCTCACTGTTAACAAACACATCGCCGTGGGTGGATAGGCGTTGCCCCGCTAAAACTTCTACCAGTTCCCGTTGACCATTGCCGCTAACCCCAGCAATGCCTACAATTTCGCCCTTACGAACCGTTAAATTAATCTGCTCAATAGCGGGTAAGCCATTATCCTTATTGGCATGAATGTTTTTAACTTCTAGAACTGGAACCCAGTCTTCATGGGGGATTTTTTCCAATTTTTCTGGTTCTTTTTGCTCCCCCATCATCATTTGGCTCATGTCAGAGACCGTTAAATCTTTGACTAGACCATGACCGGCAAATTTGCCTTTCCTCAGTACGGTAATCTCATCGGCAAAAGTCATTACTTCTCTAAATTTATGACTGATCATGAGGACAGTTAAATGTCCGTCAGTGACCTCTTTTCTGAGTAGTCCTAAGACCTCATCTGCCTCCTGGGGAGTTAGCACTGAAGTGGGTTCATCTAAAATTAAGATTCGGCTTTTAAGATACAGTTGCTTAAGAATTTCTAATTTCTGCTTCTGTCCTGCCGCTAATTCCGCAATAGGTATATCCAAGGGGACATGAAAAGGAGCCGCTTCCATGAAATCCCTGAGATCCTTGAGTTCCTTTTTCCAATTAATCAGGCTCGGGCTATCGAAGCGAGATAAGACCAAGTTCTCAGCAACGGTCATGGATGGCACGGAGGTAAAGTGCTGATAAACCATGCCGATACCGTAATGATGGGCATCCTTAGGGCTATGAATCGATCGTAATTGGTTATCAATTAAAACTTCTCCATGGGTAGGATGATAAAAACCCATAATACACTTCACTAAAGTGCTTTTACCTGCGCCATTTTCACCTAAGAGTGCATGAAAGGTACCGGGCTTAAGATGTAAAGAAACATTATCTAAAGCGATCAAATGATCAAAATGTTTTGACATTTTCACCACCTGGAGATCCGCTGGTTTTAGGATCAGATTTTCAACTGTTTCAACTGTTGCTGTCATTTTAGGCTCTCCCTAGTGGTTACTAAAGTTTGCTTCAATGGTATCGATCAATGCACTTGACTCCGCCACAGCACCAAAGACCCCACCCTGCATTTTAATCATTTGCAACGCTGCTAGATGATTGCCATAGTCCGTCGCGCCGGTACAATCTGAAAGTAATAAACATTCATAGCCACGATCGTTTGCATCTCTCATGGTGGTGTGAACACAAACATCCGTAGTGATGCCAGTTAAAATAATATTTTGGATATCTTTAGACTTGAGAATTAGATCCAAATCTGTGGCATAAAAAGAACCTTTCCCCGGTTTATCAATAATACTTTCTCCCGGTAAGGGGAACAGATCGGGAATAATTTCCCAGCCCGGTTCTCCCCGGACTAAAATTTTGCCACAGGGGCCCACATCACCAATACCAGCACCTATACGACGACTACGCCATCGTTTATTTTCTGGTAAATCGGCTAAGTCTGGACGGTGTCCTTCACGGGTATGAATAACCGGAAAGCCTTTACTTCTCATCACCGCCAGCAGTCGTTTAATAGGTTCAATGGGGGCACGGGTTAAGGATAAATCGTAGCCCATTTTATCAACATACCCTCCAATCCCACAAAAGTCAGTTTGCATATCAATAATGATTAAAACCGTATTGTTAGGATGAAGATCACCATTGTAAGGATAGGGATAGGGATCTGCTTCTACAAAACAAGTCATTTGAATTACCTCTGGGTAGATAGATTGTCATGAATAGAAAAACTTGATTCATTGCGGAGGGCGGCTGCGCTACCACAATCCTGATTCGTCCGTGAGCATTAGGGAAAATTCTGAATTTTTCGAGATTCCTAATAATTGTATTTAGCTTTCCGCTGCCAATGGAAAAATTTAGCAGGAGTAGGCAGCACTCTCTCCTCTTAAGGGGGTACCCTTATGTTTGGATCTCTTTGAGATAATTCCGCCAGCCGCCATATTCAGTAATGTCTTTACCTTGTTCGCAGCAAACCGATTCCCCCAAAACCCCTAAAACTTCTTCACCATCAGAAAGTTGGATTTTACCAATACAGAGTCCCGGTGGTTCTTTGGTTAAGACAATACCCAGACCAGCTAAGGGAACAGCCCAAACCTCGACCGCGATCGATTGTCCTCCAGTATTTACCCTTAACATAGCGGGATGACGATCGTTGATGGAAAAGAAACGATAAATAGGCTGGGTTTGAGCTTCTGTAATAAAAGTTGCATTAACCTCTAAAAGGTTTGCATTATCTTTGAAACCTCTCATTAATCCGCCATTTACGGCTAGCTTTAAGGTATCGGTCATAATAGTCATAAGGGAGTAAAAAGCCGGTAACACGATGGGCACTTCGCTTAATTGTAGTGAGCAGTGAAAACCCCCACCACAATCTCTGCTATTGCATCATCATTTGGATTTTTCGAGGTGTATGATAGAAAAAATCAGCATTTTCTAAGATTCTTTGCCTAAAGCACCAGGAGCACCGGATAAGGTTTTCTGCGGAGAACAGGTGATAATCATGATGAGCAGAGTCAGAATGTACGGTGAAGCATTCCACAGATAATAATAAGAATCTATGCCCGCTGCCTGCAAGGCAGGGCCAATCGCTTGTGCCCCACCAAATAATAATGAGGCATACAAACATTGAATAGGATTCCATCGAGCAAAAATGACTAAGGCAACAGCCATTAAGCCCTGACCACTGGAGATCCCTTCTGTCCAACTACCGGGGTAAAAGAGAGAGAGATAGGCACCACCAATTCCAGCCAGAAAGCTACCAGTAATAATGCTAATCATGCGAATCTTAAAAATAGAGAATCCCATGGCTAGGGAGGCATCAGGGCTATCTCCAACAGCCCGCACAAGTAGCCCCCAACGGGTAGAGCGGAAAAACCATTGCATTAAGGGAGCGATCGCTACTCCAATGAAAAATAGAGGACAGATTTTTAGGGCAGATTGAATTTGGGGAATATTACTCCAATTGCCCAACTCGATGGCGGGTAAATGAGGGGCAGCAGGTTGAATAAAGGGCTTGCCTAAAAAGAATGCCACCCCGCTGCCAAAAATAATCATTGCAATACCCACGGCAATATCATTAACCTTGGGCTGTTGACAGAGCCAACCATGTATAGCGCCTAAAAACATGCCTGCAACACCGGCCACTAAAACTCCTAACCAAGGAGAACCGGTGAGATAAGAAACCGCATAGGCACTCATCGCTCCGGTTAAAAGTGTACCCTCTAATCCAAGGTTTATTTTACCACTTTTTTCAGTTAAACATTCTCCTAAACTAACAAAAAGGAAAGGAGCACTTCCCCTTAAAGTTCCGGCAATAATTCCTAAGGGCACACCCCACCAACCGATCGCTTCTGTTGTCATTTTAGTGCCTCATTATTTTCATAGTGGTCATGCTGAATTGGGTCATTAAGCTGTTGCCAATTTTTTGGAATTTTCTTCCTCTTGCTCTCGGAAAATCGAAAACCGACCGTACAATGATTCACTATATAAAACCACAAGGAAGACTAAACCTTGAAAAACTAAAACCGTTGCATCGGGTAAGTTATGAACTCGTTGTAAAATACCACCACTGGTCAAAATTCCTCCCAATAAAATTGAAACTAATGTGGCTGCCAGTGGATTATGACGGGCAATAAAAGCAACCAATATTCCGCCGTAGCCATAGTTAGAATTTAGGGATTCATTAGCACGCCCATGAACAGCAGCAACTTCAACCATCCCCGCCAAACCCGCACAGGAACCAGCTAAAAAGCAAATGACCATGGTGAGCTTGCCCACAGGAAGTCCGGCAATGAGTGCAGCACGAATATTACCGCCTGCGGTACGTGCCGCAAATCCAAAAGTAGTGCGTTGAATCAAAAAATAAGCAACCCCACAGGCAATTAAGCCATAAAGTAAGCCATAGTGAACTCGGGTTCCTGGCAATGTACCCAGCATGTTTACTTCTCCAATGGGAAATGTGGAGGGCTTATTTAAAGAGCTGGGATCCTTCATCGGCCCATTGACTAAATGATTCAAAAAAGCGATCGCAATGTAATTCATTAAGAGGCTACTAATGGTTTCATTAACAGAACGATAGTGCTTCAATGCCCCCGCAATTGCAATCCACAACCCGCCTGCCACCATTCCCCCTAAAGCCATCCCAATTTGGACGATCGTTGGCGGGGCAGTACCAATGGTCAAGCCCACGGCTGTAGCCCCTAACCCACCCATGACTAATGCTCCTTCATTGCCAATAATGACCAAACCTAAACGGGCCGGTAAGGCAGTACAGAGGGCACTTAACATCAGAGGAGAAGCCCGCAACAAGGTATTTTGGAATGCACTCCAAGACCCGAAGGCTGCTTTGTAAATTGATCCATAAACGGCAAAAGGATTGGCTCCGGCGATCGCACAGAATCCCCCAAATAAAATTAGGGACGTTAAAACCGCACCAACCGGGAGGCAAATCCCCTCGAGAAGTTTCAATCGATCGTTATTGAATATCGCCATAAAATTTCCTGCTAATTCTCTTTCGTGAGATCTTCTCT
>JBMTZC010000093.1:0-13210 GCA_049455215.1 Prochlorotrichaceae cyanobacterium
GATGAAAGCCTCGATACCACTGGACTAGGCGTTGAGGAGATACCCCGGCATAATACCCCAGAATCATGAGTTGATTTATAAAAGTAGTCTGCACTAACCCTAAACGTTGCCAACGGCGATCGGAGGTGATGACGGGGGAAGGGGCCAAGGCAATACGACCCTGCTTTTGTAACTGACGCACCCAGACAAAATCCTCCATAATCGGCAACAGCGGAAAGCCTCCCGTTGCTTCAAAAGTCGATCGTTTCAGAAAGAGCCCTTGATCACCATAGGGTAACTGTAACCACTTCGATCGCTGCTGCACCCCCCAGGTCACTATTTTTAACCCCCATCCAGCATTGGCAATGCTTAAGGGAAAAGCCCCTGCCACCACCCCTGGCTGACGGAGAACCTGCTCAATCTCTACCTCAAACTGGTCAGGCAGTTGGGTATCGGCGTGTAGAAAAAGCAAGGTATCCCCCTGGGCGTGACGGGCACCGAGATTAAGTTGAGCAGCCCGCCCCCCGTCACTCTGCAAAATATTAGCCCCTGCGGCGATCGCTAAAGCCACCGTTTGATCATCGCTTCCCCCATCCACCACCCAACAGTCTATTCCTGGGCTTTGTGCTTGAAGACGGGTGAGCGTGTGAGAAATGTTCTTGGCTTCATTTAAAGTGGGAATGACGATCGATAACCGCATAAGGCGAGATCAATAACGTTTTATAGTTTCCTCAAAGTGTTGTATGGGTTGTAGGGTGATCTGCCACCATGAATCAAGTTGCCCTGATCATCGTCACCACTATCCCCCCTACACGCAACAGTCGCAACGGTTATTGTAAAACTGGGGTGGATCCGGGTTCTGGACTGAATTGGTAATGCGCCTAAGGATTGTCTAAACGGCTATAAATTTGACCATCATCCCACAGTGACTTGAACTGAGTGCCAATAGCACTGAGAAATCCCCAGCCGTAGAAAAAACCTCGCACAATAATTTTGGCGATCGATCCACTTTTGTGGCAGGGAGGATTCCCTAAAACGTGGCAATCAAATAGGCGCCAGTACAGTCGTAGACATTGCGACACACTTAGATGTTTGAAGGACATCAAGAAGTGATTGTGATAGTGGGTAATCTGGTACTTTAGCGATCGGGTTGTAATGTCGTGGCAGCCGCCTGTGGGCTCTCCTAAATGAACCAGTACTGCGTCAGGGTCAAACCAAATCCGGTAACCGGTACGACGAATTGAAAGGCAAAAATCCGATTCTTCCCGGACTGCACTGCCTCGATATCGTTCATCAAAATGTAAAGAATACTCTGTAAAAAGCGATCGTCGGAAAGACATATTGCAGCCCCGAGCGGATAAAATGGGTTGGGGTTTAACGGTATGAACCAGATCAAGATAATACCAAGCAATGCCTGGATCCGCTGCTTCGGGAGGTAACAGATCCTGGGTAAATTCTTCCGTATCTTGTTCCATAATCATACGATCGAGAACACGACCCGCTACGGCACCGACTTCGGGACGATCGAGAAAATTTTGCACATGAGCGTCCACAAAATTTGGCTTCATGCGCACATCATCGTCAATAAAAATAATAATTTCACCGCTAGCCCGTCGCACACCAAAATTCCGAGCCCCGGGCAAGCTAGCCCAATTCAGACGAAACCAGCGAATTTTGCCTTGTGCCGCCAAACTTTCTAATAAACTCGTGGTCTCTGGCTCGTGAGATTGGGTCTGGTCTATTACTAGGATTTCCAGATGAGGATAAGTTTGCTGTAGCGCATCCTCCAGTGTTTCTCGCAGCGGTTTCTCGCGCAAATAGGTCGGAATAATCAGCGAAACAACAGACATATGAAGAGACCTAGGGTGGACAGAGGCTTTCTCCAGAAAGAGAAAAAGATGAACGGAAGAGGAGACAAAGCACCCTACTCTTCCGCCTTAAGTTGATAGCCTGGATAGACCGGACAGGAGGAGAAGATTTATTCGTCCTCGTCCCCTTCAAAATCAGAACCCAGTTGGGTCAATTTGATATGTTTCCGTCCTAAGGTGATTTTGAATTCATCCCCAGGTCTGAGATCCATTTTCTTGGTATAAGCGGGGCCGATCAGCAAGTTACCATTAGACTGAACGGCAATCCGATAGCTAGCGCTACGACCACCCCGTCCATTGGAGTCTTTGCCCTTTCCATCAAGCTCTAAGCCGCCATCCGCTTCCAATAAGGCATTCAAAAATTTCATCATATTGACCCGCTCTAGCTTACCTTTTGTGTAGGTAACATAGCCACAGGCCTTAGCCTTATCCTCTTTGGGAATATCTCCCAATTCTTTCACTTTTTCGAGAAGTTCAGTCCCAGTTAAAGGTTGAGTCATTTTTCTTCCACTACATGAACATAACGACATCAGACCTGTATAGATAGTTACCCGCTCCTAGGCTATTCCTAGACTATTCATTTAACGAGAAGGGGTAAGCTAAGAGTTGACCGATCTCCGTTAATGCCAATAGACATGCCTTGGGGAACTTTATCTAGGGAGGCTAGATCACTTCCCAAATCGATCGGTTTAGGAGTTGAGTGTTGGAAACTACCTTTACAGGATTCCTATTAGTTCTATCATGCTTTTTGAAAAAATAGCAAAGAATTCAAAATCGCATTTTAGTCTTGAACGCCTTAAAGGACATCTCGAAAAATCTAAAACTAGGTTTCTCTTTCTATGCAGTAGTAGTAGGGATTATGGTGGGCGGCTTTGCTGCCGGTCACCATTAATCGAGGTACGCTAAAGTTAACCTTACGCCATTACGAACTCGATCGATGAAACTAACTACTCGCAGCCATTACAGTGTCAAGGCTTTGCTTGACTTGGCGTTCCAACCAAACTATGGCCCAGCATCGGTGAAAACGATCGCTCAACGTCAACAATTACCCGCCCCCTATCTGGAGAAGCTGTTAATTGAACTGCGGCGGGCTGGATTGGTGAATTCCTTAAGGGGGGTTCAGGGAGGGTATCAGCTTGCTGTTCCCCCGCAAAACATTTCTCTGGGCCAGATTTTAGATGCCGTTGGCGAAACCCTTGATCCATTGCCTCGTCATGATCACAACCCGGATCAGGCCTTAGATTCTGTCACCTTCGCCATTTGGAATCGCCTACACACGAAACTGAAAGAGGCGCTCTATAGTATCTCCCTTGCAGACCTTTACTACGATGCCCGCAGTTGGCAGGCTGCCCAAGGAGAAGAGTATAACTTTATTGTTTAGCGGCGGGTTAGAAGGTGTAACCTTATGTTACGAATCCAATCATTTTCTAGAATTCCTGGGCTGGAGTGCCATACTAGTAGAAGCAGCAGCGTGATTTCCACAGACGCAACTGCAAACTGAATCATTCCAAAACTTGGTTTTTGGGAGTATTAACTGAATCATGAGGGGGGCAGGATATGAAAATCACTGCAATCTTAGGACTAAGCCTTTTTCCTCTGTTTCTTGCGCTTCCCAGTGTGGCAGAGCCGTTGAGTGATGTTGAACAATTAAAGTCAACAGGCCTCTGTGCTGGTTGTAATTTGGAGCAAGTCAATCTTCAGGGGGCTCATCTGATTGGTGCTGATTTGCGGTGGGTTAATTTGCGGAATGCGGATTTATCCTTTGCAAACTTAGAAGGGGCGGACTTGACGGGAGCGGATTTGACGGGAGCTAACTTAAGTGGTGCCGTTTTAATTAATGCGATTTTAGAACAAACGGTGTTAGATCAAACCTCATTGGTCAATGCCAACCTCCATAATGCCATTGTGACGGATTCCTCCTGGGCCAATGCGGACCTAACGGGAGCAATTATTTATGGAACAGGGTTTGCCATTGGGGGGAGTGACTAGGCAGCAACCCCAGCCTTCACTGGGGCACTTCTGAAAATCCAAGACAATCTAAAAAGAGACTCCCTCGGTCTATGCCGTAATCGGGATTGTGGTGGGTGGCGCAGCTGCCCACCACAATTAATTGGAATGTTGCTTGCAATTCCGACAATTCGAGCTATTCTGAGGGCAACTTTATGTTGATGGACGTGGTGTGATGAGATTTAACATGCTCCTCAAAAGAGGGGTGGGGCTGGCCGCCTTGAGTCTAGTGGGCTTGGTGGCTTGCCAATCCTCCCCAACAGTGGTTTCGGAATCCGATCCTCAGACTCTGGCTGAAGCGCCCACCGCCCCGGAAGCGCCGGTCTTGTCGGATGTGACGAATCATCAAGATTTACTGCGATCGATTCCATCCTGGGAAGCCCGATCCTATCAGGGGATTCCCTATACCGCCCCTAGCGATCGTCTGCGTCAGGTCGAGGTGGGTCGAGCAGATCCCTTTGCCCCTACGGAAACGATCGTGGTGAATGTGGGGACGGTGGAATCCGCAGCAGCGCCTTCTAAAACCGAGGCTCCAGGCTCTACCCCAAGTCAGATTGCCGCCTTACCCGCTATTCCGGTCGTAGGGGTCACGGATCCAGTTAATTTACAGCCCCTCAGTTTGTCTCCCATTCCCGTCAGTGTGCCACCGGCTCCTCTTAATGCGCCCCTGGCGGCTCCCGCTGCCCCTGCGCTTTCTCCGACGCACTTAGCGGATCAGATGCAGGTCAAAGGGATAGTGGAGGTCAATCAAAAATGGCAAGCGATCGTTTGGGAACCTCAGACGAGTTTAAGTAAAACGGTACAGGCCGGTGATGTGCTGGGCAATGGTCAGGTGACGGTGCGTCGTATTGAGCAAACCAGTAACGGGTTGTTACGCATTGTGCTAGAACAAAACGGCATTGAAGTCATCCACACGGTGAGCTAGCGTTCCGTTTTTTCTATGACCACCGTTTTTACCTCCCCGACAACAACCCTAAATCCCTCCGTCCAGCGATTGCTGGGCTGGCTTAATTTGCGTCCCGAAGAACTGGAACGAACGGGACTGCTCTTTGCCTCCTACATGGCCTTTTCCATTGGCATGAGTTGGCTAGAGGCCTGTAGTATCGCCCTTTTTCTGGGACGGTACGGGGCTGCGTTGTTACCCTGGGTCGCCATTGCGACGGCCTTAACGGGATCGGGACTCGGCATTATTTATTCTGGTCTGCAGCGGGTTTTACCCCTCCGTCAGGTGGTGGTCATGGTACCGTTGGTCATTCCCATCGTGCTCTTGATCCTGCGGTTTGGCTTGTCGGTGGAGGTAGAGGTTTTACCGGGGTTAACCTTTGCGGCGGTCACCGTCTTTTTGTTGAAGTTATGGGCAGAGGCGATTTATACGATCGCCGATCTGAATACTTCGATTACCGCGAACCAACTCTTTAATATTCGTGAAATTAAGCGAACCTATTCCTTGGTGAGCAGCGGTATTTTAGTCGCGGATATTATTAGTGGATTTACCCTGCCCCTCCTATTGCGGTTCTTAGGAACCAATAACCAAAACGGGTTATATAACGTCATCATTTTCTCCAGTTTGATGATGATTGTAGGTACGGGGATCTCCTTACATTTAACGAACCGCTACCGTCAATCTTTTCCCGATGCCCCCAGACGATCGACCGCATCTGCTCAGATTGATGTCCCTAGCCGGCAACTGAAGGGCCCTTTGCGCCAGTACAGTATTGTACTCGTTATCTTTTTTGTTATTTCTCAGCTTTTATTTAACCTCATTGAATTTCAGTTTTTTGAACAACTGGATAATCAATTTGATGCGGGACGCATTGCGGCATTTTTAGGGCTATTTAATGGTTTCCTCGGTATTTTTGAAATTACGACCCAATGGTTTTTATCCAGTCGCCTAATTGAGCGCTGGGGCGTGTTTATCACTGCGTCCATTTTGCCGGCCATTATTGTCCTCTTGGGGGGACTGTCCCTGGTGGATTTAATTACGGCCCTGGGGGGGTTGCTCTTTCTCAAGTTCTTTGATGAATTGCTCCGCTATACCCTGGTGGCGAGTGTCGATCCGGTGCTCTATCAGACGATTCCCGATCATCTCCGTAATCCGATTCAAGCTATTCGAGGCATTTCTACTCCCTTAGCTACCGGCAGCATGGGGGTGATCATTTTATTGACTTTGGGACTGAGCGAGCGCTATGGGTTGACTCCCGAACTGAGGGCGCGGATTTTCCTGTTTCAAACGGTTTTCTTTGGTCTCGGCTGGATTATTTCTATCTATTTCCTGCGTCAGGGGTATGTGAAGCTGCTGGTCATGAGTGCCGAACGGGGCCAACTCAGTGACAGTCAGTTTGACAAGCGGGCCATGAAGCAAGCGGTGATTAAGGCCTTAGAAAACCAAAGTCCAGAAGCAGAGAAACGATCCTGCATTGAACTATTGAGTCAGCTTTATCCCGAGAGCATTGGTGAAGCGTTAGCCCCTTTACTGGTTCGGCTGCCCCCCAAACTGGTGCAGCAAAGCCTAGAAGCCATGTTGGCCCATCCCGATGTTCAATATGTGGATGAGGTCAAACAGTTGCTCCGCAATCCTAATTTGCAGCCAGAGGTGCTGGCGGTAGCTCTGCGCTATGTTTGGCTGACCCAACCCAATCCCGATTTAAATCAATTGCGGTCTTACCTGCGGGCAGAAGTAGATCCGATGGTACGGGGCACTGCGGGGGCTTTGATGCTGCGCTTAGGTACGGCTCAGCAGCGGGCGGAGGCCACCCAAGCACTGCGGCGGATGCTCACCCATCAAAAGGAACGGGAACGGGTGATGGGGTGTAAAGCTCTTGGGGATGCCCAATATATGCAAGCCCTACGCATTTACATTCCTCAATTACTCCAGGATCGATCGCTCCGGGTTCGTCGGGCTATTTTGAAGGCGATCGCCGCCACCCACTTAGAAGAATACTATTCCTCCTTAATTCGAGGGTTATATTATGCTTCAACGCGGGAAGCGGCCATGGAAGGCTTAATCAGTTTAGAGAATGAAGTCCTGGGGGATCTGACGGCGTTAGCCACCTCTCCCCAAAAGCCGCCCCTAGTGAAACTGCATGCCTGGAATAGCATTGGTCAAATTGGCACCTTAGAAGCTTTGGATGAGTTGGTGCTGAATTTAACCACCAGTTGGGGGGCAACCCGCCGTAACATTTTGCGCATTTTACTCAAACTGCCCCATGAGCGGGGCATTAATGCGGTGCTCGATCGTTTAGATGGGCGACGGGGGGTAGAAGGTCTGATTGATCAAGAACTGATTTTGATTGGTCAAATTTATGCCGCCTTGGTGGATCTGGCCCGAGACACCCTGGCCCTGCACTCCCCTTCGCAGGAAGAAGAACCCAATGCCGGAGAACTCCTGCGGCGGGCCCTACGCTATCAGCGGATTGATGGGTTAGATCGAGTGTTTTTGTTACTCCGATTCCTTTATTCCAGTAGTGCTGTCCAAGCCGCGGCCTATTGTTTGCAATCGGATGTTTATAGCAACATTGCCCGAGGTATTGAAATCCTGGATAACACCTTGGATATTCCCCACAAACAAGCTTTACTCACCATTGTCGATCGCCGTATTGATCAAGAAAAACTCCAAGCCCTATCGGATCTGGTGCCCTATACGCCCATGACCCCACCCAAGCGCCTGCGGTACTTGTTAGAACTGCGGCATTTTCTAGACGATTGGCCCCTGGCTTGCTGTTTTCACTTAGCCCGCGAAGCTCGCTGGAGTTTGACTTCGGAGCATACCCTTGCCTGTATTCGTCACCCCACGGATTTTGTTCGAGAGGCTGTCCTCAGTTACCTGACCGTAGCCTCTCCCCGGGCTCTCCTCAAGTTATTGCCCCTCATGCAGGGGGATTCTGCCCCCTTGGTGTCCGGTCATGCTCGCAAACTCCTGAAACGGGTGGAAGAGCATCGTCGCCTTAAGGAGGCTCACGGTCATCCCGAGTAGCAATTGCTCCCTCAGGAACTTCAAGAAGTCAGTTCTTTTCGAGGTGCCTGGGGTAATACGGTATGATGAATGGCCAATGCGCCATAGGTTTCTGTTACAGGGCTGCTCAATATGCGTCAGAGATTGATTTTTACCCTGAAGACTGTTTTGATTCTACTGAGCAGCCTCTTGATCTGGGGCTGTAGTGGCAATTTTGTCAGTCAGTCGATCGTCCGGGAAGGCATTAGTCTCTATTTGGACTATACCCAGACCGCGTTGAGCGAAGCCTTAGATCTAGCCCAACCGGCTTTTCAAGTCAAAGGCATTACCATTGAGGATCAGCAGGTTTTTCTCCACGATCGCTTGCCCACTTACCATGTGCAAGGTCACTATACCTTACGCCTCAAATTTCCCAATCAAACCCTGACCCAAAGCGGCAATCCCTTTGATCTCTATCTGCAAGAACAGGCAGAGAACAAAACCTGGCGATTGTTACTCCCGGCCAGTGCCGACTCAGACAATCTAGACCTGTGGCAAAGTTTACTTGTAACGCCGGAGCATTAACCGGTCACCGCCATGTCCCTCGATCGTCTTTTGGCTTCAGTCTCCGGTAATCCCCTCCACGCCCTCCGTCAAGTCGATCGCCTCTGGGAGGAGATCCGGCAGGAGGCTGCTGCCGTTCCCCCAATTTGGGTGAGGGAACCTTCTGATCCCTTGGTTGAGGTGGAGTGGGATGTGGTGGTGGGGGGAGGCACCCTCGGCATTGTGATGGCGGCGGCCTTGCAACGTCAGGGTTGGCGGGTCGTGGTGGTGGAGCGGGGAATACTCCGGGGGCGAGATCAGGAGTGGAATATCTCTCGATCGGAATTGCAGGTATTGCTGGAGTTGGAATTGTTGATGGCGGGCGAACTCGAAGAAACGATCGCCTCTGAATACAATCCGGGGCGCATTGCCTTTGGTAATAGTCCTGAATTTTGGGTGCGGGATGTCCTCAATGTTGGGGTTTCCCCCGTCACCCTGTTAGAAAAATTGAAAGCAAAATTTCTGGCGTGGGGTGGGATCCTGCTGGAGCAAACTGAACTCCGAGGGGCGATCGTTCATCCCAATGGTGTGGCGATTCTTACTGGATCAAGGGATTCAGCCCTAGAAACGCCCTTAACCAGCCGCCTCTTTTTGGACTGTTTGGGACATTTCTCCCCCGTGGTGAAACAACTCCGCTATCAAAGGGGACAGCATAAACCCGATAGCGTCTGCTTAGTGGTGGGAAGTTGCGCTCAGGGCTTTCCTCACAATGAAACCGGTGATCTCTTTGTCTCCTTTACCCCCATAATCAAGGGGAGTCAATTCTTTTGGGAAGCCTTTCCGGCCCGGGATGGCCGTACCACCTACCTCTTTACCTATGGCGGAGCCCATCCCGATCGCCCCAGTTTGGCAGACTTGATGCAACAATACTGGCAACTCCTGCCGAAGTATCAACAGGTGGACTTGGAACAATTGCAAATTCAGCGGGTGCTTTTTGGGCTCTTACCCGCTTACCGTCAAAGCCCCCTCGTTCCCGGTTGGGCTCGGATCTTTCAAGTGGGGGATAGCAGTGGCTTACAATCGCCCCTGAGTTTTGGTGGCTTTGGCGCTTTGCTACGCCACCTTTCCCGTCTTAGCCAAACCCTACACAGCGCACTACAAGGGGACTATTTAGATCGCGCTGCGCTGCAGTGGATCAATGGCTATCAACCCAATCTGTCTGCCACTTGGTTATTTCAGCGCACGATGCAGGTGGGAGTTCAACAAAACCTACCGCCGGAACAGATCAATCACCTCCTCGGGGCGGTCTTTCAAGTCTTAGCCGAGGGGGGCGACCCCGTGATCCGTCCCTTCTTGCAGGATGTGGTGCAGTGGTTCCCCCTCAGCCAAACCCTGGCCCAAACTGGAGTGCGCTACCCTAGCACGATCGCATCGGTAATTCCTCAAGTGGGTCTGGGGGTGTTATTAGAATGGAGTCAGCACTACTTTAATTTGACGGGATACCGGGCTTTGCTGCCCCTCAGTCATGCCCTAGAACCACTGTTCAAGTCTCTGCAAAACGATCGTCTGCGCTATCAATTTCAGTGCTGGCAACAAACCCTAAAATATGGCTGTGGTCAAGATTATTCAGAACCCTAATTCAGAAACCTAAACGGGCTAAACCGGCTGGTCTTTCGCTGTTTTCAGGTATTCAAAGACGCTTTTATCGCCAATATCTCCCGGCACCGCTTGGCCAAATTTATTCAAGCCAAAACTGACAAATAAAATAGCCCAGAGGATCAGCCCCCCCTGCTCCACCGCGGCCGGTAACAGTCCCCCTAAATGCCCGAGCAACAATCCCGGTACGATCGGGGTTAAAAGTTTCGTTTCCCAGCGATCGAAACAAAAGCCTTCCTTAAAGAACACCCCCGTTAAAGCGGCGAAGGTAAAGCCCACCCCCAAAATGGCTGTAGGGTGCTGATAGACATAGAGTCCGAGGGGATCCGGTTGGCTGAGGCTAATCCACAGTGAAGCTAAGCCCCCCACCAACCAGAACACCTGGAGTACTCGGTGTAGTACCACTAAATAAATGTGAATGGTGGCGAGGGCAATTCCCAAACAGAGCCAAAAAACCGCATAACACCCACTTAAGCGTTGCAGGTTAGTAAAACTTTCTCCCCCCAGCACAACGATCGCAGTTCCGATCGCAAAGCTGAGGGCCGCACCATTCAAGGCCAGGCGATAGATCCACACCCCACGACGATCGCTAGGGGTAATGGAAAAGGAACCAAATTGTCCTTCGTAAACCGGCTCATGACCAGGCAGCAGAGATGAATCAGTGGGCTGAGAACTAGACATATTCTTCAGGTATTCTTCAGAGGGGTGAGGGATAGGACTGCTGTCGTCTTGGGGAGATCCAGGAAAATCTACGGGTTGGGTACTGTTTCCCAATTTGTTTTTGGAGACTACTCTACCATAGATGTCAGAACCTCCTTTCCTCGCAAAGTCTATGCTGAAATTTCATCCCCCTGGCTTTATCCGTCAGTCTTTAACACTCCCCCAGGGTTCCCTCGTTTACTACACCCAAGGCGGCCCCCCCTGGGCAATGGAGCGCTTGGCGGAGGCTCCCCTTCTCCTTTTTCTCCATAGCTTAGGCGGGGGATCTTCTGCCTTTGAATGGTCAAAGGTTTATGGCGGATTCGCCCAGCAGTATCGGATTATTGCGCCGGATTTAATCGGTTGGGGGGCTTCGGATCACCCGCCTCTGGATTATCAACTGCAGGACTATCTGCAAATTCTTGAGGATTTATTACGGGAATTGAAAAGGCAATTTGCCCAATCTCCCCGTTGCATTATTGCCTCTTCTTCAGTGGCGGCGCTACTCTTACGCCTATCTACCACTGCCACAGCATCGGAAGCTGGGGAACAGGAACCCTGCTGCGATCGTTTCTTTCTGGTCTCTCCCTCGGGATATCAAGATTTTGGGGCAAACTATCGCCAAAGTATGGGGGCACTATTAGCCTCAACCCCTATCCTCGATCGCTTGATTTATGGCGTGGGAGCAGCCAACGAATTTGCAATCCAAAATTTCTTAAGCCAATTTTTATTTGCCGATCCGCAGCGGATTACGGAGGAAATGATTCAAGCCTATTTAGCCTCTGCGCTCCAACCCAATGCGGAATATGCGGCTTTGGCGGCCCTGAGGGGGAATTTGTTTTTTGATCTTTCTGAAACGCTGCATCGCTTAACCATTCACACGACCCTGGTGTGGGGCTCGGAAGCTAAATTTAGTTCTCCCGGCGTAGGTCGACGATTACAGCAACTGAATCCCCAAGCAATTCAACAGTTTTACGAAGTTCCAGATGCGGGAGTGCTGTGTCATTTAGAGCAACCTGCTACGGTTATTGCCCTGCTCCAATCGGTTTTAGGAACCTAGGGGCTGTCATCATTTAGCGCTGAAGTGTTTATAGGGCAGTCGTTTCAGCCCCTAGTTATGTTTGCTGGAGCGGGCGCGGTAACCTTGATGTCGCAAGGCTTCTAGACCGAATTGATGACGCGCCCTAGGGCATCAGCTTTACTATCCATAGCAAAACACCCAACCTAAACTCAGGAACTTCTCATTTTTGTTTAGTTGAATTGGAGACTGCTTCGGGGATTAGACAGCATTGAAAAATACTATCCGCCCTTGAGAGTTTCTCCCTTCGCAACAGTTAGAGAGGTATGAATTCTACAGATTGGGTGTTTTCGAGATGATCCGTCAAACAGATTGAATTCAAATGTTTTTCCTCCTGTGGAAGTAATCGATTGAATGGAATCTGCTAATTCCTAATATACGCCTTTAGGAGCCGGAATAAACCCTCCGTAATCAAACTTTACATCAAGGGTTTACTTCAGATTAAATCAGGAGCATTCTATAACCCTAGTAAACTGGCCAAGAGTGCTTTTTGGGCATGAAGACGGTTTTCCGCTTGATCCCAGACCTTAGATTGACCTCCCTCCATAACGCCATCGGTAATTTCTTCGCCACGATGAGCCGGTAAACAGTGCAAAACGATCGCTTGAGAATCGGCTCGACTGAGGAGATCTTCATTGACTTGATAGGGTTGGAAGAGGGGAATGCGGCTATCCGCTTCTGATTCCTGGCCCATACTGGCCCAGACATCGGTGTAGAGAGCATTGGCCCCGGCAACGGCAGCTTTGGGATCCTGGGTAACTTCCACCTGGGTTTGGTGTTCAGCGGCTAGTTGGGTGGCTTTTTCCACCACTTCAGGTAAAGGAGCATATCCTTCCGGTGTTGCAATACGGACATTAACCCCCGCTAAGGCACAGCCCAACATCAGGGAGTGGGCGACGTTATTCCCATCGCCCAAATAGACTAGTGTTAAGCCTTTGAGGTCACCAAATTGTTCTTGAAGAGTTAATAAATCGGCGAGAATTTGACAGGGATGATACAAATCCGTGAGGGCGTTAATGACGGGAATATCGGCATAGTGGGCATAGGTTTCGAGATCGCTCTGGGCAAAGGTGCGAATGGCTAAAATATCTAAGTAACGGCTCAACACTCGCGCCGTATCTGCGATCGGTTCCCCTCGTCCAACCTGGGTGACACTGGGATTGAGGTCTAGAACCTGTCCCCCCAATTGAAAAATTGCAGCGGAAAAGCTAACGCGGGTTCGGGTAGAGGCTTTAGAGAATAAAAGCCCTAGGTTTTTTTGAGCTTGGGGTTTTACTTTGCCCTGTTTGAGATCGATCGCTAATTGTAATAAATCTTGAAGTTCAGAGGATTGTAAATCCGCCAAGGTTAGTAAATCTCGCCCGGCTAATGAGCTTGTCTTTTTGCCCTGGGTGTTCATCAGAAAAATGGGTAGAAACCCCGTCCTTTAGCGAAGCGGAGGACGGCTTT
>JBMTZC010000094.1:0-13169 GCA_049455215.1 Prochlorotrichaceae cyanobacterium
TTATCACTACAAATACCGATTACGTCCGCTCCAATGGTGTGTTATGCCCGATCGCGTTGGCAATTACTTAACCCAAACGATCGCCCAACAATCTACCCGGACTGACCGATCGCTTCAATGAAACTAGAGTGATTAAGCTGTCCTTTGCCACATGCCTCCCCCAGTGATCGCTGGGGGGAAGGGTATAGGTTAGAGGCTGATCTTGTTGACCCTGAGAAAATTAAACTTAAATTGACACTCCAACTTAGCCCCGCCGATAAATTTGGGTGAGCTTCAACAGCCGCTGACTCAACTCTGGTGAAAGTTGGTGAGAGAAGGGATAACGCCAACGCCAGTTACCCTCGTTCACGGCGGGATCGTTCATGCGGGATTGTCCATCCAAGCCGAGCAAGTCCTGTAAGGGCAAAATCGCAAGGTTGGCCGGGGAGCGGAGGGCGGTGCGAATCAGTTCCCAGTGGATTTCCTTGACATCTTCAGGGCGATCGTAGCCGAGGAAATGGGTGACTTTTTGCTTTTCCGCTGCATTGAGGGTCTGCCACCAGCCCAGGGCGGTGTCGTTATCGTGGGTGCCGGGATAGACCACGGCATTGTGGGGATAGTTATAGGGTAAGTAGGGATTGGTACGATCGCCGCCAAAGGCAAATTGGAGAATTTTCATGCCCGGGAATTCATAGCGATCGCGCATTTCCTCCACTTCTGGGGTAATGGTGCCCAGATCTTCGGCGAGGACGGGCAAATACCCCAACTCATCCCGCAAGCGTTGGAAGAAGGAATGGCCGGGGGCAGCAACCCATTCTCCATTGATGGCGGTCTTTTCTCCGCCAGGGACTCGCCAATAGGCTTCAAAGCCTCGGAAATGATCAATACGTACCAGATCCGCATAGTTCAACGTGGCTCGGAAGCGATCGATCCACCAGCGGAAGCCGGTTTCCTGCATTTTTTCCCAGTTATAAACGGGATTTCCCCACAGTTGCCCCGTTTCGCTGAAGTAGTCGGGGGGGACCCCCGCAATGAAGGCGGGTTCAAGGCTATCGGGTTTGAGTTGAAAGAGTTCGGGGCTGGCCCAAACATCGGCACTGTGGTAACACACGTAAATGGAAATATCGCCAATGATCCGAATGCCCCGTTCGTTGGCATAGTGGCGAATTTGTCGCCACTGATCAAAGAAGGTGAATTGTAAAAAGCGATGGAATTGGAGTTGATCGCTTAAGGCGTGCCGTTGCTCTGCCAGGGCTTGGGGATCGCGCCGCGCTAAACCACTGGGCCACTGGTTCCAGCTTTGTTCTGGATATTTCTCCGCCAGCGCCATGAAGAGAACATAGTCTTCTAACCAGGGCTGGCTGTTGCAAAAGTCTTCAAAGGCATAATGGCGATCGTGCTGAAGATTGTGGCGGAAACGATCGTAAGCCTGTCTTAAAAATGCGACTTTGTGGGGAATGACCCGATCGAATTCTAACCAGTCTCGCCGACTATGGGGCAGATGCGGCAATACCGTTAACTCGTCCCCCGGCAGTAACCCTTGATCCACCAGCTTTTCCAGGCTAATCAACAGAGGATTACCAGCAAAGGTGCTGTAATTCATGATGTAGGGCGAGTGCTCATAGCCTGTGGGCCCTAGGGGCAAAATCTGCCAATACTTTTGGCCGCTGGCTTGCAGAAAGTCTACAAAGTCATAGGCTCCCTTACCGAGGTCACCAATGCCGTGGCGGCTGGGGAGAGAAGTAGGATGCAGAAGAACACCGCTTGCACGTTCCAGAATCATAAGCGATCGCTGAGGCTAGATAAATAGTGGCATAGTAGCTCAGCGTCACTTTACCGCATCTTGGTTATCTTCTTGGGTTTTATTGTTTTTCTTAGAGTTTCCAAAACGGTAATCCAGAATTCTTTACAAACAGTCCCCGCGTGGTAATATCGTCTTAATTATTGAGAAATCTTAATAATTCTCAATAAATCTTTTCCTCCGCCTTGGGCGCAGTGGTGATTATTAGAGGAGCATAGAACTCATGACCCAGACCAGTCTTCGTGGTGAATTGAACAGTTCGCGAAGCACTTCGGATCCAATCCGGGTGGGCGTGATTGGTGTCGGGAACATGGGGCAGCATCACACCCGTGTCCTCAGCCTCTTGAAAGATGTGGAATTGGTGGGGATCTCGGATCTCAATGTGGAGCGAGGCATTGATACCGCCAGTAAGTATAGAATTCGTTTTTTCAAAGACTACAGAGATTTATTAGCGATCGTTGATGCGGTCTGTATTGCAGTGCCCACCCGCTTACATTACAACGTGGGGATGGATTGTTTGGCGGCGGGGGTTCATGTCCTTATCGAAAAACCGATCGCCGCTAGCATTGCAGAAGCAGAATCCTTAGTGAATGCAGCAGCAGAATCTCAGCGCATTCTTCAGGTGGGACATATTGAACGCTTTAACCCTGCTTTTCAGGAATTGAGCAAAGTCCTCAAAACAGAAGAAATTTTAGCCTTGGAAGCTCATCGCATGAGCCCCTACTCTCAGCGGGCCAATGATGTGTCCGTGGTGTTGGACTTAATGATCCACGACATTGACCTGTTGTTGGAATTAGCGGCTTCCCCAGTGGTACGGGTTACGGCAAGTGGCAGCGCCGCTGGCAATAGTGGCTATATGGATTATGTAACCGCCACCCTAGGGTTTGCCAATGGTATTGTGGCAACCCTCACCTCCAGCAAAGTCACCCATCGTAAAATTCGCACGATCGCGGCTCACTGCAAAAATTCCTTAACGGAAGCGGACTTTTTAGAGAACGCCATTTTGATTCACCGGCAAACCACCGCCAACTGTTTAGCGGATCATGGTCAGGTTCTCTACCGTCAAGACGGCTTAATTGAGAAAGTTCACACCAGCAATATTGAACCCTTACATGCAGAGCTAGAACATTTTGTCCATTGTGTTCGGGGCGGGTATCAACCTTCCGTTGGCGGCGAACAGGCTCTGAAGGCTCTGCGCCTGGCCAGCCAAATTGAGCAAATGGCTTTGGATGGAACAGCGTGGAATCCAACCTCCTCCTCATTACCCTCGACGCTATCGGTTGAAGTCTAAGGCTAGACCCTGACGATTTAGGATCTTCCCATACCGGCGGTACAACCTCACAGCGGGACTCTCCCGCTCATGCTGTCTGCTGTACGTGGAAAGCCGACCGAGGCAGCGCAGCCGTTCGGATACCTTCAGGATACCCATTTCAGGCGCTTGGCGTTGACCCTGTTGTATAGTAAGTACAGCTAGGGTAATCTGCTCTTCGCTGCTTTGTCCCCTTATTCATTGCGCCTAAGTCGTCACTATGGCATCACTTCTTAATCTGGTTCCTCTGACCGCGTTCCTGTACCTGGGCTTAGCGGGTGCTTACCTGCTCGTCATGCCTCTGTTAGTGTATGTCTACCTGCAAAAGCGCTGGTATGTGGCCAGCAGCATCGAACGAGTGATCATGTATTTCATGGTTTTCTTTTTCTTCCCGGGCATGTTGTTGCTCACCCCCTTCCTCAACTTCCGGCCTCAGCCCCGTTCTCTGGAATCCTAATTGACCTGAGGCAACCATGCGTCGAATTGATGTTTTAAGTATTACCCTCGGCTTATTTCTTGGGGGTGGGCTGCTGTACCTCACCCTCAGAGCCATTGGGATTGAGGGAATGAATGCCGGGATTTGGACCCAGGCACTGCTGATCCTCGGATTGGTGGGCTGGGTGGGCACCTATCTGGTGCGGGTGGTCAGCCAAAAAATGACCCTCAATCAACAGTTGGATGATTATAAATTAGCGGTTTTACAAAAACGGTACGAGTCTCTTTCTCCAGAAGAACAAGCCGCTTTAGCCGCTGAAGTTGAAGCTGAACGCCAGCGCCGGAATACTTAAGGTCTTGGTGGAGGGCTCCACTGCCCCACCCGCACTTCTTTGCCAAACATGAATTTTGCGAATCGTTTATTGTTAGTTAGCACTGAGTCTGCTTCGCAAGACCCACCCCCACCGGCCTATCCACCCTGCTATTTAAGTCAGATTTTAAGGGCCTACCTCCAACACTATCGATCGGGGGGGCAATCGGCGGGGTCTCAGTCCTTAGCGGTGCATCCTTTACAGGCAGGGGTCAACCTAGAAGCGTTGTGGCAGCAGGTGAATGCTCCTGAGACTCACTGGGTTTTGGTGGAGGCTCACGAAAGTTTAGCCAGTCCATTGTATGCGGATACGACGGTGGCGGATCTCGCCTGGGACTGGCGGTTAGCAACCATACTCCTGGTGCCTCTGACCCCCCATACCATTAGTCAAACGATCGCTTATACCGCACTAGCTCGGCAAAGTCGTTGTCATCTCAAGGGCATTCTCTACGTTGCCCCGGACTCCCAAGCTTGGGACGATCGCTTTGAACTGGCTCCGCCCCATTTTCTACAGACCTTTACCCAGTTACCAATCTTGGGAATGCTGCCCCCTTGGCCAGAGGAGGCAAGCCCGGCGGATTTAGCGCAACTGGCAGGGAGCTTACACTTAGAATATTTTTTCCCCTGTTGGAGCCCTCAGGCTGCCCTGTCGGCTTAACGGTTGTTGGCTTAGGATCGTGAATTAAATAAACCGGAAAGTTCAGGATTAAACCACAGAGGCACAAAGAACACAAAGGTATTCCTTCGGGGCTTCGGTGTCTTGGTAGTGAAATTCCAGGTTATAAAGTCCGCATTCCTTAATGCAAGTTGGCTTTAGAACTTGCCCAAAATACTAGGACTGCTCCAGGCTAACAAGAGGAGGGGCAGACCAAAAAAGACAAGCCCGACCCAACTGACCGCCAGGATTTTACGATCGTTTGCGAGGCGGGCTAACTGGGTGGCAGCCCGGAGGGGTAGACTACGCAGTCCCGGAATTCCGTAAAAACAGAGTACGCCACAGCAGTTATAGAACAAATGAATTAAGCCGATTTGGAGTCCAGCGGCCATTAGGCTGGGGGGCAAACTAATGGCAACAAGGAGCCCCGTAATGCAAGTGCCAATATTGGCCCCGAGGGTAAAGGGATAAATTTGGGCCAGACTTAACACTCCCGATCCTGCTAAGGGCACCATGACACTGGTGGTGGCGGAGGAGGATTGAACCAAGGCGGTGAGTAGGATGCCCAGACCCAAGGTAGACCATCCAGAGCCCCACTCCCCTTCGGGAATGCCGGTCTGCCACTGCAGTGCCCGCTGATCTAGGATCAGGTGTTGTAACTGTTGACTCAGTAAAGGCAGACTAATCAGCATCAGTAACAGTCCACTGCCCAGTACGCCACTGTGATTCCAGGGATCGGGCCAGTGGGCAAACCCGGCGGCGATCTGCTGCGTTAAAGGGGCGATCGTGCTCTGGAACGGGTTGGGTAGGGTTAGTCCGGGTTGGTTAGGATGGGCCAGGTTGGCAAAGAACTGTACCCACTGACCACTGAAGCGCTCCAGGGGATGGAACCATTCCTCGAGGGGAAAGAAAATAAAGACGGTAAAAAGGTTAAAAAAGTCGTGAACCGTTGCCGCCGCAAACGATCGCTCAAAGGCTGATCCGGTTTTCGCTTGTCCCAAACTCACCAGGGTATTGGTGACCGTTGTGCCAATATTGGCTCCCATCACCACCGGAATGGCCAGGGTGAGGGGAAACCCGCCTGCCACTAGCCCCACTAACAGGGCAATGATTAAGCCGGAAGACTGGACTAACGCCGTGGCCAGCACCCCCACCAAAAGCCCCAGAAGTGGATTTTCGACCCATTTCACCAAGGTTTCTGCGGTGGTTTGTCCCAACCCCTGTACCCCCAGACCAATCAAGTTTACGGCGGTAATTAAGGTCAGCATTAAAAGGAAAACCCATCCCCAGCGCAGCACCGGAAATGAACGGATCAAGTTGAACATGACAGGACTCTTAGGGGGTTTCAATGGGACGAACGATCGTTTTCGGTAAAAGCTTTTCTGAGGAAAGGGCGTTTGCGCTATCAATTGGATCGGGTTGGAGAATTTGCTGGAGAGCTTCCTCTAAAGTTTCTGCCATGACAATCCGATTTTCATAGGCCACAATCACGCGCACTAGGGTAGGCAAACTATTTTTTTCCGCTTCCAGATAGAGGGGCTCCACATAGAGCAGGGATTTCTCTAAGGGAATGACCAATAAATTGCCTTGAATCGCCCGAGATCCTTGGCGATTCCAGAGCGAAATCTGTTGGGAAATCAGGGGATCTTGGTTAATCCGAGCTTCGATTTGTTCTGGCCCATAAATGAGGCGTTGTTTGGGGAATTGATACAACAATAAACGACCATAGTTTTGTCCATCCGATCGTCCCGCTAACCAGGCCACTAAGTTGTTGCGACTCACGGGGGTAAAGGGGGTTAACAGAATAAATTCCTCTGCGTCTTCCGTGGGCAAACGCATAATTAAATAATAGGATTCAATGGGTTGCTCCTCGCCCCCGTAAATTTCCTGGGGAATTTGCCATTGATCTTCCCGGTTATAAAACACCTGGGGATCGGTCATGTGGTAAGTCAATAACCGTTCCGATTGGACATTAAATAAATGGCTGGGATAGCGAATATGGCTCTGCAGGGCGATGGGCATCTCCGCTAGGGGACGAAAGAGATCGGGAAAAATCTTTTCCCAGGTGCGAATCAGGGGATCGGATTCATCCGCCACATAAAAGGTGACGCTACCATGGTAGGCATCAACGACAACTTTAACGGAGTTGCGAATATAGTTGTAGGGATGTTCACCGGGGTCGGAATAGGGATAGGATTCTGTCGTGGTGTACCCATCAATAATCCAGTAGAGATAGTTCCGATTTTGCCGGGCGTCTTCCGGAGCCGTGTCAATAATTTTGCCGTTGACGTTGCGGAGATCGGTATTAGCAATGACAAAATACGGATCGGGATCGTAATTCAAAAAAGGAGCGATCGTTTGAATCCGTTCCTTCACCGATCGTCGAAATAAAACGCGAGTTTCTGGCAAAAAGTTACGGGTTAAGAGCATTTGCCAATCCCGTAAATATACGGCAAATAAAAACCGTTTCCAGAGGGAATCGAGAACCACGCCACCGTCACCATCGTAGACGTTATAGACATTCTCATTGCCACTGGGATAGTCCAGTTCTTGGACTTGAGTGGGAGTCATAATGTAGGTGTTGGTGAGACCGCCGTAGTAAATCCGAGGTTGACCCACCGGAATACTGGCACGAACTTCATCACTGGTAATATCGAGGGCGGTGTTGCCGGTAGTCGTACTGCCAATGTCTTTAATGAAATAGTCCGGTAGCCCCCCATCGCCAATGGTATTCACGGGACTCAAGGTAAAGCCGTAGCCGTGGGTATAGACTAAATGCTGGTTGACCCAGGTCTGGGCTTCGGGGGGAACGGCGTTGTAGTCTAGTTCCCGGGCCGCCACTAACACCTGCTGCTTAATGGACTGCCCTTCAGGGTTGAGGAGGGTGTAGCGATCGATGTCCGCATCGGGAAAGCTGTAATACAACCGGATTTGCTGGAGTTGTCGGTTCGTTTCCAGTAAGGGGCGACTATCCCAGAGCCGAATGTTATTAAAGGTTGCTTCATTTTTAGCAATATCTTCTAGGGTTAAGGCATTCTCCGGGTTGAAGGTTCGGGCCTCAATGCGATCGAGCCCAAAGGCCGATCGGGTAGCCGCGATCGTTTTGAGGATATAGGGGGTTTCCCGAGCCAATTCATTAGGCTCCACCCCCAATCGCTGCACCACGCTGGGTAACAGTTGCTCTACAAAGAGAGAGACGGCACAAAAGAGAATAACACTGACCCGCAGCACCGATTGTCCCCATAACCGGAAGCGCTGGGATGGGGTACGCAGGGGCGATAACCACTGGGGAAAAAAGGCTCCGACCCAGCAAATTCCCGATAGAATCGTAGCCCCGGCCATCAAAATTAAGTTAGCGGGTAACTGAACGTGACTATCCACATAGCCCGCCCCATAGGTAATGCCTCGCAGGGAATATAAAAGCCCCATACAGGCTAACCCATAGCCCAAAACCACCGCCAGGAAAAACCAGGCCGCTAAGGCGGATAAGTGCTGTTTTTGTTCGACAGAAAACCCCGTAAAATAGCCCTTACTCAGACTGTTGTTATTTAACAAATACAATAAAGTGATGGCAATAAAGGTAAAGGCAAAAATATCTAAACTCCAAAAGCGAATCAGCTTGAGAAGCGGCATTTCAAAGACATAAAAGCCAATATCGAGATGAAAAAGGGGATCCTGAGCCCCGAAGCGAGTGGCATTAAAAGCACTTAAAACCCTCGCCCATTCCTGATTAAAGGCAAAGCCTAACCCCAGACTGAGGAACAGCCCCGTAAAGGTTAAAGCAGACCAGGGAGCAACGAGGATCCCCACCGTTAAACCGATGGGCAGGAGAAACCAGAAGGGGTTTTGCCACCAGGCTTGAACAATCCGGCTTAAGATGGGCCACCCCAAGGTAGGGGGTAAGTTAGGAAGCTGCTGGGGACGATCGCTCAGATGCTGGGCCAGTTCTTGCACCACCGTAATTTGGTGATAGATCAGAACACTGAGAATGCCGGTCAACGCAGCGATCGTAGCCAAGAGCGCAATCAGCCCCATGCGACGCTGCTGGGGCCAAGGAGACTGGGGGGCGTTGTTGAGACAATTGGAGCGGGCAACGTAAAAATTGCTGACCCAGGTGCCGACGGACACTGTAAACGCGAGAATCCAGAGACAGATGCGGGTCTTAATCCGAAGACTAAAGACGGAGGAATAGCCCAGGGTGCCAAACCAGAGGTTTTCCGCTTCAATTTTGCAGCCAACCCCCAACAAAAGCACCAAGGCCAGACCTATCCCTCCCCACATTAGCCCACTGATTTTGAGAGACGGATATGCCTTCATCTGATCGACCTAAATTGCTGCTGTGCATCTTGACCCTTCCAAGATTACCCTGGAGAAGGTGAAGCTTGAAGCGATCGAGGCGTAGGAATGGAGATTATTCGGAATTTTTTTAAGATTTTTCCCTTCAACGATCGGTTTTGTCGTGAGGGCTTGAGCCTAACCCCTAAGGATCGTGAGTTAAATAAACCGGAAAGTTCAGGATTAAACCACAGAGGCACAAAGAACACAAAGGTATTCCTTCGGGGCTTCGGTGTCTTGGTAGTGAAATTCCAGGTTATAAAGTCCGCATTCCTAACTCAAAATTCAAAACTCTTCCCTAACCCCTAACTATGCCTATTCTCATCACCCTTGGCGATCCGGCAGGCATTGGTGCCGAAGTCATTCTCAAAGCCTTAGCCAGTCCAGAATTACAACACCGAACCGAAGTGGACTGGCGCATTGTGGGCAGTGGTGAAGTGTTACAGCAAACCTACGATCGTCTCCGGGCTTTAGGGGATCCCCCACCTCTGGCCAATCCCGCAAACCTGGCGATTTTGGATATTCCCCTAGATGCCCCCATTCAACCGGGGCACCCCAGTGCCCACAGCGGCGATCTTAGTTTTCAATACCTCGATCGGGCGGTGGACGAAGTCTTAGCGGGACAGGGCAGCGCGATCGTCACGGCTCCCATTGCCAAATCCGCCTGGATGGATGCGGGGCATTTCTACCCCGGACAAACGGAATTTCTAGCAGAAAAGGCCCAACGCGATCGTTTCGGGATGTTATTTGTGGCCCAGTCCCCCCATACGGGCTGGATGCTCCGCACCCTCTTGGCCACCACCCACATTCCCCTCTGCGAGGTTCCCCAAACCTTAACCCCCGATCTGCTCACCCAGAAGTTAGATTTACTGATTGAAACCCTGATGCAATCGTTTGGCATCACCTCCCCCCACATTGCGATCGCCGGGCTCAATCCCCACAGTGGCGAAGCCGGGAAACTGGGGCGAGAAGAAGAAGAGTGGATCCGAGACTGGCTCCATCAGGCTCAAGCCCAATATCCCCAGGTCACCCTAGAGGGCCTCGTGCCGCCGGACACCCTATGGGTAAAACCGGGTCAGGCCTGGTGGCACAGCCCCGCACAGGGCCACGATGCCTACCTTGCCCTCTATCACGATCAAGGCTTAATTCCCGTTAAATTGCTCGCCTTCGATCGGGCGGTCAATACCACGATTGGCCTCCCCTTTCTGCGCACCTCTCCCGATCACGGCACCGCCTTCAACATTGCCGGACAGGGGATTGCCCAACCCCAAAGCATGATTACAGCCCTCGATCTAGCGGTGACCCTAACGGCCTAACCTTTTAAGGCCTTTTGAAAATTCTGACGAAACGATCGGTTTGCAATCAGTAAGACGGGCCAGAGGAGGGCTAAGGGCAAACCATTCCCCTTTGTATAGTTGGTTCGCTTAAACCCTTTGAGAAATTTCCAAGCGCCCCAGACGTAAACCAGAACTCCCAAAACCACAAAGACTTTCACCATTGGTCTGCTCCTTTGCTGGATTGCCCCAGATAACTGCCCCAATATACCAAGGAATCGACGACCAACTTATTAAGGCGGAAGAGTGCGGCGCGCCGCACTCTTCCCTTAAATTTTTTCGCTTTCAGTGGAAAGCCAAGGAATTGAGGTGACCCTTAGCTTAAATGGATCGGATCCACATCGATCGTTAGGGCAACATTGCGGTGGGGAGCGAGGTGCTGCTGGAGATCCGTCCAAGGGAGTTGAAAGGTGCCCTGAGCAGCGGGCTTGACCTTCAGTAAGAGATGCCAACGATAGCGCTGCGCAATGCGCAGAATGGGCGCGGGGGCTGGGCCCAGCACTTCAATCTGATCCTGATGCCCGGTCTCCTCTAAATAGGTCTGTAGCCAATCCCCCAGGTGCTGAGCAACCTGCTCCACCGCGACGGGATCGGGGCTGGTGAGGCGCAGCAGAAGCAGGGTACTAAAGGGGGGGTAAAACAGGGGCGATCGCTGGGGCAACTCCTGATCTAAAAAGTCACCATAACGGTGCTGAGTGACGGCATTCACCACGGCATGATCGGGAGAATAGGTTTGCAAAATCACAGTGCCGGGATCCGCTCCCCGACCCGATCGTCCCGCAACCTGGAGGAGGATTTGGCAGGCCCGTTCCCCAGCCCGAAAGTCCGGCAGGTGCAATAACCCATCGGCGGCGAGAATGCCCACCACCGTCACCTGGGGCAGATCAATCCCCTTCGTCAGCATTTGCGTCCCCACCAGTAAGTCCGCCTCACCGGTTCCAAAGCGGTGGAGCAAAGTCCGGTGAGCATCTTTCCTGCGGGTAGTGTCACTGTCAAAGCGGATCCAGGTCAATTCCGGAAACAAATGGTCTAATTCTTGGGTGACCCGCTGGGTTCCACTGCCAAAAAATTTGAGATAGGGAGACTGGCACTGGGGGCAGACTTTGGGTTGCAGTTGACTGTAGTTACAGTAGTGGCAACGGAGACTGCTCTGGGCACTGTGTTGAGGAGAGGCCTGCTCAGTTTGATGATAGGTCAAAGAAACATCACAGTGGGGACAGCCCAAGGGCTCACCACAACTGCGGCAAGACACAAAAGTGCTGTGGCCCCGACGGGGCACAAAGAGAAGCCCCTGTTGTCCCTTCGCTTTCATCTCCCGCAGGGCGGTTTGGAGGTCGTGGCTAAACAGCGATCGATTTCCCCGTTGCAATTCCTGCCGCATATCCACCACCTGAATCTGAGGTTGGGGACGGTTATAAATGCGCTGGGGCAGTGATAAATATAACGGTTCGAGTTTGGTGCTTTCCCCCGGTACCGCTTCGGGTAAGACTTCCGGTAACGCTTCCGCTAAGAGGCGATGACTGGCGGTATCGACCCAGGTTTCGACGGAGGGGGTGGCGGATCCTAACAACAAGACACACTGGGTCAACTGCGATCGCCATTGGGCGACGGTGCGGGCATGGTAGCAGGGCATCGGTTGATCTTGCTTAAAACTACTATCGTGCTCCTCATCTAAAATAATGAGCCCCAGCTTGGGTAACGGTGCAAAAATGGCGGAACGGGTGCCAATAATCACCTGGGGTGTAGACAAGAGCATCAGTCGCCAGGTGTCGTAGCGTTCCCCGTCTGATAAGCCACTGTGGTAGACCAAGACCTTACTGCCAAATCGTTGTTCAAACCGATCGGTCAGTTGAGGGGTTAAGCCAATTTCGGGGACTAACACCAACGCCGATCGTCCTGCAGCTAAACAGGGTTGAATCGCTTGTAAATAGACCTCCGTTTTCCCCGAACCCGTGACCCCGTGCAGTAAAACCGTGCGGCCCCGCTGGTGGATTTGGCAACTTTTTTGGGCAGAAACGATCGCTTCCAGGGCCTGGGCTTGATCCGTATTCAAGGTTTTCACCTGATCCGCAGGGAGGCCTTGCCCCTTGGCGGTGCGGTACTGCTGACGATCGTTGAGAATCACATCACCATACTTAGCCAAATTTTTGACCACAATCTCCGTGACCTGAGCCTGGGCACAGAGGGCCTGTAGGGGCAACTCCCCCCCCGCTTGCTGCAACACCCGAACCACCTGTTGTTGCTTAGCCGTCAATTCCGAGAAATTCCGATTGCCCAGAAACGAAACCCACTGTTGCAGCTTGGGACGAGGCGGCGTGGGGCTTTCTAAGTAACTGCGCACCCAACCCCGTTTAGTTAAATCCCGCAGACCCGCCGGTGCCCCCTTCACCTGCTTTTGCAGATAGCGCCAGGTATAATCCCCCGTAGCACTCTGTTGCAGAACCCGCAGGATGGCCAAGGCAGAGGATCGTAAAAACAGCTCGGGATTGGGCGGGATAGACTCGGGATTGAGGGCAATGCGCCGTTGCGATCGGGCTAAAACTCCCGGAGGCAAAGCGGTGCGAACCACCGAGACGATCGGCGTGTAGTAATAACTGGCGACCCGCTGCAGCAAAGCCCAATATCCGTCCGGGAAAAAGCCCCTACACACCAAATCCGTAACGGGACGAATTTTACTGGGATCCAAATCCGGCGGTTGCCCAGACACCGCCAAAACGATCGCCCCCAGGGTTTGGGAGCCAAAGGGCACCTGAACAATATCACCCGGCTCCAGCCTAAGGTGGGGAGGAACGGCATAGGTAAACCCCTCCGGGGACGGCTGACGACCCGGTGCATCCACTAACACTTCAACCCAAAGCGGTTCCACTACCCTTTCTCCAACCTGATCCAGGAGTCACTTTACAACATCCTGTAGATGCATCGGGTTCAGGGCATTGTCCCACGATCGTGAA
>JBMTZC010000095.1:0-13165 GCA_049455215.1 Prochlorotrichaceae cyanobacterium
AAATAGTTGAGATCCTTCTTGAATCCACCTCAGTCCACCAGAGTCTACTGCGGTGAACTTGATCCCCTCGCCCCTGCTTGAGCAACGGGCAGGTCAGCGCCCTATCTCTCCTCTAAAGTCCATGTCCTATCCCGTTTCTGGTTCTTCCTCTCAAGCCGAACTGCCCCTACCGCCCGGTTCTATGGGATTGCCCTGGCTGGGGGAAACTCTGAACTTTTTACTCGATCCGGACTATGCCAATAAACGCCGGACAAAATATGGCGATATTTCCAAAACCAGTCTTCTGGGACGGCCAACGGTGTTCATGATGGGGCCTGCGGCCAACCAGTTTATCCTGTCCACCCACATGGATTGTTTCTCCTGGCGGGAAGGCTGGCCGCAAAACTTTCGTGAGTTGTTGGGGGAGTCTTTATTTTTGCAGGAAGGGGAAGAACATAAACGCAATCGTAAGTTACTCATGCCGGCCTTCCACGGTAAAGCCCTAGAGGGCTATATCGAAACGATGGTAACTCTGACCGAACACTATTGTGCCCAGTGGGAAGAGCAAAAGATGTTCACCTGGTTTGCGGAAATGAAGAAGCTGACCTTTGAAATTGCCAGTCAGTTGTTAATTGGCAGTTCCAGTGGTGAAATGACCGATCGCTTATCGGGATGGTTTACGGATCTCACCAATGGTCTCTTTTCCCCCGCTCTCCCCTGGTCGTGGACTCCCTATGGCAAAGCGCTGAAGGCGAGGGATGCACTCCTCAATCATTTAGAAAAGTTCATTGAAGATCGGTTTCAACATCCCACCCAGGATGCTCTGGGGTTACTGGTGCAAGCGGAGGATGAAGAGGGCGATCGTCTCACCTTGCAGGAACTGAAAGTCCAAGCCCTCTTGATGCTCTTTGCGGGTCATGAAACCACCACCTCGATGATGACTTCTCTGGTTATGGCGTTAGCCCAACATCCAGACATTCTCCACCGTGCCCGCCAGGAGCAAAAAGCTCTCAGTCAAGAGGGGGCATTGAGCCTAGAGCAATTAAAACAAATGCCCTACTTGGATCAGGTGTTGAAGGAAGTGGAACGGCTCTATCCGCCGGTCAGTGGTGGATTCCGGGGTGTGGTAAAAGCCTTTGAGTTCAATGGCTATCGGGTTCCGGCGGGATGGTTAGTGATTTACCGTATTGATGCGTCTAAGCATGACGATCGCTATTTTGAGCATCCCACCCAGTTTGATCCCGATCGCTTCAGTCCCGATCGGGCTGAACAGAAGCGGACTGACTTTAGTATGGTGACCTTTGGGGGTGGGCCCCGCATTTGCCTAGGCATGGCCTTTGCCCAAATGGAAATGAAGATTATTACGGCCCTCTTACTCCGTCAGTATGTTTGGGAATTAGAGCCTAATCAAGATCTAGCGATGGTGCGTATTCCCACCTTACACCCCCGTTCTGGGCTTAAAGTCCACTTTGCCAAGGGTTAATCTTAACCAGGGGGTTTAATACCGAGCGAGTGTGCTCCAATACGCCTTCGTCACTTTGATGAAACCCTTTACCATCGGGGCTACGGCGGCGCTGTGACTTCATCATCTGGCACCAAACTATTTCCGGTGTCATAAGCCCGTAAAATAGAGAAGCCCGCCCACAACGGCGGCTAAGGGGGGCTTACCCTCGACCCTTTGAAGACCTTTTTTGGAGTATCTATGGATTTATCCTTAATTCCCGCCGAACCAAAACCGGGTTTAGTTAACGTTCTCATTGAAATTCCTGCAGGTAGTAAGAACAAATACGAATTCGATAAAGATTTGAATGCGTTTGCCCTCGATCGCGTCCTCTATTCCTCCGTTCACTATCCCTGTGACTATGGCTTTATTCCCAACACCCTAGCGGATGACGGGGATCCTTTGGATGGCATGGTGATCATGGATCAGCCGACCTTTCCGGGCTGTGTCATCGCGGCTCGTCCCATTGGCATGATGGAAATGATTGATGGCGGCGATCGGGACGAAAAATTGCTCTGTGTACCGGCCAAAGATCCACGCTATGCAGAGGTCAAAACCCTTAAGGATATTGCGCCCCACCGCCTAGAAGAAATGTCTGAATTTTTCCGAACCTACAAAAACCTGGAAAAGAAAGCCACGGAAATTCTTGGTTGGAAAGATGCGGATGCCGTTGCAGCCTTAGTTAAAGAGTGCATTGCTAACTATCAAAAAGGCTAAGAAACCGTCAATCTAGCCCCCCTTAACAAGCTACCGTGTACACACATCTTGGATAGGAACCCAAAATCTGATTTACCCCCCTTAATCCCCCCTTGGAAAAGGGGGAAACTCCGAGCCAATCCGATCCTTCCCCTTTCTAAGGGGGAGTTAGAGGGGGTTCTAGAAGTGTCAGACTATTGCTAATGACTTCTGTGTACACGGTAGCCTTAACAAGGGGGGAACCGGATCAAAAGGCTCGGAAGTCCCCCTTACTAAGGGGATTCAGGGGATTCAGCTAAATCGAGCGGTTCAATCAAGATGTGTACACCGTCAGGGAGCTAGGGGGATCGAACCGAAGGGCTATCATCAGCTAGCGATGATCAGGTATCCACCAAAACCTGGATCCAGGCCGGGGGGGCCGGAATTGGATTCCCGACCCGATCGAGTAACAAGTACGCCAGTAAGTGAACCGTGATTAGATAGATCAAACTATTCAAGAGAATTAAACCCAACGCGCAGAGTTGAATCGCCCACAGTTCCGGCTGAATAAGCAAGCCCAGTTTCAAAAATCCCCAGGCTAAAAATTCCCTCACCTGCACCGTGACATAGATCCACAGATCTTCCCCCAGTAAAACCGAGGTGAGCCAGATCCGGAAAAATAAGCCAATCGTTGATAGCAGGGTGCCCAGACAGATCGATCCTTCCCATCTCTGTTTGCGGTGCCAGCACACCCCCAGCAAGACCCCTAGGATGCCAAAGGGCATAATGAACAGGAGGCTACGAGTTGGCCCCATCAGCACTGTGAGGAGCAAGGTAGCCACTAACGCGGTCATCCAAGCGGCCCTCGCTCCCGATCGCAAATAGGCCAGCGCGATCGGGATGGGGAAACAGATGCGCAATAGGGGCCCCACCGGAAAATAATAATTAACCAGCCAGAGCAGAGCGGCGGTACTGGCCAAAAATGCCGTTTCCACCACCACAAGAGGCGATGAGGGATGGCGAGGATCCACGGAAGTCGGATCAGGGGCAAGGGGAGCCGCAGATTCTGGGGTGTCCTCGTCTATCCAAGAATCCCACTCATCCGGGTTCAGGTCTGGCGGTGAAACCTTCAATTGTGTTTTTCAACCTTAAGATAAAGACTGCACTCTCTATCCTAATCTTGAGGACTGATCATGGCTGAAAAAATTCAAAAATCTGAGACGGAGTGGCGTTCGCAACTGAGCGAAGAGCAATTCCAAGTGACCCGCAAGCATGGTACTGAGCGGGCCTTTACAGGGGAATACCATGACTTCAAGGGGCAAGGCATTTACAAGTGCGTGTGCTGCGACACCCCCCTCTTCAAGTCCGACACTAAATATAACTCCGGTACCGGCTGGCCCAGCTTTTGGGAACCGATCGCTCCCGATGCAGTGGCTTATAAGGAAGATAACAGCCTATTTATGCGTCGGACAGAAGTATTGTGTGCCACCTGTGATGCTCACCTCGGTCATGTTTTCCCCGATGGCCCCAAGCCGACCGGCAAACGCTACTGCATGAATTCGGTAGCTTTAAACTTTGAAGGAAATTCAGAGGCTTAGACCGTCCGGATAGGAACTGATTAACTCTGATCCGTCAGATCCCCGGTTTCTCGTAGAACGAAGTCCAATCTCTTGATGTTATGTCCCCAGAAACCGGGGATCTAAGAATAGTAACTAAACTAACTAAAACGCTGCCGCAGATCTGCCAACTCATTTTCTATATCATCAGGGCCATCTTCCAAGGCCTTAAATTGGGCTTCTAGAGGGTCAGTGGGCAGATTTTGCAGATCGGTACTAGCGGCAGCTTGAGATTCTAAACTCACGACTCGATCTTCCATTTTTTCAAATAACCCGCCGGTATTAGATTGCAACTTCCCTAGTAACTCGTTCATCCGTTGGGTCGCCTGGGCCGATCGTGCCCGCACGAGATAGAGATCTTTGCGGGTACGGGCATCCGCAAGTTTCAGTTCCAAGCTGCGTAAATCCTGTTTGAGGCGTTGAATCACCTGTTGTTGGGGCCCCAGTTGCTGCGCGAGTACCTGAGAAGCATCTAAAAGAATTTTGCGTTGGGTGAGGGCTTCCCGTGCTTCCCCTTCCTTCTGCTGTGCCATGGCTCTTTCGGCCTGGGCATACCAATCTTCCGATCGTTCCTGGGTTTGACGATATTGGCGTTCCGTGCGCTTATAGGTGGCGATCGCTTGGGCCACAGCTTGACGCAGTTGAATCATTTCATCCTGAAGGATCTGAATGGCTTGCTCTAACAAAACCTCCGGATCTTGATTTTGGCTCGTCCAATGACTCCAATTTGCCCGAACGGTCTGAAAAAAGCGGGAAAAAATTTGCTGCATAACCGTACCCTTGCTTCCAGATAAATGCGCTGAGTGTTGTCCAGGCTGAAAATGCTGGGGATTCCATTAACAGAGCATCACCCACCTTCCTATCTTAACTGTAGGGCACCTCGATGACCCGTTCCGGAAAGACCGGAGAGATTCGTCTTTAGGTTCAGGTTTAGAGCGTCCCGGCCTTTCGCCCATAGCCCCGTCCCCGCTAGTACAAAGGCAAAATTCTTAGAAGCGAAGGGATCATTCTTGTTCCCTCTTCTGGTACGATCGTTACCACGGTTTACATTTTGTTAAATTTCCGTAAAGGTTTTAGATAAAAGTGGGAAATCTAGATCGCCAAGCAAGCCGATTTCGGTTAACCCCCACAAGTTGACAATGTGCCTCTCATTTTGCAAGCCTCACCACTCGGCTGAGTGTTCACGCCGTGGGAATGGGGGAAAATTTGTAAAACTTGTGAGACATCTCAGTTGACAATCCACAAAAAATTTACAATTCAATTACCAAAACTTTTTAGAGGAGCATTATGAATAAGCCAGAAAAAGTGGTTCTAATTGGTGTTGCTGGAGATTCCGGTTGCGGAAAGTCTACCTTTCTACGCCGTTTATCGGATATTTTCGGGGCTGACATGCTCACGGTCATTTGCTTGGACGATTACCATAGCCTCGATCGTAAAGGGCGCAAAGCTGCCGGTGTGACCGCCCTCAACCCCAAAGCCAATAACTTTGATCTGATGGCAGAGCAAATTGCGGCGCTGAAAAGTGGGCAATCTATTGATAAGCCTATTTATAACCACGAAACTGGCGAGATTGATCCCCCAGAACGTATTGATCCCAACCACATTGTGGTCATTGAAGGATTACACCCCCTCTATGATGAACGGGTTCGTGAACTGTTAGATTTCAGCGTCTACCTCGACATTAGTGACGAGGTTAAAATTGCCTGGAAAATTCAACGGGACATGGCAGAGCGGGGTCATACCTACGAAGACGTTTTGGCTTCCATTAATGCTCGGAAACCGGACTTCCAAGCCTATATTGACCCTCAGAAAAAATATGCTGATGTCGTGTTGCAGGTGCTACCCACCAACCTGATCCCCAATGACCAAGAGCGTAAAGTGCTACGGGTTCAAATGGTTCAGCGGGACGGCATTGAGGGCTTTGAACCTTCCTTCCTCTTTGATGAAGGCTCCACCATCTACTGGACTCCCTGTGGCCGGAAGCTTACCTGCTCTTACCCCGGCATCAAAATGTACTACGGGCCCGATAGCTTCTACGGTAACGAAGTCTCCATTTTAGAAGTGGATGGACAGTTCGATAACTTAGAAGAAATGATTTACATTGAAGGTCACCTCAGCAAGACCGATACCAAGTACTACGGTGAGTTGACCCACTTGATGCTAGAGCACCGCGAATACCCTGGCTCTAATAATGGTACGGGGCTGTTCCAGGTCTTAACCGGACTGAAAATGCGTGCCATTTATGAGCGGATTACCGGCAGCACCGGGGCCAAGGTCGGAGCCGCAGCAACAGCTACCGCTGCTGTCTAGTTCCCTGCTCAGTAGACTTAAGGGTTAGGACATAGGGGTTTCTCACCGCGCAAGACGATGAACGGTAGGGTGCTTTGCTCTACCGTCTCAGCTCAGGGCCGGGAGCGATCGCTAAGGTTCTAATCCTTTTGTGCAGAGCAATCAAGGAAAGAAGGCGGTGTCAAGCCTGGCACTTTATCCCTTCAGTTTTTTACTGTCCGGGGTAAAGCCTTGTACCGCAAGTTTTGACAAGTTCCATTTGACGTTGTTGACAATGGGCATTGCCCGATTTCATGGAGTATTGGTCACTCGCTCGGGAAAGTTTTCAAAAAGCCATTTCCTACCCCGATGAGGAAATTGACTTGGCTTACGCAGCTTTGTGTATTGCCCAGGCTTATACTCCCACCCTTAATCCTCAACAGTATCTCGATCGCTTAGATGACTTAGCCCAAACCCTACGAGGGCAGTTACCGACCGAGCGTTACCCCTTAAAAGTTCTCAAAGCACTCAACCATTACATCTACGATGAATTGGGCTTTCGAGGCAACATTAATGATTATTACGATCCCCGCAATAGCTTTTTTGATCAAGTCCTCGAGCGGGGGCTAGGCATTCCCATTACCTTGTCCCTGTTGTACTTGGAAATTGCCAAGCGCTTAGACTTTCCCATGGAAGGGATTGGTCTGCCAGGACATTTTCTCATTCGTCCCTGTATTGAGGAGATGGATCTTTATATCGATGCTTTTCATCGCGGTGAAATCCTCTTTACCCAAGACTGCCAGGAGCGTCTCCAGGCTATCTACGGACAACCCGTGACGTTACAGCCCGAACATTTATCTTCGGTGAGTAATTCGCAGTTCCTCGCTCGCTTACTCAACAATCTCAAGGCCATTTACATTAACCGTCGGGATCTGGCTTCAGCCCTAGGAGCGATCGATGGTATTCTCTTGCTCTTTCCCCATTGGTGGTCAGAGCGTCGGGATCGGGGTCTCATTCTCTACGAAATGCAAGAGTGGGAAGGTGCCCAACAGGAACTCCAGGCCTATGTACAGGCAAACCCCAACGCACCGGATACGATCGTTATTCAACAGCTTTTACGGCAGATGGCGAAGGATCGCTAGGGCTGGAACGCAGTAGTTCTTTGCCTATGAGATATTGACTCTAAAATATTAGCGCTAAGATTGGGGAGACTCTAACTAAGCCCGTACCGTCACAATCCAACCCACCTCAACGCGATCGTAGAGTTCCAAAATATCGTCATTGAGCAAACGCACACAACCATGGGAAATCGCTTGGCCCATCTCCTGCTCTTGGGCAGTCCCATGAAAGCCAATGTGGTACCCCTCGTTATACCAAAACCCTACCCAAGCGTTCCCTAGGGGATTTTCCTCCCCCGGCGGAATCACCTTACCGGTAATGGGATGTTTCCAGGCGGGATCCTTTTGCTTGTCCATCACTTGAAAAATTCCTTTTGGGGTTTCCCATCCCGTTTGCCCAATGGCGATAGGATAGGTTTTTTGCAGGGTTTTACCCTGGTAGACATACAACTTCCGATCGCTGAGATCAACAATTAACTCCGGTTGCTGAGCCAGTGCCTCTTGATTCTGCGCCAAGATCTGGGCTGGAGTTTGCCCTAACCACGAGGAAGCAGCCGCATCCAGCGAATTTTTCCAGACCTCTGCCCAAGACACCTCTAGGCGGTTAAATACCATTGGCACCGTCGCGGCGGAGAAAGGGGGGGAAGTTTGGGATTCCGTAAGCACAGGTTCCGTCACCACATAGGAAGCGGTCACCTCCAGCCATAGGGGTTCCAAAGCTTTTAGGGATTGTTGGGTTGTTGCCCGTAACTGTGCCCAGGGCAGCGGCAACAGGGAAACCACTGACGCACCCCAACACATCAACATAAACTGTGTCGTTAATTGTGTCGTTCGGTGAGTAAACTTCATAGAATTTACGATTTCAATCAGATGACTACAGGGCACCTCTGACTATGCAAGAATAAGGACTTTGGCGGCGCAGCAGTCCCTTATTCTTTTTTGGGTCGCTCTTGGGGTTGATCCGGAAGCGATCGACCGGGTAAGGATTCTAATACCGCCAACAACGATCGTTCTGCCGCTAAAATATCCCGTTCTTCTCCCCCTAAGTATAAACGACCAAAACTTCCTACCGCCGTCACATGCAAAATATTAATTGAAGCCGCCTTTTCCGCTTCGTTGGCCGCCAAAGCAGCATAGGCTGCTGGCTGCACCTCCATGACATATAAGGTTTGTCCCGAGAGCAGCATCTGTCCTCGACAGTTCCGGTTCACCAGTTGCCCTTGGTGCGGATCAATATTGCGAATCACCTGACTAGAGACAATATGGGGTCTTAAACAATCCTGAGAGGTGGCTCCGAGGGATTGTAAAATTGCCCGACCAGCGGCATGAACATCCCCTTGTTTACTGGCATGAATTTCGAGAAGACCATAGAGCCGTTCAATGAATAACACGCCAGGGCGAACCATAGCAGACTTCAATGCCACATCCGTGATGCGATTGATTTCAATGCCAGGGGACACCTCAATCCAGAGGGAAGAATCTCCAGGTAACGGCAAAAAACCCTGCGCTACAGTCCCAATAAATGCGGCATGTTGAGATTGAAGGTTATCCAAATAAACGTAGCTACGGAGTTCAATGGCCAATGCTGCGCCTCCCCACTGGTAGACAAGTGCCCCAGTATTTTACCGTAGAGCAGTGCTTCAACAGCTTCGCATCGGAAGTTTGCCCCTGCCGAGGCTGAACTGACTACGGGGAACTTATACTGAGATCAATGACAGTCCAACGCCAGATCTAAAATTAATGGATGACGCACTCTAGGAAAACAGCGTATTCTTGATGGACAAGTCCCCGAATTTCCGCCCGATCTTCCCCTGAATAGGTGGAAAGTTATACCTACCGCCCTAAGCATTTAGATTAGACCCTACTCAACCCATGAACACCTATTCCGCCTACGAATCGGACTACACCAGCAATCCGCAATTAGTATTGCAATCCGCTTTAGCAGAGGAGTTGCAGAAATTAAATGAATCCTTGGACTATTTGCTGGGGAATAACCTCACCTCAGAACGGGATTTACATCTCTTGCGCGGTTTGGTGTCTCTGTCCCAATTTACGGTACAGCAGGCCATTGAGGGGGTTCAACAAATGCCGTTTGATGTTGCCCATACCCTGGAGAACCTACAGGAAGAAGCGGAATATCTCCGGGCAATGAATGCGGGCTATCAGCAGCAGGTTGAATGGTTTAAAAGTCAGGCCGCCTTGTCTAAGGCCGCGACCGGGCGCGTGCGGATGAAGGCCACCATGAAACAATGTTTGCAATCGACTTTAGAAATCACGGGGGCGGAAACCGGGAGTATTTTTCTGGTCTCCCAGGACTTCATTATTCAAGATTATCTGTTACTGCGCGAAAATACGACGGAGGATGAACGGTTAGATTTGGTGGGCAAGGTCTTGCAAAAGGGTCTGGCGGGCTGGGTTGCTCAAAAGCTGACTGCCGCATTAATTCCCGATACTCGATCGGATAACCGCTGGATTGATTTTCCCGATCAACCCTATGTGGTGCGATCGGCCCTTTGTGTTCCCATGCTCCGGGATCAACACTTAGTGGGCATTTTAACCCTGACCCATCCTGAGCGTTATTACTTTACGGAAGAAGAAGCCAACCTCACTTGGACGATCGCTTATCAGACGGCTTTAGTCATGGAGACCAATCGACTTCTGCAACAGAATGATGAATATCACGACCTCGTGCAGGCTTATCAACAAAATTGGGATCAGTTGGTGAATGGCCCACTGTTGGGGAGTTTTATCTTAAAAGAGAGTCGTTTTGTTCGGGTCAATCAGCGTTTAAGCGGTTTAATGGGCTATAGTTCAGAAGAATTACTCAATATGAAGTCTATTTCTAGTTTAATTGCCTATGAAGATCGGAACGAAGTCAATGAAGCAATTGAAAAGTGTTTGAACGGGAATACACTGAGTTTTAATTTAAGCTTTGGGATCACCCGAAAAAATGGTCAATTAGTTAAAGTAATGGCCCAAGGGGTTCGTAGAGTTGATAAAGATGATAATGCTTTTATCGCAGGAATTATGGACTCGATCGCTTAGGAAGGGGTGGGCATTTTAATTCGGAATGTGGGACTGTGGAGCCTCTCAATACCCTCCCTACTCTTGTCTAGAGAGGCAGAAAGTTTTGTCTAGTTTGGCGTGTCCGAGAAAATGCCCGAGAGAAATAGAGTATCTACTGATTTAAAAAATTCCTATGACCATTTTCAGCTTAAAATCCATTCAAAAAGACTTTGGCATTAAACAAATTTTAAGAGATGCTAGTTTTAGCCTCGAAGAAGGGGACAAGGTGGGCTTAATTGGCACCAATGGATCGGGAAAGTCTACCCTCTTAAAAATGATTGCTGGGTTGGAGCCGATCGATGGGGGGGAGTTGTGGCAGCATTCTGGTTCCCAAATTGTTTATCTACCCCAGCAACCGGAATTAGAGGAAGACAGTACCGTTTTAGATCAAGTTTTTGCCCGGGCCGGAGAGCAAATGGCTCTAGTCCGAGAATATGAACAGGTTTCTATCCAGTTAGCCCATCTGCATCATCAAGACGAGCCAGAAAATCCAGAAAAACTGAGTCAATTAATGGCTCAACTATCTAGAGTATCCGATCGCATTGAAGCGGTAGGGGCTTGGGATTTGGAGACCCAGGCGAAAGTGATTCTCAGTAAGTTGGGTATTGAGGATTTTGAGGCACGGGTGGGAGATTTATCTGGGGGCTATCGCAAGCGAATCGCCTTAGCCGCAGCCCTGCTTTCCGATCCCGATGCCTTATTAATGGATGAGCCCACGAACCATTTAGATGCTGAGTCTGTGGAATGGTTGCAAGACTATTTAAAGCAGTTTCGCGGAGCCATTTTACTCATTACCCACGATCGTTACTTTTTGGATCAAGTGACCACCCGCATTATTGAAATCGATCGGGGCGACCTATATACCTACAATGGCAATTATGCTTATTATCTAGAAAAGAAAGCAGAAGCAGAAGAGTCTGTGACCAGTAGCCAACGGAAACATGCCGGGGTGTTACGGCGAGAATTGGAGTGGCTGAAGCGGGGACCAAAAGCCCGGAGTACTAAACAAAAAGCCCGCATCGATCGCATTATGGATATGCAGGATAAAACCTTTAAGGAGGTTCAGGGCAAGGTCGATATTTCCACTGTAGGACGACGCATTGGCAAAAAAGTTATTGAACTGGAAAATGTACAGAAAAAATGGGACGATCGTTTAATTATTGATAATTTTAGCTACATCTTTAACCCAGACGATCGCATTGGCATTATTGGCCCCAACGGCGTAGGCAAATCGACCCTCATGAACTTAATTACAGGGCGGCTAGAGCCGGATCAAGGTCAAATTGACTGGGGGACTACCATTCATATTGGCTACTTTGATCAACACTCCGATGATCTGGGGACAAAAGGAGAACAACGGGTCATTGAATACCTGAAGGACGTAGCAGAACTCGTCAAAACCAACGATGGGAGCATTATCACCGCATCCCAAATGTTAGAGCGTTTTCTCTTTAGCCCCAATCAACAATATGCCCCCATTGAAAAACTGTCTGGCGGGGAAAAGCGACGCTTATTTTTGTTGCGAGTGCTCATGGAAGCGCCCAATGTTTTAATTCTAGATGAGCCGACCAATGATTTAGATGTGCAAACCCTCAGCATTCTCGAAGAATACCTGGAGGAGTTTAATGGTTGTGTGCTGGTGGTTTCCCACGATCGTTATTTTCTCGATCGCACCATTAATACCCTCTTTGCCTTTGAAAGTGGGGGTAAGATTCAGCAATATTCTGGCAATTATTCGCTGTATTTAGATCAGAAAAAATCAGACCCGAAAAAAGAGACCTCCCCCGTTGAGACTGCCTCTAAAACCACCCCAGCAAACCCCGACTCCGGATCAGAAACTCGCCTCAAAACCTCTCAGTCCAAACGGCTCTCTTACAAAGAGCAACGGGAATACGAACACTTAGAAGCCTCCATTCCCCAATGGGAAACGGAAAAGGAAACCTTAGAGCGGAAACTGTACCAAAACCCACCTTCAGATTTTGTGGTGTTACAGGAAATGACCGAACACCTCAGTGCCCTCAGCGCCGAAATCGATCGGGGTACGGAACGGTGGCTGGAATTGGCGGAGCGTCTATCCTGATCGCCTTAGGTTTCAGGAGGCTTCCGGTCTCCTTCCCTTCCTTCCCTTACCCCATCGCCATCACCACACTCATGGCCGCGATCGGAGCGGTGACCGCTCGTAAAATTAACGGGCCCAGGGAGATGGGTTGATACCCTTGAGCTATAGCCTGTTCAACTTCTGCCTCAGTCCAACCGCCTTCTGGCCCCGTCACGATCGCTAGGTTTACGGGAGATTCGTCCCGGTCTGAGGTTAAGGCGCTTAAGACTTGCAAAAGGGTCGGGGCCGATCGTCGAGTCACCCCAATATAGCGAGCTTGACCCGAAGGAATCAGGGCAAGGGCCGTCGCCAAGGGTAAGGGGGGCGAGAGGGTAGGGACACAATTGCGTTCACATTGTTCCGCCGCTTCCTGGGCAATGCGTTGCCAGCGTTTTTGCTTTTGTTCACTGGGCTGCAACAGACTCCGTTCACTGAGCACCGGCACGATCGCTTTCACCCCTAGCTCTACACTTTGTCGCACCACTTCATCAAACCCCGTTTTCGGTAAAGCCACCAGTAACGTAGTTTGTAACCACAACTCAGGGAAATCGGAGTAGGGAGCCAGAATAGTCGCCAAATGACTCTCCTCTGTTAGTGCCGATCGCCACAGCCCCCCTTGAGGATTTAACGCCAAAAATTGATCCCCCGAGCGGAGCCGCAAAACCTGCCGCAAATAGTGAGCTTGCTCCACCGTTAAGGTCAGGTGATCTCGATGAAATTGTTCAGGCGCGATCGTAATGCGTTGTAATCCCATAACTCAAACTTCAGGCGACCAACTTAACGCGATGGGAAAGCCAAAACTCATAACTGACTTAACTGAACCCCCAAAGCCTCATGGGTATTG
>JBMTZC010000096.1:0-13024 GCA_049455215.1 Prochlorotrichaceae cyanobacterium
GCTTCCTCGCTCAATGGGCGTAGAGCTAACCAACACAAACTACTGCGGAACTAGACCTATTCCTGCCCCTTACGTTGGTAGCCAAATTCTACTAATAATTCCGTAGTACAGGGGAATTCCAACAATGATGTTAAAGGGAAACGTTAACGCTAAAGCCATGGAAATATATAAACTGGGATTGGCTTCTGGGACACTCATGCGCATGGTTGCTGGAACGGCAATGTATGATGCACTGGCACAGAGGACGGCAAATAATAAGGCATCAGCTTGAGACATTTGTAACAGTTGGGCCAGCAGAATACCCACGATCGCATTAAAGACGGGCATAAAAATAGAAAAGCCAATGAGAAAGGAGCCACTTCGTTGTAAATCCTGAATGCGTCGAGCCGCGACCAAACCCATATCTAAAAGGAAAAAGGTGAGCATTCCATAAAAGAGATCCCCCGTAAAGGTTTTTAAGCTATCCCAGCCCTGCTGACGGGTGACCGTTCCCACCAGCAAACTCCCTAATAATAAAAAGACATACCCATTTAAGAAGGCTTCTCGTAAAACGCCTGACCAAGAGAATGGCTTATCTGACCCGTCCGATGCCTCTTGCCTCGCAAAAATACGCACCAATAAAATCCCAACAATAATGGCGGGAGATTCCATCAAAGCTAGGGCGGCCACCATGTGCCCACCGTAGGTCATGCCCTGTTGATCCAAAAAAGAGGTAGCGGTGATGAAGGTAACGGCACTAATCGAGCCATAGGCCGCAGCGATCGCTGCTGAATTGTAAGTATCTAGCTTGATCCTCAGGATAAAGAACGAATAAATGGGAACAACAATTGCCATTAAAATGGCAGAGGTTAGAATGAGACCACTGGACAAATTAATGCCATTTTCATGAATTTCATGCCCCCCCTTAAAGCCAATGGCAAAAAGTAAATATAAAGAGAATAACTTAGGGAGAGGCTGGGGAATTTCTAGATCGGACTTGAGAAAAACAGCCATCATCCCTATAAAGAAAAAGAGAACGGGAGGATTGAGAATATTGGAGAGGACAAGGCTAGCGTTCAAAATGTCAACCAGATTAAAGGCTAAGGGGCACCTTGATTCATGACCTGGATGGATTATCGCGGACAGCAAAGCCGATCGCTATAATCCCTATTCTTACGGAATTCTTGCGTAAAAATAGGTAGCAAGGTTTGGATTTTTGGGGTGCTTTCAGGAACGTGAAATCGGAAAACGATCGAGGGAATAATCTTTTGGGAAAACAACAAACTGCGCGAGGGGCTGTCATCAGTGAGCGATGCAATGCCGATAGGGCGCTTGTTTCAGTCCCTAGCGATAACCCTGGGACGGACGCGGCTAATGTCGATACCGTAAGGGTTCTGGACTTAATGGATGGCGCGCCCTAAGATAGCATGAGGATTAAAGTCCTCAAAGAAATTGGTAGAAAATCTTAATATTTTTGGCTTTCCACTGAAAGCTAAAAAATTGAATGGCGCGGTACTCAATGCTGTAGCCTTTCAATATCCTTTTCTGCTGGGAGCAAAATAAGGGATGAACTTAGTTAAACGCATTGAAATTATCGCCGATGAACAGGAAATGCATCGCATTTTAGCAGGGCTTGAGGAAATTGGCGTGCCTGGATACACCGTGATTCACAATGTTACGGGGAAAACGCCACGGGCAACGATGGCGGATGATTTACCCATTTCTGGGCTGGGTAATGTCTATCTGATCTGCTTCTGTTCGGAAGCTATGGCGGCGAAAATCACCTCTACTATTCTTCCCATTCTCAATAAGTTGGGGGGGGTTTGTTATTTGTCCGATGCTGTGAGTATTAAAGAGGGGTAATCATGTCAGTGCCATCCATTCCCCGTTGCTCTCTCTATTACTGGCCGGGTTTACCGGGACGAGGTGAATTTCCCCGCCTCATGTTGGAAGCAGCCCAGATCCCCTATGTGGATGTGGGACAGTTACCGGAAGCAGAAGGGGGAGGAATCGCTGGAATTCGATCGTTTCTCAGTACCCCTGAAATTCAGTCCGCGGGCATTTATGCGCCACCCATTCTCACCTGGGATAACGTAACCATTGCTCAAACCCCCAATATTTGCTTATTTTTGGCACCCCGCTTAGACCTGGTGCCCCCTGGAGAGACCGCATTCTACCGGGCTAATCAACTCAACCTCACGATTTTGGATGTGGTCAATGAAATTCACAATATTCACCATCCTCTAGGGGTCAGCCTCTATTATCAGGAACAGCAGGCAGAAGCTAAACGCGCCGCAGAAACCTTTTTGCGCGATCGTCTTCCCCGCTTTTTCCAATATTTTGAGCATTGTTTAGCCCAGCAATCAGGGGGCTGGCTCCTTGGCGATCGCTTTAGCTATGTGGATCTCTCCCTCTTTCAATTGCTGCGAGGGATAAAGTATGCCTTTCCCAACGCCTTTGCTGCCTTCAGCCCAGGAATCCCCTTAACTCAGCACCTCTACGATCGCGTTGCAGAACGTCCCCCGATCGCGGCCTATCTGGCCTCCGATCGCTGTATCCCTTTCAATAGCCACGGTGTTTTCCGGTATTACCCTGAACTCGATGCCTAGTCCTGATACAGAACCCCAAACCTGAGGGGCAGGCTAACGCCAAATTACTGTGTTGAGATACGCAAAAGCCTAGCAAACGCAGCGATCAAAGTCCCCTCCAGCCGATCGCAAAATGTACCGATCGCTACCCAAACCTAGAGGCTTGTGAGATACTAACCGTGCTAGTCCTGGGTTGGTCTCCGGCTCAAAAGGATGCTCATTCAGTTCGCTCGGCTCAGCAAGGAGACCGGTTTACTCGTTTCCCTTGAAGGGCCAGCCCTTAAAAGTTGAGGTTAACATTGACACTGCTGTTTCGAGTAAATCAATCTCGGGATGTTAAGACCTCAGATCTTAAGTCCCCGGCGACTTTTTATGCGGTGCAATGCCTGCGAGAAACCATTGCGGTGGCTCAGCGTATTTTGTTAGAGCTTTTCCGTCGTCGCCGCAGCCTGATTTTTTGGGTTATTTTTCCGGTCACGGTTCTGATCATTAATGGCCTTATTTTTAGTGAACGAACCGATCTGACCCAAGCCGAAGCCTTTGCTCAGGCCGTTTCTCCAAGTTTGGTGGGGGCGGCTCTCTTTTTTAGTTGTTTAGGCGGCAGTGTGTCCACCGTGGTGGCCGAGCGTGAACAGCAAACCCTCAAGCGACTCTTTTTGTCTCCCCTCAAGGGACTTTCCTATTTCCTGGGTATTCTCCTCACCCATACCGTCATTGGTCTGGGGCAAACCTTACTGGTGGTGACGATCGCTTTATTTGCCGGGGCTACGTTTTCCGGTTCTCTATTTTTGGCAGGTGGTATTGTCTTCCTCAGTATTGTCACCTATGTCGGGATTGGCTTTATTTTAGGTGGACAATTTGCCCGACGTACCGAGGATGTTAATGCGTTAGTGGCAGCCTTTGGCGTTCCCTTTTTACTTTTAGGTGGTGCTTTTTTACCCACCTCCCTGTTTCCAGACAGCCTCTTGAGATTAGCAAAATATAATCCGGTCTACCACATGACAGAGGCCTTAACTGCCGTTACCACCCAAGGGGAAGGTTTGGGTGAAATTCGTAATCATTTTCTATTTTTACTCGCATTTAGTGTGGTGGTTTTATTTGGCGGCTGGAGCGTTTATAACCGCATGATTCAATCGGAACGGAGATTCTAAACTGTGTTACGAGTCCATCGATTGTTAAAGCGATATGGCGATCGGTTTGCATTGAATGGTTTAAGTTTTAACGTTCAAGCGGGAGAAGTTTACGGGTTATTGGGGCCCAATGGAGCCGGTAAAACCACAGCTATTAATATTATTTGTAACCTGTTGGAACCCGATGAAGGGTCGGTTCAAATTGGAGGCAGATTACGCACCGATCACACCAAGACTCTGATCGGGGTTTCACCTCAAGAAAACCTCTTGTATCGGGGCTTAACCTGTGCAGAGAATTTACATTTTTTTGCCCGATTATACGGTCTCAAACAAAGCGATCGGGTTGAGCAGGTTTACGATTGTTTAGAAACCGTTCATCTCCTCGATCGCGCCAATGATTTAGTGGAAAATTTGAGCGGGGGCATGCAGCGGCGGCTCAGTATTGCGGTGGCAATGGTGCATCAACCTAAGTTGATTATTTTAGATGAACCCACCACCGGCTTAGATATTGAAGCCCGTTACGAAATTTGGGCCTTAATTCGACGCTTACAAAGTCAAGGCATTACCATTTTATTAACAACCCATCTCTTGGAAGAAGCAGAACGGTTGTGTCAGCGCATTGGCATTATTAAAGCAGGCAAATTATTGGCAGAAGGAACCCTGGAAGATCTCCGTCAATATGTTGCTGCCCATACGATCGCCCTGGTGAGTACTAGTCAAGAAGATATGGCCATTGCACGGGGAGAGCGGTTAGGATTTGTCCACCGTCGCTATGGAGGCGACTTAGCCTTTTGGCTTCCCCAGGCGGTGGAACTGCAAACCGTATTGGATTACTTTCAGGGCATTGCCCTCCATTCCGTAGCCCTACAGCCCATCCGCTTGGAGCATATTTATCTAGAAATTACCCACCGGGGTCAGGAGCCTGCGGCACCCTAAAGCCCTGTCCTCACTCGATCGAGAAGATTCACTTCAGGTAAACATCAGCACTGTCCCCTTAAACCCGAGGCGATCGGCGCAGTTCAGTGACTTGATCCGCCAAATTCAGCAATTTCTCAGGCATTTCAGAGCCGGTGAGGATCATTTCTACTCGGGCTGGCCGATCCTCAATCAAGGCCAGAACCTCAGACTCTGGAATTAAATGCAGGTTTAGGGCCAAACTGAGTTCATCTAAAATCACTAGCTCATAGCGATTGGCCAAAATGAGACTGCGGGTATGCTGCCAAAGTTCTTGGATGGAACTGCGGGCCTGGGGCGTAAGGGTTTCGGGACGATAGGGATCAATGCAACGTTCAAGGTTACACCGATACCAGTCCAAGCATTGCCCTAAACGAACCGGATGCTTTAAGCCTTGATGGATTCCCCCTTTGAGCAGTTGCACTACCAAAACCGACGTACCTTGTCCTGCCGATCGCAATGCCTGGGCGAGTACCTGGGTAAAAAAACTCCGATGTTTTGCCGTAACCACCTGTACCAAACCTTCCAGTTCCGGCCGCTCTGGGGGGGACTCTTCAGGAAGCACATTGATCCGAGACGATCGTTTCATTTCACCGTTCAAGGGTCGATCGCTAACTTTAACAGATTGGCTTTCCGCTGACAGGTACGAGGGAGCAAGATTCAATTGAGTAAAATTAAGTTGGGCAATCATTCAGCCATTCCTATGCAGTCCGATGCTGAGGCAGATTAGGACAGGGTACTCATCGATTCCAGAAACCTTGAGCCATTCGGCTGACCGCGCCTATTCCTAACTGCTCAGCTAAGATCACTGAGTTCTTCTAACCTTACGCACCCCTTAGTTAGGGCGCGTCATCCATTCAGTCTAAAACAAGTCTAAAACCCTTACGGTATAGAAATTAGCTGCACCCGTTCCCGTGTTACCACTAAGGGCTGAGACCGTTACAGTATAAACCTTTCCTTGCAACTGATGACAGCCTCTAGGGCGCGTCATCAATTCATTCTAGAAGCCTTGCGGTATAAAGGTTACCGCACCCGCTCCAGCAAACAGAACTAGGGGCTGAAACGATTGCCGTATGAACCCTTCAGCTAAGGCACTTGGTAAACATAACGCTGCTCTTGTCCCAAGGGACTACGAATCAGAATGTTTAATTGCCGATTCGCCGGTCTAACGATCGTCGCGGCAATATTGCCATTGCGATCCAGGGACACTTCCTGATCATTAATAAAAACGAGATTAGGCGCTTCGGTAATTGCCCTAAACGCCAATTGGTTCACCCCCTGGGGCATAATGCTCTCCACCTCTAGGGATAAATTGCGACTGAGCATCTGGGGGGGTGTGGGAGGCTCCCCAGGAACCACGGTAGAAAATTGATTGGGATTGAGTCTCACGGTTTGCTGCTGGGCTGACACATCCACCGCACCAGATTGGGTCACCACCCCCGATCGCCCAGCTTGGTCAACGGCTACCCCAAATTCAGTCCCCCGGACGGCAGCAACCCCGGCTGGGGTTTCAATTTGCAAGCGGGAGGCGGGATTGGTAAAACGGCGCACATTGAGCCGCACTTGCCCTCGGTTCACTCGCAATTCGGTAATTTTGCTACCACCATATTTAATGTGTAACGCACGCACTTGGATATCCGTATTTTCCGAGATTTGGATAAAACCAATACCGTCATCAATGGCCACAACAGCACTGGAACGAGGGCCGGTGATCAGCCCATGACCAACGGTTTGTAACCGATCCCCCACCACTGCGGCTCGGGTGGAACTGCCCCGAAACGAGACGTTACCATTGACTTGGCGAACTTCTAACCAGCGTTGACTTTCCGGGGTTTGGATCAGTTGGGCCAGCAGGCGGGAAGCGGGGGATAAACTCGCAAAAGTAGCAACCCCTAGGGATAACCACAGTAGACGACGGCGAAAGAGAGGAGGCATAGACTTATGGGAAAGGAACGGGAACACTAAACTGTGTACTTCAATGGATTGGGGCGGACGGCACAGCTACCCGCTACAATCCCTATTCTTGCGTAGCCAGAGGAACGTTATTTTGAATTTTTTGAGGGACTCGATCGCGAAAAACAGAACCGGGACAGACAAGACAGAGAAACATGAGCCAGCCTGAGGGTAAACCTTGGCATTGTTTAGTTTATGAGACTTGGGCTTGAATTGCTTTAATAATATCCACATTTGCCTTGGGAAAAGGAAACTGCTCCAATTCCGCCACCGAGACCCAACGCACTTCGTCACATTCGATCGCTTGCGGTGTCCCCGAAAGATAAGAACAATGGTAGACCTCAAGGGTAACCTTAAAGTGAGTATAGGCATGATCTAGGGTAATTAAATGCTCACCCACCGCTATATCTATGCCAATTTCTTCCTTAATTTCTCGACAAATACAGGCCTCGATCGTTTCCCCCGGTTCCACCTTGCCCCCCGGAAACTCCCAGAGTCCCCCTAAGAGATCCGCTTGAGGTCGCCGATCGATTAAAATTTGACCTTGGTCATTCCAGATCACCCCCACACCGATGCGTTTATGGGGCAGAGGTGCTTTTTTCTCACGCATAGGAAACTCCGCAGGAATCCCTAGATTATAAGCGCTACAGGCAAATTGCCAGGGGCATTGTGGACAATTTGGAGTTTTCGGTAAACAGCGGGTAGCTCCCAAATCCATGATGGCTTGATTGAAGCGCCGAGGCTCTTCGGGGTCTAAAAGGGTCTGGGACAACTGCCAAAGTTGCGGTAAGGCCAAGCGCACGGGCTGTTGGAGGGCCAGCAATCGGGCAAAAATGCGTTTAACATTGCCATCTAAAATGGGCACCGCTTGATTAAAGGCGGCACTGAGAATCCCGCCGGCCGTGGTTTCCCCAATGCCGGGCAAGGCTAGCACCGCTGTATAGGTTTGGGGAAAGTGGCCCTCATGCTGCGCCATAATCTGCTGGGCCGCACGATGGAGATTACGAGCCCGAGCATAGTAGCCTAACCCTTGCCACACCTTAAGCACGGCCTGCTGATCCGCTGCGGCCAAGGTCGCGATCGTGGGGAATTTGGCCAACCAGCGATCGTAATAGGGCAACACCGTTTTCACCTGGGTTTGTTGCAGCATGATCTCAGAAATCCAGATGGCATAGGGATCCACGGTTTTCCGCCAGGGCAGATCCCGCCCCTCCCGATCGTACCATTCCAACAGCGATCGTCTCAGTTCCGCTCGGTGCTGCACAATGCTGGCTTCAGTGGACATCAAACTTTCTTTCACAACTTGTCTTCAAAACTTTCTTTTCCATCTTCCACTCAGCAATTCTCATTTTAGAACTTGTATACCAAGGACTGGATTTGCATCTCAAATCTACCTAACGGAGGCATAGGTTTTTCAACCGGAACTTTTGAAAATATTCTCAAGAGTTGAAGCCATGATCCGGACAATGTTTCTATAATGAAAATTAGCTGGTCTTCCACGAAAAAATAATACTTTCATTCTACGAGATAATCAGGGTCTCAGCGTCTATCAAACTCATGTTGTTTGTTGTTTTAGCAATCAGGCTCTTAGACGCATCTGAAATCGCGCCCATCTTGATGCTAAGGCAGCTTGGCTAGGGCGTACTGTGGCAGGATGTATAAGAGGAGTATTGTTAAAGTTGCTGTAGCACACATCTATAACAACTGGGTGTAACTGAACTTCTAGGGTATTTGGGTGAATTCCCAGCAAATCCAAGTCGAAAATAGTATGCAGATCCGCTCGAAGTAATAGACCATTGCTGGGATTGTTGTCCTCTTTACCCCTATAAGGAGAAATATGGGCTGCTTCAACAACATCAATGAGATTGCAACCAGAGATCATACATTGGTCGCCATACTGTTGGCGCAGCTGTTTACGAAATGCTGCTTGTCCTCGGCGTAACCGAATTTCACGCATAGCTTTTTCCCGACGATCTCTCACTATAGGCAAATATTCGGGTAGCTCAAGGTTAAAAGGCGAAGCTGCCTCATCAGCATTAATATATTTGAGTCCAACATCTTCTGATTGCGACGTTAGTTCTAGCTGTGATTGCATAAGCAAATCCCCAGCATTTGGGTATATTAGTTTCACCTGCTCAATCACATCTAAAGCTTGCTCATCGCTGAGTTGCCACATACTGCCTTGATGTCTTCCAAGCAGGCTTAGGAGGTTTTGGTAAACCTCACTTTCCATCTCAGGGATAGTACGATAGGGTTGTCCGCCAGCACCACGGATACAAAGCCAAGAGAGAGTTCTTGTGTCTTTGTCAAAAACCATGACCATCAAATCAGCGCTTCGGATAGTGCCATAAAACTGGCCTTCAATCGCATCTCCGGCCAACCGCCAGTTTTTATTCCCACCTTGAAGACGGATAGGACGAGCCGGTTCAGTGATGATACTATTGTCGAGTTCACTACCTATAGGGGAGTAGTAGCGACATCGCACATAAACCCGCTTTGCATTTTGCTCGGACTCAGTTAAGACTGGGAACCACTCATTGAAGACTACTTTGTTGATATTGATGGCTCTTTCTCTACCTGCCCTCTCTCCAACCGTATTTCTAGATTCCAGAAACCAACTAAGGTTAGAATCAACTAACTTTCGGACTACATAGCTGAGGTTGCTCATATTGCACTGGATGATAAAGACTAATCAAGGTAGTATTTTCCACTTTTCCGGATGCAGCTGTAAGATCTGAACGTAAACTTTTTGCTACAGCATATGCTAGCAAAGGTGGAACCGCATTACCAATCTGGGTAAGCTGTGAATTCATGCTGCCACAGAGTTGAAAAGAATCAGGAAATGACTGTAATCTTGCTGCTTCCCTAAGAGAAATTCCTCTTGCTTGTTCACTATCAAAGTGGATGTGAGAGTATGAATCTTTTCCAATATGTGCTGGCACTGTTCGCGCTGGGTGTTCCGCCCACATTTTACGGAACTTATTAGGATAGCGATTCACTTTATAAGGTGGTACTATTTCTTTATAAAGTTGATTCCAAGTTTCACTTTCTTTCTCTATTTTTTTTCCTATTTTTGCTTCTAAAACTGAAAGTCTTTCTTGAAATATTTCCAGTGCAACCTGAAGAGCTTCTGGATACATATCTCCCGGTTTCATTCTACGAAAAATCTCATAGTCACGAGGAGTATAACGAATAACATGACCAGTAAAACTATTAGTAAAATTTTCAAATTTTTCCCATGTTTTCATTTCCTTTGTAAATCTATTGTCCCGATTTAAATAGGAGTTTTTAATATTTACATTCCTTGGAAAACCTTTGCCAGATCTACCGTCAAGATGATGATTAATTGCTGGTAAATCGAAAAAAGCATCTTGTGTTGTCACCGCAGGTAGTAGCTTAGACATATATTCATGATGGTCTACATAGTGATCATGTGGTGTTAATACTTCTATATGTCCTGTACCTGCTCTTGAAGTCGAATAACCTATAGGAAGGGAGTATTTATGTTTTATTTTTGGAAAGGAAGGAACCTGCTCTAACTCCTTACGAATACCAACTAAGAACATCCGTTCACGAAGTTGTGGAACACCGTACCAAACAGCATTCAGTAAAGTATATCTAACTTCATAACCAAGGTCTTCTGAGGTAATTGCAATTTCTTCTGCAATATTTCTGCCAACAAATTTACCCATCTCCCGTACATTTTCAAGGACAAAGGCAATTGGCTTCAAGACTTCAACATAAGTAAGAAAGTAGTTATACATTGTAGCCCTTTCGTCTGAGGCATGAGCATAACGCTTCTTCGCTATATCCCAAAGTGCAGCACGCCCAAGACGAGAAAAGGCTTGGCAAGGTGGGCCACCGACAATGACATCAATATTACTGTCAATGCCTGGAAATAATGGAGACAAATGAGATACTGCGTCCAGAGGATTAACTTGTGTTATGTCTGCATACACAGCATAGCCTTCACGTGATGCAACTCGTGAGAAGTTTATTCTATGAGACTCACGAGCATTTTCGTTGATCTCAATTGCCGAAACACATCTAAACCCCGCCCGATGAAATCCAAGCGATAATCCACCACAACCAGCAAATAAGTCAATTGTACGGAAATAACCACGTTTCAGCGCCTCATTTAGCTTTAGTACAGACCAATGTTTGAACTCCATACACTCTCTTAACCCTAAGAACTGCTCATAGCATAGGTTAATCATATAACAGGTGGGCTTATGAAATAAACCTTTATTACAGCGATTTTCACAACTATGAGATACACTGAAAATCCCCAAGCACAGAGTTGGCAAGGATTTCGATGATCTCATGTTTATGAATCTTGCTATAATAGTACCTCGAAAAATCAAATTCATTGAGGATGAAGCTTCCACTGCAAGCGGAAAAATTTAATGGCAGAGTGCGGCGCTCTATCGCCTTACGTTGGTCGCCCCGATCGCCCCAGCTAGAGGTCAAAACCTACCGGGAGTGAGGCTGGCGTTAATGCGCTCTAAGTCCAAATCCGTTAAACGATCGACAATCCAATCTGCCCGTCGTTGCAAAAAGTGAAAGGGACGATACCGGGAAATGGCAGCTACAGAAAGCCCTAACGCCCGAGCCACTTCCAGATTGCGGTAGATCGGTTCAACTGCTAGGCATTCTTGTACTGACAAATTTAAGTCGGGATATTTTTGATTTAACGTGTCAATGGCATGAGTATAGGCCCAGGGTTTAATGGGTTGACAGTCCAGCATATTTCCCGCCAGAACAAGGTCAAAATAAGGGGCGATATTTTCCCGGGTTAAAATAGCATTGATCTCATTCAACGGTGAACTGGTAATTAACACCAAGGGTAAGGACAGGGAACGTACCCGAAAAAGAAAATCCTTAACATCCGGTAAAAACCCAGAGGCAGAATTTTGATTTTCCCTTAACCACTCTTGAGTGCAATCAAATCGTCTCTCCAAGAGTTGATTCAGTTCCTCCACCGTAGGGGTTCGCCCCCGCCGTTCCAACAAAATACTCAAACAAGAGCGATCGTCTTCCTCTTTAATTAAGTCCTCATATTCCTGGGGTTTTAAACATAGATTTTGCTCCAACAACAAGTTGTTCATTACCTGAGATTGGAGAGCACGATCGTCTACTAAAACCCCTCGAAATTCCAAAAAAACAGCTTTCAAAGTCATATCAAAGGACTGACCAGAACTGATGAATATAGGCTGAAATCCTAGCGTAGTGTGCGCCCGCACACCACATCCCAAATTAGGAAACTTAAACCTTCGCTAACGTAACCCGTTTAGATTGATTTTGGTATTTCCCTTGACGGGCTTGATAGGTAGTCAGACAAGGCTCCCCTTCTAAAAACAAAAGTTGGGCAACCCCTTCATTAGCATAAACGCGACAGTCCGCACTGGAAGAGTTGGAAAATTCCAGGGTAATCCCCTCCCCCATCCATCCGGCCTCCAAGGGGGTTACATTGACAATCAGCCCGATCCGCGCATAGGTACTTTTGCCCACACAGATTGCTGTAACACAGGGGGGCATAGCGATCGATTCTAGGCTAACCCCTAACCCATAGGAATTGGCAGGAATAATGAAATAACTACCGTATTCATCCGTATTGAGGGGAACCGGTTCCAGATTGCCGGGATTAAACGCCTTTGGATTCACCACGGTGCCTGGAATGTGCTTAAACACCAAAAATTCCGTTGGAGACAGCCGAATATCATAGCCATAGCTAGACACCCCAAAGCTGATGGCGGGCATAAATTGTCCATCCACCTCAATCTGCCGCATTTGCTGCGGTTCAAAGGGCGAGATCATCCCGGCTGCCGCCTGTTCAATAATCCATTTATCGTTTTTCAACATCATTAGGCTATATACGTCCGAAGGGAAGGACTAAAGGGTACCTTGACTCATTCTGGCGGATGGTTGCACCGCCCCCACAATCCCTATTCTGCGTAGGTACGATGGCAAAATTTTGAATTTTTCGAGATACCCTAACGTAGTTTAAGGGAAAATTCCCCATTACAACAGTCCTCAGGGAACCTCGAAACCCGCTTGTTCCAGCCCCTAGCTGTAAGGGGGATTTAGGGGGGTGCGATTCGTTCAGCGTGAATCACGGTAAACGGTAACCAACCCGTAAATAACCGCTGGAGCCAAGTCTCCTAAGACTAGCTTAACTGTCCAGAGGATGAGGGTGAAAGCCCCTCCGTCTAAACTCAAGACTGACTCCTGACCTGCCCACATTGAGTAAACTCGGAATTTTACAGGATGAAGCTGGGAACAGAGCGCAATCAGACACCAATTGCAGGTGACACTGGCGCTAATAGGGAGTTCCTATGATGAAACAGAGCCTAAAAAAGCGACCTAAATCCAGGCAGACGCAATCCTTATGTCTGACCTCGCCAAAGATTTGTATCCCGC
>JBMTZC010000097.1:0-12915 GCA_049455215.1 Prochlorotrichaceae cyanobacterium
CCAACTGCTTATCGGCATCCAGGGGCAGCTCCAATACTGAGCTACGTTTTGCGCTAACGGGAGTCACCTGCTTACCTTGCTTACCTGCCTTTATATCTGCACGACGTTTGGCGAGGGTATGGAGGAGTGTAATGGCTTGGAGAAAATCAGTCGCTTCTAATGAGGATAAGAGAGAATCGTTGGCAAGCCGTTTCTTACGAGAGTTTACCTGTCTGATTTTGCTACCAAACCAGTCATCTCGTAAGTTGTACCCATCCGCAGCGTAACTTGCTGTAATCAATTCAAAGACTGATAACTGTACCCCTCCGGTATTGACTTTCTCAAAGACCAAGCAAACGGCTTCCTTGGATGTTTCTTTCTTGAGTTCAATAATAGGCACTTCATAACTACTGAAAATATCCAGGACTTGTCTTTGGAAGGTCAAAAACTGCCACAATTCCTGCCCATTAAACTGATTGAGATCGTGTAACCACTCTGCCCAGTTGAGAATTCTGTTGCAGGGAAAGTAGAGTTGCTGACATTCTAATTCCCGTGAAGAGAGATCCAAGTCTACTTGTCTGCCAAAGTTCGACTTAACCTGACGGCTTTCATCTACTGCTAACAGGGCTTCTTCCAGGTACTCTGGCCCTTGAAGGGCTGTAGGGATATGGATGTAATAATAGCGTTTAATTGCTTTACCTTTATCCGTGCTTGTTTTGACCGGTTCAGTCAGGGCAAGAACTTGAGTGAGGGTAGTCAACCGTTGCTGACCATCCAGGATTAATGCATTAGCTTCTGGTAGTGGAGAAGAAAACGAAATGTTTTCGATGGACCGTACTTGGAATTTCACTTCTCCACCAGTCTCTAGCAGCATGATTGCTCCGACAGGGAAAGCTCGTCCAATGCTGACCAGTAAACTTTGAATATGGCTATCGTCCCAAACCCAGCCACGCTGAAACTCTGGAAGCTGAATTTTGCCAGATACAATATCTTTCAAGATGCCAGGAAGGAGGCGTTTATCACTCTTAAAGGTAGTCATGGGTTATTCAGTAGAAAGTTTTCTTGACTAAGATTGTTGAATTAGTGCGTTGGGGAGGGGTGTACTGTCATGAGCAACTGGAACTAATCATTCATCACATCAAATTCTCTTCAGCAATGCTTTATCGAAAAAGGTATTATCCTGTTATGAATAATTCGATCCGGATGATGTCGATCCCAACCTCTATTATTTGAATTAATGACGTAATTATTCCATTAATCTTTATATTTCTTAACTACTATATTCGTGGATCCCCACATTTTATTTTGGGGATCCTCCCAGGCGATTTGCCATGAACACCTTATAACCTTGGCTGAGTAACCATCCAGGGACTTATCCCCGTTAATAGTTCAGTGCCTTAAACTGAAGGACGATCGCTTTGTGGGATCCCATTTCTGGAGTGAATCTTTTACTTTGGGGATCCCATAATCTCTGATCTCTTCAGACTACTTCAGTCCATAAACCCAATGAGGTTTACGGCAAGCAAGCCACTTGGCGAAGAAACAGACCAGAAACGATCGGGATTCCGGCCCAAAGCCCACTCTAGAGAATCCTGATCATTCCCGATCTAGGTATTCCTAATGTTCAGATTATTGATCCAGCCCACGCTGATTGATCTTCTGCTTAGCCGCAATACCCCTCGTTCCTGTAGGGGTTCTAGGACAGAATTTACGATCGTTAAAGATGTCCAAGGGGTTCCCCGTGGCAGAGTTCAATGGGCTTTATTTTCCTGCTTTCAGTTTAGTAGCCCAGTATGGATACCAACTGTCCCAAAAACTTCTTAAAACCACAAAAGTTTTCTCAGTCTCTGCCATAATCTTTGCTAAATCATCCGGAGTGACTTCATCGGCTTTCACTGGTAATTCAATCTCAACTCCTTGAATTGGCAGAGAAAGATTTGTCCAGAGACATTGCCAATCTCGGAGGTCTCTTACACCAATAATCCAGAGAAAAAGGTGTTGTGGATTCTGCATCAAAAGATTACGACTTTGTTGATGTTGCGATCGATTAAAAACAGTGCCACCTTCCGGCAAAATGCAGGCACTTAGATAAGCTCTATTTTGATAAACAAATTCTCCAAAATAGCCAACTACTGCATCGTATTGAATGCGATTAGAGGGCATAGTCGCATCCCGATCGTCCTGGGCGATCAATGCAGAGAAAATTTGTTGGTTGTGTAGAGGGACAGGGGGTTGAGACCAGGGCAGAAAGACCTCGGCATTCAAGGTCAGGGTGGTAGGATCTTCTTGCGGAATTTGGTAGAGATAGCGGTATCCTGTCCATTCTTCATTGGGGTTAACGGGAGAACTACTGATCAACTGCCAGGGTGCTGAGTTTGAGGATGGTAGAGGCAAATTTTCTGGATAGAAGCTTTCTGGATCAAATGACGTAAACCAAGATTTGGGTAACCCGACTAGGATGGCAACGATTCCCACGATCGTTCCCAGCAGGGTAATTCTTATTTTTGTCCAGGATAGTTCTGTTCTATATCTCGTTTTATATTTCATTAGGGCATCTCGATGAATGGTGACGGGCGATGAAGTTTGTCCGCCACACCGTTAGGATTGCTGTTCCTGAAACTGGGACATTTCTCTATAAAGAACAAGCCCAAAGAGGACAACCGCTATAGAGACAAATACTTCCGGCCCACCATCATGATGCCAATAATCAAAGGCGGCTTGATTTTGGTTGGAAATAACAACGGCTAACAGGCAGAGTCGAATTCCATTTAAACCAACGGCGATCGCGGTGGAGATTCCCATCAGTCTCAACATTTGTCCCCAAGAGAGTGGAACCAGTAAACGAAAGGCAATTAATAATTTCAGTAATAAGAAAATTAAACCGAGGCTAGAGCATCCGGGATAAATGTCTATTCCCCCCCCCGGTAGCAAAACGATCGTTCCTTGGCGAGTTGCATCAAAGCCCACATTCCATAACAGGACATGGGTGATTTGAGCATCGAGAATTGAAATATTGGGCAGTCTAAACAAAATGGTGATGGGAATGACCGCCAGAAAGGCACAAAGTAATTCTCGCCAGTATTGCTGGATGCCCCGCACTCCCGAGGCAATGAGAGCTAGGGCAACCCCAGCCACGAGGGGCGCAAAGGTCGTAAAAATATCCCCTTCTACGGGTCTCACCATCGATCGGATTAACGTCCAGAGCAAGAGCAGGATCCCCAGACCGGTGTCGGTAGGGCTACTGTCCAGTTGCAGAACCGATCGTCGCTGCCAGAGATGGATGCCAATGGCCACGGAGAAGGCTAAGCGATCGGATTGGAAAACATTAAAGTCCCAACGCCAGAGAAACGTAAAGACGGCGATCGTGAGAACCGCCAGCCAGAAGGGGACTTTACGGTAATTTTGGGAGACAACTCTCATAAAATGATGCTGTTGATTACTCGAGGCCTAGGGGTAAGGCAATGCTGTCCATCTTAGAAAGAAAGCACCGCGATCGCTGTAACAAATCTAGACGTGATTCTTAAATTCTTCTGGGAAAGTGCCCCTCCTTCCGATCGCTGTCGGTATAGTGAGCGACAGATGACGATCGTGTAAGAGGCAAGCTAGATGAAAATTCTTGTCGCCAAAGAAATAGACATGGACGAGCGTCGGGTGGCATTAGTGCCCGATGTGGTCGGCCGTTTGGTGAAAAGTGGTTTAGACGTATGGATCGAGTCCGGCGCGGGAGAGCGGGCTTTCTTTGCAGATGAACTCTACGAAGCAGCGGGAGCCACCATTAAAACGGATGCTCAGCAAGCTTGGACAGAGGCTGAAGTCATTCTCAAAGTGGGCAGCTTACAGGAACGAGACAACGGTAAGGAAATCGATTGGCTGCAATCCGGTCAAGTGCTGATTAGTTTTTTGAATCCGCTGGGTAATCCCCAACTGTGCCAAAAACTCGCGGAAAAAGGTGTCACCGCTTTTGCGATGGAGTTGATTCCCCGCATTAGCCGCGCCCAAAGCATGGATGCCCTGTCTTCCCAAGCCAATATTGCCGGGTACAAAGCGGTCTTGCTTGGCTCCGCTGCCCTCCCCAAATATTTCCCGATGTTAACCACCGCTGCCGGGACGATCGCTCCCGCAAAAGTGCTGATCATGGGGGCTGGGGTGGCCGGGTTACAGGCGATCGCTACCGCCAGACGGCTAGGGGCAGTGGTTTCTGCCTTTGATATTCGCCCTGAAGTGAAGGAACAGGTACAGAGCTTAGGGGCAAAGTTTGTAGACGTGACCCTAGAGGAAGAGACCCGCGCCGAAGGCGGCTATGCCAAGGAACTCTCCCAGGATGCTCAAGAACAGACCCGGAAAGTACTGACGGAATATGTGCAGCAATCCGATGTTGTCATTACCACCGCCCAAATTCCCGGTAAAAAAGCCCCCATTCTCGTGACGGATGCCATGTTACAGGGCATGAAAGCCGGTTCTGTTGTGGTGGATTTGGCTGCGGAGCAGGGGGGAAATTGCGAAGGGTCCCAACCTGGCAAAGATGTTCAGAAATATGGCGTAACCATCATGGGCCCCATTAACCTACCCGCCTCCATGCCGGTTCACGCCAGCCAGGTGTATGCCAAGAACCTACAAGCCCTGCTGCAACTGATGGTCAAAGAGAGTAACCTCAACCTCGATTTTGAGGACGAAGTGATCACCGGAGCCTGCATTACCCACAACAGCAAGATCACCAACGATCGCATCCAGTCTCTGCTGGGTACCACAACGTCCGTTGCGAGTTAAAGGCTGACGGAAACCCACCCCTAACCCCTCCCAAGAGGGGAACCGTGTACACATCAGTCTCGTTGCAATCGCAAAATTTGAGTGGATCCCCCCTAGCCCCCCTTGAAAAGGGGGGAACCGGATCAAAAGGCTCGGAAGTCCCCCTTACTAAGGGGGATTTAGGGGAATCAAGATGTGTGTACACGGTAGCCCAGGAGGGGAACCGGAGATCTGCCGAACTCAAAACTAAGCGTTCCAAACTCATCCCTATCCCCCAACCCTAAACCCTATTCCCTACAAAACCACTATGACCGATACCCTAACCATGGCCCTCTTTGTCTTCGTGCTTGCTTCTTTTGCAGGCTTTGAAGTCATTAACAAAGTTCCGCCCACCCTGCACACCCCCCTCATGTCCGGTGCCAATGCCATTTCCGGGATTGCTGTGATCGGGGCGATCGTGATTGCAGGGCCTCAGGATTGGAGCTTATCCGTTGTTTTAGGTTTGATCGCGATCGTGTTTGCCACCATCAATGTTGTGGGGGGCTTCCTAGTGACCGATCGGATGTTGCAAATGTTTAAAAAGAAGGAGGTTAAAGCCTAATGCCAGTTTTGCTTGGTTTCAGCGTCACGGAATTTTTGCCTACGGGCATTCAACTGAGTTACTTAGTGGCCACCAGTCTCTTTTTCTTTGGACTGAAACAGTTAGGCTCCCCCGCCACCGCTCGTAATGGTAATCTCCTCGCCTCCGTAGGAATGCTGCTGGCGATCGTTGCCACCCTCCTCGATCGAGGGGTCTTGAACTATCCCATGATTTTCTTGGGGATTGCCCTGGGTTCCATCATCGGAGCCGTGACGGCCCAGAAAGTGGCGATGACCGCCATGCCCCAGATGGTGGGCTTGTTTAACGGTTTAGGGGGGGCGGCTTCTGCCCTAGTCGCCGTTGCGGAATTTTACCGCCTTGTCCAAAACGATCTAGATATATCCTTCGGGGCGAGCATCACCGCCGTTCTGGGGGCGTTGGTTGGCGGCGTTACCTTCACCGGCAGTATGGTGGCCTTTGCGAAATTGCAGGAATTAATGACCGGGAAACCGATCGTTTTTCCCTTGCAACAACCTTTGAACGCCTTTCTCTTGGGCACCTTTGCGGTGGGTTCCGTCTTTCTCATTCTTGATCCGAACAATACCCTCGTCTTTGTCGGCTTAACCCTAATTTCCCTCCTCCTCGGGGTTCTCTTCGTCATCCCCATTGGCGGGGGCGATATGCCCGTGGTAATTTCCCTGCTTAACTCCTTCTCTGGAGTAGCCGCCAGTGTGGCGGGGTTTGTGGTCATGAATAATATGCTGATCATTGCAGGGGCCCTCGTGGGGGCATCGGGCTTAATCCTCACCGTCATCATGTGTAAGGCGATGAACCGTCCCCTCACCAATGTGCTCTTTTCTGCCTTTGGCGGCGATGCCGTGGCCGGAGGTGGCGGGGGCAGTGGAGCGATCGAAACCCGCACCGTGCGTACCGTAGATCCAGAGGAAGGGGGCATGATGTTGGGCTATGCTCGTTCCGTGGTGATTGTGCCTGGTTACGGTATGGCGGTTGCCCAAGCTCAGCACAGTGTGAGGGAACTAGCGGATCAACTGGAGCGCCTGGGTGTGGACGTGCGCTACGCCATTCACCCCGTTGCGGGTCGGATGCCTGGTCACATGAACGTGCTCCTCGCCGAAGCCAATGTGCCCTACTCCCAACTCTATGACATGGATGACATTAACCCGGAATTCGATCGGGCGGATGTTGCCCTTGTGATTGGAGCCAATGATGTTGTGAATCCCGCTGCCCGTTCCGATCCCAATAGTCCCCTCTATGGAATGCCCATTCTGGACGTGGATCACGCTAAAAATACGATCGTGATTAAGCGAGGGCTGAACCCAGGCTATGCCGGCGTGGAAAATGAGTTGTTCTTTAAGCCGAGTACCATGATGCTGTTTGGCAGTGCCAAGGATGCGGTAGCCAAACTTGTGGGGGCTGTTAAGCAGCTTTGAGGCATTCCTTCCGGATATTTTTTGGGATTTAAAACCTTTGAACCTTGATTCATTGTGGTGGGCGGCGCAGCCGTCCGCCACAATTTCTATTATTGCCTAGTAATAGCCGTAGGCTGGGTTAATTGTTCTCCAGTGATAGGCGTGATAGGCGGTGACTCGCCGTATAATTTCTTGTTATGTGTCCCGCTCGAAAGGTTCTCAAACAAGCTGAAAAAAGGCTTGAGGTTTCCTTCTAACTATTCTCTAAATGTTCTAGGAGATGCTCAATTCATGAGACGACTGGTCGAACTCTCAAATGAAGAGGCAAAACAGCATTTCTTAAAGCAGAGTAGCTACTTTAATGCAGATATGCCAAGCTACATTAGCTTTGAGCCAATTCTGAGTGACGTTGATGCTATCTTAGGGGAGCGCAACTATCCTGAATTTCAGAAGGCTAATCCGTGTGATTTTCAAAATGTAAACTATAACTTCATTGCAAATAAAGATGGCAGGTTTGCTTGGAGACCTTTAGAGCTAATGCACCCAGCCATCTATGTTTCATTAATAAATGTAGTCTGTGAATCTTCAAATTGGGAGCACATTACTCAGCGTTTTTCTGAATTTGAAGGAGGATCCGTCGATTGTTGTAGTGCTCCAGTAATGTCAATTGATAACCAAACAGATGTAGCAACACAGATTAAGAATTGGTGGCAAAGAGTTGAGCAGCAATCACTTTGCTACTCCTTAGAATTTAGCCATGTTCTCCATACTGATGTAACCGATTGCTATGGGTCTCTCTACACACATAGTATCTCTTGGGCTCTTCATGGTATAGAAGAAGCCAAACAGAACAGGAAAAAAAAGAGCCTACTTGGAAACAAGATCGATTCACATATACAAGCAGGTCGCTATGGACAGACCAACGGCATCTCACAAGGCTCAGTCCTGATGGATTTCATAGCAGAAATTGTGCTTGGATTTGTAGACCAACAAGTGACTAGAAGTCTTGGTAGTCCACAAGATTTCAAAATCCTGAGATATCGTGATGACTATAGAATATTTGCTAATAGTGATGATCGAGCTGAGGAAATATTGAAAATCATAAGTGACGAATTGCGGTCAGTTGGTATGAAGTTGGGTGTTTCAAAGACTTTCATGAGCAAGAACGTTATTGAGGGATCGATCAAGCCAGATAAGTTAGCTGGAATTGGTTTAGATGATCTTGGAATCACCAATGCAAAAACTATTCAGAAGCAACTCCTACGACTACATTCATTTGGTCAACGTTTTCCAAATAGTGGTGCATTACGTCGTTTGGTGAGTGATTTTCACATAAAATTATCGGCGGCAATAGAGAGACCGGATGATTTAGAAGTACAAGTTGCAATCGCTACTGATATTGCTGTTGTTTCGCCTAACACTTTTCCAGCCATTGCGGCAATCTTAAGCCATTTAATTTCGCTTACTTCTGGTGAAGAAAAAAACCGTTTGTGGGAAAAGGTGCTGAAGAAAATGAAGCGCGTACCTTATAACGGCTACCTTGAAATATGGTTGCAGCGGGTAACGCAACCCCAGTCAATAGGCATAAGATTTTCTAGCGAGGAAAGAATTTGTCAAATCGTGAACGAAGAGTCTTCAGATTTATGGGAAAATAGTTGGGTTGCCAGCAGTGATCTAAAAGCAGCATTGAATGCTTCAAAAATTGTTGTTGGTTTAGCGAGTGACGCTGAAGAAGTTGTCAGCCCAGAAGAAGTCGCATTGTTTCAGCAAAACGCATGGGCATACTGATTCATCTTTGTTCAATATGGGTGATCCTGTTATGGAAATCTTAGTCGTTGATACGGAAACGACAGGGCTTGATCCCAAAAGTGATAAGCCAATAGAAATTGCAGGAATTCTTTGGTCAACAAGTCACAAAAGTATAATTATTCAGGTGAGTACTTTGATTAGTTATAGGCAGGAAGTTCATAATCCTGTAGAATCAATAAACAAAATTTCATCTGAACTTTTAGGAAAAAGTTTTCCATATCAACCTGCCTTAGAGCTTATCAATCAGATGTCTCACTCTGTGAAATATATTTGTGCTCACAATGCTGATTTTGACAAAAATTTTTGCAGAAAAATTGTTGGATTAAATATTCCTTTATCTAACTGGATTGACACTCAAGATATACGTTACCCAAACTCAAAGTATTGCAAAGGGAGTAGTCTCAATAATTTAGCTATTGCACATGGAATTCCCATCGTGGATGCTCATAGAGCCTTAGATGATTGTAAAACCTTAACTAAGCTCTTGTCACTGGTTCCAAATCTCGAAGAAGAGCTAAAACGAGCCTCACGACCAAAAGTTTTAGTCAAAAGTTTTGAAAAAAAACCGGGAACCTTGAGTAAAATGTATGGATTTAAGTGGCATTCTATAATTCCATATTCATGGGCTAAATATATGCCGGAAGAGGATATTTTGTCTTTGCCCTTTAGTGCAGCGCAAGTCTCAGGAGAGAGTATTAATGCTCAGCAGAATAGAAGTTAAAATGTCTGGCTATAATAAACACATAACAACCCTAGTGTAGCGAATTAACCTAAGTTAGTTGCAGGGCGGTAAAGTTCTCGGCAACCGCTAACCAGGAACATTAGGTTTCATTACTCCATCATTTAGTGAGGCTAGATTTTGTCCAATAGTAACTATCCAAAAGCATGGTCACGTTTCACCTCCCAAACTCGTGATGCAAATAATGTAGTTCCTGAAGAGTTAGTGACTAACTTTGCTCAGTTAGCAAGGTGGTCTGCTCGCTTCCGATTGGCAAAGAGCTTCAAGGCACTAGATCTTGGAGATCATTATTCTGGCTCAGATACACCTCAACTGTATTCAGCAATCACCAGAATTTTTCTGGTTTATTCAGCATTTGAAACATATTGTCGTATCATCGGCTTAAATCCAAGTCGAGAGTCCCAAGTTAAAGCGCTTCAAGATACTCAAGCCCTGAAAACTATCAACCAGTCTATCCGTGACTTAGATCCAAAGAATGCTTTTTCCAGCTTCCTTGAAAAGCATCTGTGTGATCCCAATCTTAAACAGATGATGCATGATTTTATAGAGGGTCAAGAAGTTAATATCAGTTTCTTAGCGCGATGCACACGACATGTTTTCGCTCATGGTATTTTAACCGCAAGTTCACCGAATCTATCGGCTACACGGTTTGATCAAGTATCTCAAGTGATTTCAGATTTCTTATTGAATTGTATGGATCAAGACTTTGATAAGCGCGTACCATGAAACCTAACAACGCCATGGCAACTGACGGCCGAAAGCTGGTGATGTGATTTCAAAGGTTTTTTACAGTCTCGCTGGTATGGGGAGACTTTCCTCCTACAGGACGCAACCACTTGGTCTACTACTGCTGAACAGTGTACTTTGAGCGTTAGCAAGGCCAATGGTTCATCCTACTTTCTCCAAATTCCAAATGAAGCGCTGGAATAACCTGCTGATGGGCGTTACTCGTCAGTGTCCGATGCATAACTCTCCCTTTGATCTGGTGCAAATTCAATGCCTAGATGACCAGGGTCAGCCCTGGGGGAAGCTACTGTGGCTTTTAGTTTATGGACAGCAACGTCACACCCTAAGTTTGGAGGATATCCAACAGGCTTACAGCAGACGATTCAATTTCGAACATTTCTTCGGATTTGCCAAGCCCCATTTGCTGCTCACGGCTTCCCAAACCTGTCACACTGCCCATGAAATGAATTGGGTGCGTCTGGCTTGTCTCGCTTACGTCCAACTGTGGCTAACTCACTCCTTGGTTGATAGTTTGCCCCTACCTTGGCAACGTTATTCTCCCCTCGCCAAGACCTTGAGAAGGACTCCACGACAGATCCAACGCGGATTCTCACGACTTATTCGGCAGACTGGCCATTTGGCAAGGGCACTCAAACCTCGGGGTATCCCCCCTGGACGGAGGAAAGGCACTCAAATGACTCCTCGTTGTTGTCGTCCTATTGTGAATTTTCATCCTTCTCGCAAGCGTTGTCCCTACAAGAAGACTAAATAAGCCGCATAACCCTCTCCATCAAGGGGCTGAAACCATCCGACTCTTCTGTTGGAACGGAGTCGTTTGTTCAAAATCCAGAGGGTTCTGGAGCTAACTGATGACACCCTAGCTAAATTTTCATCATGAGCATTGCTGAACTCCGGTTAAGGAGGTTGACAAACCAGCCCCTCACTCGCATAATAATAAATGCTTAAACGGGGGTATAGCTCAGTTGGTAGAGCGCTTGCATGGCATGCAAGAAGTCAGCGGTTCAAGTCCGCTTATCTCCATATGAAATAGAAGAAGCTGTTTCTCAGCTTGCGGAAGTGTTTCTCTTTGCCTTCCTCAATTTTGTTGATTTGCAACATCAAGGCTGTTTCTCTCTTTTCCCTTCAAGACGATCGGCCTGTATGATCTGAACTTAAGCAACTCAGATTTAGACCGACAGCGGTGGGTGACATGACACAAACAACAACTCCCTGGGGAACCCCTCTACAGGACGATCGGAGTAAACGGCTTCTCCTCTTAGGCTCTGGTGAACTGGGCAAGGAGGTGGTCATTGAAGCCATGCGCTTAGGGATAGAGGTCATTGCGGTGGATGCTTATCACCACGCCCCCGCCATGCAGGTGGCCCACCGCAGCCATGTGGTGGATATGTTAGATGGGCAGAAGTTACGCTATATCGTGGAAAAAGAACGCCCGACCTGGATTGTGCCGGAGGTGGAAGCGATCGCTACGGAAACCTTAATGACCCTGGAGCAGGAAGGTTGGCAGGTGATTCCTACGGCACGGGCTACCCGCTTAACGATGGATCGAGAGGGGATCCGACGGCTCGCGGCGGAGGAGTTAGGACTGCGTACCTCTCCCTACTGCTTTGCGGAGACCTTAGAAGAGTATCAAACGGCGATCGAAACGATCGGTTTGCCCTGTGTGGTTAAGCCTATTATGAGTTCTTCCGGTAAGGGGCAAAGTGTTGTTCATACGGAAGCTGATCTGGCCGCAGCGTGGGAATACGCCCAAAAGGGAGGACGCACCCACACGGGCCGGGTCATTGTCGAAGGCTTTATCCCCTTCGATCGGGAAATTACCCTATTGACGGTGCGATCGGCCTCGGGAACCCATTTCTGTGAGCCCATTGGACATATTCAGGTCGATGGAGATTATCGAGAATCCTGGCAACCCTGCGCCCTCCATCCTCAAACCTTGGAACAGTGCCAAGCCATTGCGGAGCAGATTACGGCTGCCCTGGGGGGATGGGGGATCTTTGGGGTGGAGTTGTTTATTGCGGGCTCTCCCGATCGTCCTCAAACGGTTTATTTCAGTGAAGTGAGTCCCCGTCCCCATGACACGGGGATGGTGACTTTAATTAGTCAAAATATGTCTGAGTTTGAACTGCATGTCCGGGCTATTGCGGGACTGCCCATTGGTCAGATTGAAACCTTACAACCGGCGGCTTCTGCGGTGATTTTAGCCACCAGTGCGGGCATTAATCCTTGCTTTACGGGACTGGAAGCGGCGTTGCAGGTGCCGACGAGTAAACTGCGATTGTTTGGTAAGCCCACTACCCGCGTCAATCGGCGGATGGGGGTTGCCCTGGCCCTAGGGGATACGATCGAAGCAGCTCGACAGCGGGCTAAAACCTGCGCCGCCGCGATCGAGGTGTCTGATACCCCGACCCACTAGGGGCGAGCCCTAGCGGTTGCACCCGGATCACCCCTCTTCCGGAGTCGATCGCTGTTGCTGACTAATAATGATTTGCCAACTGAGGGCAATGACTGGCAGTAATCCCACTAGTAAAATGGTTAGGGCCGGGGCGGCGGCTTCTGCGAGGCGTTCGTCGGAAGCATACTGATAAACCCGCACCGCTAAGGTGTCAAAGTTAAAGGGCCGCAGTACGATCGTTGCGGGCAATTCTTTCATCACATCCACAAAGACCAACATCATGGCGGTGAGTAAGCCCCCCCGGAGCAAGGGCACATGCACCCGCAGGAGGGTTTTCAGGGGAGTCAGTCCTAAACTGCGGGACGCTTGATCTAAGTTGGGAGAAATTCGAGCCAGGCTAGACTCGATCGCCCCTAGGGCTACGGCTAAAAAGCGCACGAGATACGCAACCACTAAAACGATCGCGGTACCACTGAGGAAAAAAGGGTTTTGT